>CAZBBC010000019.1:0-46617 GCA_964489835.1 uncultured Calditrichota bacterium
CCTCTCTTTCCAAGAGAGGGATTTAGGGTGAGTTCTTTATATCAAGTCTCTATGTATATTAGATCTCTAATCTATTTGATATTCCGGCGATAATTGCTATTGATTAAAGTCTTAACCAGACACTCATGACAATTTTTGCTTGATAAGTGTACAAGCGTACACCAAAATATAAAGACAAAGGAAAGGAATTGCAAGAAAAATTTGAAAATTATCAGGTCGTCAGATTGCTAGGTGGCTAGTGCCCTGGTGCATCGTGTGGGACGGTTGTGTGGTGATAGATTAAAACTGGCGGGAAAGGGAGATGACTTTTCCGAAAATATGAAAGCCAGGTGTGTTGATTTCAATGACAAGAGATGAGGGATAAATATCGTCGGTTTCGAGACGTATAAGGTGGTCCTGACGATGAAATCTTCGAATGAAAAACCGTTCACCTAATTTTACGACAACGATGTCGCCGTTCTGAGGTTTGGCACGTAAATTTATGGTCAGATAATCACCCTTGATAATGCCTGCCTGATCCATGGCATTATCCAAAACTTCGAGAGTAACGGAATCCTGGTCTGTATTTTGAAAATTGGATATAAGATCGCTTAGGTTGTAATCACCGTTTGAGATGGCGGGGATATCAACGCGCACCATACCCAGTAAAGGGATGTTAAAAAAATCCCGGGTGAGCGGTTGCGAGCGCTCAAAGGGATTTATTTTTAGTTTATCGGTTTTTCCCATGGCTTTATTTAAGTATACTAGCCTGAATTATTCAAAAATCTTAATGTTTAAAAGAGTATAACTAACATATAATCAAAGATTTAATGCCCCCTTAATAAAGGGGGTTAGGGGGTTGTTTTTATACGTAATCTTAAGAATAATGTCAATAGTTTACATCCCCTTAATCCCCTTTTATAAGGGGAGACTTAATTGTTGCCATATGATAGATCTAATATTCATAAATTAATCACGCTAGTCAAGCTAATGGAAGTTTTCTCTGATTAATCCTACAACTTTGCCCTGAATAGCAAAAGATTCTATCGGATAAAGATCATCGTAGGCCGGATTTTCTGCTTTGAGGTACATCAATTCACCCCGGCTTACAAAACGCTTTACGGTGACTTCGCCATCGATCAAAGCGACGACAATATCATTGTTGATAGCCATATCCGATGCTTTTACAATGACTAAATCATCATCAAATATTCCTGCATTAACCATACTGTCCCCACGGACACGTAAGGCATAATAACGACCTTCTGATTTGATCAGATTGCGCGGAACCGGGACATAACGCTCCACATTTTCTTCGGCCAGTATAGGAAACCCGGCAGCGATCTGACCGATTAATGGTACCGCAGACTCATCGTGTCCCCGGGGTTTATATTCGGGGTTAATGATTCGTAATCCTCGTGGTGATGAATCTTTTTCCAGATGTCCTTTGGAAACAAGTGCCTCAATATGTTTTTTTACACCATTTTTTGAACTTATTTTTAATATATCACACAGCTGTTGATAGGTCGGAGGATAACCGTATTTTTCAACCGAGTCAGCAATGAGCTGAAGAATTATCTCTTGCTTTTTAGTCAGGGCTCGCATATAATTAATCCTTTCACTTATTGTCTTGAATAAGTGTACAAATGTACACTATATTTGGGTTATTTGTCAAGCAAATTTTTCGATTGCAGTTTTGGGCTGTATTATAAATAGTTCGATTTTACTATGATTGTATCATAAAGATTTTCCATCGATGAAATCAAAAAAAATCATTCTTCATGTAGATATGGATGCATTTTTCGCGGCCATTGAGCAGCGCGAACATCCCGAATTCATCGGCCAACCGGTGATTGTAGGTGCAGATCCGCAGGGGGGGAAAGGCAGGGGGGTTGTATCTACATGTTCTTATGAAGCCCGTAAATTTGGTATACATTCAGCGATGCCCATATCACAGGCTTATAAATTATGCCCTCATGGGATTTATATTCCGCCAAATGGCAGTCTCTATTCTCAGGTAAGTAAGGATATTTTTAAGTTGTTTTATGAATTTACCGATCTGGTTGAACCATTATCGATTGATGAAGCTTTTCTTGATATCAGCGGATGTATCAAGTTGTTCGGTTCTGCCAGAAATATTGGTAAAAAATTAAAATACAGAATTTTTGAAGTACAGGCTCTTACGTCATCGATCGGGATTGCTCCGAATAAATTTCTCGCTAAAATTGCCTCAGATCTTGAAAAACCTGATGGTCTGGTAATAGTGGATGAAAATAATATCCGGTCATTTCTCAATCCTTTACCGCTCTCAAGAATGTGGGGTGCCGGAAAGAAAACGATTGAAAAATTAGAGCGTTTCGGTATATACACCATCGGCGATCTTGCTAAATTTCCACTGGATGTGCTCGAACAAAAATTTGGAAAACTGGGTAAGCATTTCTATATGCTTTCCAGGGGAATGGATGATCGTCCGGTAATTCCTGAACACATGGTTAAATCCGTCAGCAATGAACACACTTTTTCGGAGGATATTTTAGATATCAATGTATTGAATAAAACGCTGCTTCGCCTGGCTGAAAAAGTCGGGTATCGGATGCGTCAAAAAGGTCTAACCGGTAAAACCGTTCATCTCAAATTACGATATCAGGGTTTCGATACTATCATACGAAATAAAACTCTGAAGCATCCGACATCAAACACGGATGTAATATTCAAGGTAATCAATGACCTTTTCAGCACAAATTATGAGAGAAAGCGTAAAGTCCGCTTGCTCGGGGTTGGAATAAGCGGATTCCAGGATAAGACCGGTGGTCAACTTTCTCTTTTTGAGGAGAGCGACGAAAAGCCTTCGGAACTGGATATTGTTGAGGATCTGGTCCGGAAAAAATTTGGCAAGAATGCCATTAGTCGTGCCGAAGGTTTGTCAAAAACTAAGGATCAAGACCGCTGGATTGAGTGATAAGCCTGATCTATTGATTATGTCCCGATGAATCGGGACAAATAAAAATCAAATTACAAATAACAAAATCCAAATAATAATCAATTTTCAAGATCCAATGACCCAAATTTATTTAACTTAATTTTCGAAATTGTGAATTGAAATTTATTTGATATTTGAGATTTGAAATTTGTGATTTAAAAATATATGCTAATCGCCCTACCGCCCACCAATTCGGATAAACATTGTGTTGGTGGTAGAATCTGAGTATGTGTTGCTATTGATTTTCCCATCCTTTAAATTTTGTAAAACCTTTCATATATACCTAATTTTGAAATTCAATGTCAGAACAAAATGGAACTTTATTGATTGTCGATGATTCACAGATCATTCGTCAGGCCATTGCCAAATTTTTAGAAGATTTCGATATTGATGTAATTGCCACTGCACATAATGGAGAAACCGCTTTGGATCTGTTTAAAAAATTTCTCCCGGATTTTGTTACCCTGGATATAACCATGCCGGGATTAGGAGGATTTCATGTTTTACAGGAAATGGTAAGAATAAACATGAAATGTAAAATAATCGTGGTTACAGCATTATCTGATAAAGCAACCGGTTTAAAATCACTGAAAATGGGTGCCAGCAGTTATTTGAATAAACCGTTCAGCCCGCAGAAGTTCCAAGATGCTTTCAAAAGATTAATTCAAAATTCCTGATTTTACTTCGCTTATATTCATATTCTTATCCTACTGTTCTCAATAGGTAGTGAAAAAAATAACCACTGAGCACACAGAGTTATTCTCTGTGGCCTCTGTGGTTTTGTTTTTATTATCCTTATATCATGTTCCTATTTAATGGGGATGACACCAACTTCTTATTATTCTCATCATAATTATAAAGAATCGCGGTAAATTGTCGATAAAATAAAGAGTAATGAAGACTATTATTCAATTCTTATGTCATCTATTCATGGAAAATAATTGTACCTGAAATCTGGAGTGAATGTAATGATAATGACGGTGGCTTCGAAATCTCTATATGTTCTGGATTTAATTGTGAAAAAGCTAAACAATTTCAGACTACTTTTTATTCATTCACTTATACGAACGCAGATATATCCCTGCAAATTGTCAGGATTAATAATTTTTATATTTTGTTTACCTGTCTCACTCCTCCAACCTTCTCTTCTTGGGGCCCAGACCTATGAGATGGAATTTAACAGAATTTCAATTGAAAAGGGTTTATCACAGAGTTCAATATTTGCGATTATGGAAGATCGTCAAGGATTTCTGTGGTTCGGTACACAGGATGGTTTGAATAAGTATGATGGCTATACTTTTAAGGTATTCAAACATATTCCGGCAGATTCATCCTCTATTTCGGATAACTGGATTACCTCAGTCTGTGAGGATCATCTCGGCAACATTTGGATTGGTACTTCCGGTGGCGGCCTGAATAAATTTGATCCGATACATGAAAGATTTACTACCTATCAACAAGAAATAAATGGTAAAAACGAACTTGAATATAACCGTATACAAGTTATTTTTGAGGACAGTGACCAGTATCTATGGATTGGTACTGAGGGTGGTGGCTTGAGCAGGTTTAATCCTTCCAGTGCTAAATTCACTCATTTTATTCACGATCCTAACCATGCGAAAAGTATCAGTGATAACTGTATTCGGGTAATACTTGAGGATCAAGCAGGCAATCTGTGGATTGGGACCTATGGTGGCGGACTTTCTGTTTTAAAGAAAGAAAATAAAGATGCGGGAATGTTTTATAACTATGTCCACGATCCGAATGAGATGTCGACATTGAGCAGTAATTATATTCAGAGTTTATATACAGATTCCATTGGTAATTTATGGGTGGGTACGAATGACGGATTAAATCTATATGATCCGGAAAAGAAGCAATTCAAGCGATACAAACAAAATCCCGGTAACCCAAACAGCCTTAGTAACAATGTGATCTATACGATTTATGAAGATGTAAATCATATACTCTGGATTGGAACGGATTTTGGTTTAAACTTTTATGATCAGGTCAATGACAGATTCTGGCAAACCAATCATGATCCTTCAAATGCAAAGAGTCTCAGTAATGATCTGATACGTGTAATTTATAAAGACGCTTCCGGTACTATCTGGGTTGGCACATATGGTGGGGGTTTAAATCAATATGATGGGCGAAAAAAGAAATTTCGACACTATAAAAATGTAGCCTGGGATCCCAATAGTATCAATGACAATAACGTCTGGTCAATACTGGTTGTCCGGTCCGGCCATCTGTGGATTGGGACGAACAAAGGGCTGAATAAAATAAATCGAAATAAGGGAACGGTGGAAGTATTCAGACATAATCCCCTGGATCCATATAGCCTGGGTGACGATATTGTACGTGTCATTTATGAAGACAGCAGAGGTGAATTGTGGTTTGGAACCAATAATGCCGGATTGAATAGATTTAATCCCCTTCAGAAAAAATTTAAACGCTATATCTTTACTATCGATGATTCCACTTCGATCAGTAATAATACGATTCGCGCTATATTTGAAGATAAAAATGGATCGCTCTGGATCGGAACATGGGGCGGTTTAAATTTATTTGATGTACAGAAAGAAGAGTTTATACACTACACACATAATCCTGATGATGCAAACAGTCTCAGTGATAATCGTGTGCGCTGCCTATTAGAAGATACCGAAGGTATACTTTGGGTAGGCACTTATAAGGGCTTGAACAAGTTCGACCGAAACAGAGGGAAATTCGAACATTATATAAATAATCCTGATGATCCGACATCACTCAGCCATGACCGGGTACTTGCCTTACACCAGGGGAAAAACGGCATCATCTGGATTACAACCTACGGTGGTGGTTTAAATAAGTTTGATCCCAAAACCGAGAGATTTACTGTTTTTACTGAGAAAAACGGGCTTCCCAATAATGCCGTTTACGGTATTCTTGAGGATGACAATGGTAATATTTGGCTGAGCACAAATAAGGGCATATCAAAATTCAATCCGGGTAAAGAAACCTTTAAAAATTTCGATGTCAATGATGGGTTGCAGAGTGATGAATTTAATGGCGGTGCCTATGCCAAAGATCGTAAGGGTGAAATGTTCTTTGGCGGTATCAACGGTTATAACAGTTTTTTTCCGAATAATATTACGGAGAACAAATATATCCCGCCGGTAGTACTGACTTCTTTTAAAATATTTGACCTTGAAGCAAACCTGGATTCCTCGATCTCAATGATCAAAAATATCAGATTGTTCCATAAAGATAACTTTTTTGCTTTTGAATTCGCTGCCCTTGACTATACCAATCCCGAAAAAAATGAATATTCCTACAAATTGGAGGGATTTGATAAGAATTGGATCCGCTGTGGGAACCGCCGATATGCCAGTTACACTAATCTTGACGGTGGTGATTACATTTTTAAAGTGAAGGGGAGCATCAGCGATGGTATTTGGAATGAAGCGGATACCTCGGTAAAAATTCATATCAATCCTCCTTACTGGGCCACCTGGTGGTTTCGGATATTGTTAGTGCTGATGATCCTCATAATTTCGTACAGTGTCTACCATTATCGTTTCAAAAAGATTGGAAAACAGAAGAAATATCTGGAAGATCAGATTGCTGAACGGACATGGGAAATCAACGAACGAAACAGACAATTGATTATCTCTATGAAAGAGACTGATAATATATTGCATAATATTGAAGAGGGTATCTTTTTAATAAATGAAAAATATAAAATCGAATCCCAATATTCATCCGCTCTCGAATCTATTCTCGAGCAGAAAAATCTGGCACGATGTAACTTTATCGATTTATTAGAAAATACGGTGACCCATAAAATTCACCAAAGTACCCAAGAATTTATTGAGTTAATGTTTAATGACTCGGTTGATGAAGAGACCTTGATTAATCTGAATCCGTTAAGCGAGATGCGATTAACTTTTGAAAATGGAGACAGTAAGTTAAAAATTGTCAAGGATCTGGTGTTTAAATTCCGTCGCATACCCAGTGAAAATGGGAAAACAAAAGAATTGATAGCCACGGTCAGGGATATTTCCGATCAAATTAGGTTAACCCGGGAATTGGAAGAGTCTCAGGAATATAGTAAAAAACAAATAGAATGGCTGCTTAGTATTCTGCACATTGAGCCACAATTGCTGGAAGAGTTTTTGGAAGGTGCCAATCTGGAGCTGAATTATATCGATAATGTTCTCAAAGGGAGTGAAAAGGAAGCGGATATAAATGCCACGTTAGAAAAAATCTTCCGATCCATGCATTTGATCAAAGGTAATGCGTCCCTCATTGATCTTAAATTTTTCGTTGAGAAAGCTCATGAGTTTGAAGATAATATTTCTCATATAAAAGATAAGACTATCATTACCGGCTCGGATTTTGTTCCATTGGTATTGATGCTTAAAGAGATGCGAGCCATCCTTATCAGTCTTGAGAGTCTGGTCGGCAGGATAAGCAAGATTCACGTTAATTTCAGACCGAAGAGAAGTTATGAGAAAAAGGTCTTTATTTCCTCTTTACAGAATTTACTTCACACGTTAGCCGGGGATCTGAATAAAATAATTGAATTAGATACGGATAATTTTGATCCCGGCCATATCCCTTACAGGTTCAGACTTCTGACGCGACAGATATTGATTCAGTTGATCAGAAATTCTGTCTATCATGGTATTGAAAGGCCGGAAGAGAGGAAAGAAATTGGAAAGAATCCGGTTGGGCGGATAGAGATCACGTCCATGGCGAGCGAAACTGCTTTTGTCTTTCGCCTCAGCGATGACGGTAGAGGTATTCAGATTGATAAATTACGCTCTAAGGCGAAATCTTCGGGTTTATGGGATGCGGAAGATATTGAACAATGGAATGATCAACAGGTTGCAGAGACCATCTATACCACAGGCATTTCGACTCTTGACAGAGCAAATCTTGTCGCCGGCAGGGGGATAGGAATGGATCTGGTGAAGGATAAAATAACAAAGGCCGGTGGAGAAATTATGTTGAATTTTGAAAATGGCCGGTTTTGCGAATTTTCGATCACAATACCCGTAAATTCGGGAGAACTAAGCAAAATGATCAATGATGAAGAACTTGTTGCTGTATAATTAATTTATTATACGAGATATTAATGATTTCAAAATATAAACAAAAGAATGTTTTCCAGAGTGAGTTTTAATGATGGAAAAGAGAATTATTGGTTTAAACATAGAGGCTCCCGGTATTAAGATCGGACGGATCACTGGCAGTAAGATCGATAAGATAAAACATATCGAAATCGATCTTAATGGGGGGAAATCTGAAATTCTACACGAATTAATCCGGTTGATTGAATCAAATTTTAATTCATCCATCTTGGGGATTGGCATTGGTGTTCCTACAACTGTAGATGTTGAGAAGGGAATCGCCTATGATGTATCCCGTATCGCTTCATGGAAAGAAGTCCATCTTAAAAAAGAGTTAGAATCACATTTTAAGGTTCCGGTTTATGTAAATAATGATGCGAATTGTTTTACGGTTGGCGAATATTATTATGGAAAGGGGAGGAAATACGACAATTTTGTAGGTTTAATCATTAATGAAGGCATGGGAGGAGGGGTTATTGTTAATAAGAATTTACTTTCCGGCAGTAGCGGTGGTGTTGGAGAATTTGGGTATATGGCATATAAAGACCGGGACTATGATCATTATTGCAGCAAACGGTACTTTGAGCATGAATCGGGAATGAGTTTTGAAAAAATATATGAGCTGGCCGAAAGGGATGATAAAAAAGCCCTGCAGTTATTTAACTCTTTTGGTCAGAACCTGGGGCATGCGCTGGAGATGATTATCTCTGTTCTGGATCCCCAGTGTGTCGTATTGGGTGGGGAAGTTAGTCGGGCTTATGATTTATTTAAAGATTCGATGTGGGAGGTTCTGCACGCCTGCTCATTGCCTCATGTCAGGAATATACTGGATGTCCGGGTTTCCGATGTGCAGAATATTGATATATTAGGAGCTGCCGCCTTATATCTTGATGCAGAGTCAATTTCCTCCATTAAAGAAGAAAAGAAGAAACGCAGGAATTCAGAAATCAAACTGCGTGAGATTCAGGAAAAGTATTTTTATCTGTTCAATCAGATTACTGATCCAATCTTTATATTTGATAAAAAAACATTAAAATTTCTTGAATGTAATACTGCTGTAGAAATTCTATATGGATACACGAAGGAAGAAATTCTTTCAATGACCTTAAAAGATCTGTATCCGCCGGAGGAAGTGGCGTCATTAATGAAGTCGCTGAATTTAACCAATCCTGATCATCTTGTACAGTTTACACATATTAAGAAAAACCGGCGCAGGATGACCGTTGAGGTGTTATATGATTCAATTTACTATGAAGGAATCGATGCTTCTCTGCACATTGTTCGTGATATTACCGATCGTCTAAAAAAAGAGCGGGAAATACAACGAAAGACAAAACAGACAAGTCTTCTTTATGAAGTTAGTAAACGCATTAGCAGTTTGCTGCATCTTGATACCATTTTATCAGAAATAGTCAACAGTATTAATGATACGTATGACTATTATGGTGTGATGTTGTTATTGCTTGACGAGAAAGAACAACAATTAAACCTCAAATCCATTGCCGGTGGCTATATAAATGTCTTCCCAAAAACGCTTTCAATAAGGCTGGGAGAGGGCATGATCGGACAGGCGGCACTAACTAAGAAGACACAGTGTAGCGGTGACGTGAAAAAAAATCCGCATTTTGTAAAGAAGGCAGATGAAGTCACGATATCGGAGCTTTCTGTCCCGATTATTGGCGGCGATAAAGTAATTGGGGTGTTGGATTTTCAAAGTATTGAGGCCGATTCTTTTGACGATTCAGATGTCACTACCGCTGAAACCCTGAGTACTCAAATTGCTGCTGCTATAGAAAATGCCCGCCTTTATAATCAGGCGCAAGAGGAGATTAGGGAGCGGTTAAAGGTTGAAAAAGAGCTGCGCAGATCACGAAATAGCCTGCGTGGTATGAAACGAGAGACGGATACCATCTTATTGAATGTGGAAGAAGGGTTATTCCTTCTTGATTCAAAGTTTAGAATTGGTTCACAATACTCTACAGCTCTTACGGATATTTTGCAAACAACCGATTTGGCTAAGAGAAATCTACTCGATATTTTTGGAGAGCAGCTTTCCCCCAAAAAAATTGAAGATATCAATGACTATCTGGAGTTAATGTTTAATCCGGTCATCGATAAAGATACGCTTGACGATTTAAATCCATTAACCAGTATCCCGCTCGCGATCCAGAATAAGGGAGAATTACTGAGTAAAGAAAAAGTTTTGTCATTTAATTTCAGGCGAATTATTCTAAATAAGAAGATTATTGGGTTAATTGCAACCGTAACTGATATTACCGAGCAGGTGATATTAGCCAAGAAACTTGAAGAATCTGAAGAACAATCAAAACAGCAAATGGAATGGTTCTTGAGTATTCTGCATGTGGAACCTCAATTATTGAAGGAGTTTATTGAAGGGGCACTTACGGAATTAAATTTAATAGAAGAATCATTTAAATCGGGTGAGGCAGAAGAGGATTTCCACGCTATCCTTGATAAGATTTACCGTTCGGTTCATATGGTAAAGGGCAATGCTAGTTTGTTAGATTTGAAATTTTTTGCGAAAAGAGCACATGATTTTGAGGATAAAATAGAGGAAATTAAAAAGAAAGATCGTTTAGTCTCAACAGATTTTATACCACTGGTGATGAATCTAGGTGAACTACGCACGAATATTAAAGAAATCAATAATATGATTGCGCGCATTAGTCGGATTCATGAGCAATTTAGACCGAGAAGAAGTTTTGAGAGTAAAATGTTGGTTAAATCAATTAATAATCTGATCCAAACGCTCTCTCATGATCTCAAAAAAGAAGTACGATTGATTCATAAGGATTTTGAAGGGGAGATAATACCTTACCCATATCGTTTGCTTGTAAAGGACATACTGATTCAGTTAGTCCGCAACAGTATGACCCATGGAATTGAATCACCGGAGGAGAGAGAGAAAAATCATAAACCCCGCAAGGGTTCTATTGAAATATCAACCGAACTCTCTGATAGTAAATTTAGTTTCAGATACAAGGATGATGGTCGGGGATTGCATATAGGAAAGCTTAAAGAGAAAGCAATAGCTTCCCAAAAATGGACCGTGTCAGAAATTGATCAATGGGATGAAAAAAAGATTGCTGGTACTATCTTTGAGCCGGGAATTTCGACCTCAGAAACAACAGATCTTGTGGCCGGGCGGGGGGTTGGAATGGATATTATCCGGCATAAAGTGGAAAGTCATAACGGGGAAATTCTGGTGGATTATCAAAAAGGAAAGTATATTGTATTTACAGTAGTTTTACCAAAAGTTAAGTAATAGGCATGTCTTAAATTAGTGATTGAAGAATTATAGGATATGTAGATATAAATAGACAGGAGGGTAAATGAAGGAGAAAGTAAGAGTGATGATTGTTGATGATTCTGCCATTATACGACAGGCCATCCATAAGCATCTTAAGGACTTTAATATCGATGTTGTCGGTACGGCCGAAAATGGTAAGATAGCGTTAGAGGTGTTTAAAAAAACAAATCCTGATGTTGTTACTCTGGATATTACTATGCCTGAAATGGATGGACTGAGTGTATTAGAAGAGATGCTTAAAATCAATATAAACGTGAAGGTAATGGTTGTAACTGCGCTTTCGGATAAAAGTACCGGATTAAAGGCGATAAAGCTCGGTGCAAAGAGCTTTCTGCCGAAGCCGTTTACACCAGAGAAATTACGTTCTTCCTTTGAACGTTTGATTATTTGAATCTAGTGATTCAAGAAATGAATAATTAAAGTGCAACTTTGCGTTTTAGTATAGGAGAATAATAAATGAATGAAACTGATCTTCACTTCTTTATCGATAGTACTGTAAATTATTTTAACGAAGTGACAAATGAAAAAGCCACTGCTGGTATCCCATTTATTAAAGATGAAGATCCGGTTGTTCTGGAATATACGGGAATAATCGGAATTTCAGGTAAGCGAAAAGGCAGTGTTTACGTAACGGCATCGGATGAAATGTTGCGATCGATCGCCAAATTGATACTTGGTCAAGATAGCATTGAAAAAAGTGATATAAAAGATCTTGTAGGTGAAATCGCCAATACGATCTCAGGTAACGTTCGTCAGGCTTATGGGAGCAGTTTTATGATCTCTGTACCTGTAGTTATTGAAGGAAAAGCGAAAGATATCAAAATGCCCGATAATATTCAATCGTTCGTCATCCCGATTACCTGGAAGGATTTTAAGTCGTTTCTGGTGGTCTGTCTAGAGTAAATTTATAGTTAGTAGACGGTAATATTCAGTATCGTCAAATGGTATATTAAAAATAGGATAAAAAAATGAAACCAAGGTTTTTATCCTTTGATTTAGGTCTTTTAAAATGCAAGCAGAAATACTGAAAAACGGGATCAATAAACAGGATATTCTTGGCGCGCTTGAAGAAGGTGTGCTGTATCTCAACGAAAATTTGGAGATATCAGGTGAATATTCTAATGCCCTTGGAAAGATAATTGATCAGGAAGTTCCTTTAGGGCAACCGTTCATTTCATTATTTGAAAATCGAGTACCAGAAAATATCGTTAACAATACCAATGAATATCTGGGATTGATGTTTAAAGATGATCTGGATGAAGACACGATAAATGAATTGAACCCGCTTAATGTTGTCGAATTTCATTTTGAGAATCGCTGGGGACTATGGACATCTTCAAAATATCTTTCGTTTAGATTTAAGCGCCTGGTACGAAACGACAAAATTGTTGGTCTTATCACAACCGTCTCTGATATTACTACGCAGATATCATTGACAAAGAAATTGGAAGAGATTGAAAAAGACACCAATAGACAAATGGAATGGTTGGTCAACATGTTGCATGTTGAGCCGCCGCTTTTAAAAGAGTTTTTGGAAGTTTCTGAACTCGAGATGCAATCGGTAGATAAAGAATTAAAAAATTCAAAAAATACTTCTGACTATAGTATTATTTTAGCTAAGGTACTTCGTATCATCCACCAATTGATAAGTAATGCTTCTCTTTTAAAACTGAATTTTTTTGTTACGAAAATTAAACAATTCGAATCAAATGTCAGAAGAATTAACCAAAAACTTGAAAAGAGCAGCAGTGATTTTGTACCTGTTGTTATCCAGTTGGGTGAGATAAGACAAATGCTTCAGGAAGTAAAAGTGTTGATGAATCGCTTCAAGCACTTCAGTGAAAGTGTCCGGCCAAAAAGAAAATTTGAAGATGGATTAATCATACGGGCTATCTTGAACCTTGTGCAAAATTTAAGTGACGAATTGGGAAAAGAGGTCCAATTTAATTATGATCAGTTTAACAGTTCGGCAATTCCTTTCTCTTATCAGCAGATTGTTAGAGAATTTTTAATTATCCTTGTTAGATTTTCGATTTTATATTGTTTTGAAAAACCTGATGAACGAAAAAGCGCCAATAAAAATCCTGTTGGTACTTTAGAAATTGAAACATTTGAAACTTCCCGTATATTCGGTTTTAAACTTCGCCATGACGGGAGGCTTGTTCGTATCGAGCGGTTACTCCAAAAATCGATCGAGAATACGGAGTCTGAAATCAGCAATGAGAAACAGGAAGTCAGAGACCATCTTGGAGCAGAAGTTATCCGTTTACTTTTTATGCCGACGACCGCGACATCCAGTCTGAGTGAGGCCGAACATAGTCAGGAGGTATTTAAGGACATGGAAGTTGTCAAGAAAAAGCTAAAAATGCACCGGGGGAAAATAAAAATTACGTTTACAAGCGAAAACTATTGTGAATATACAATTTCCCTACCTGTAAAATAAATACCGCGTTAATTCCAACGGCTATTTACCTTCAATTTTATTTAAAAAAATCTTGCCAATGACAGTCCCATATAAATGATTCCATTATCAAGGCGATAGCTGGTATCAATTCTAATCAAACTGAATATATTATTAAGAGAGATACCGAATTCATGATGAAAATGATCGACATCGGACGGATTGGGGGATAAATCAGAATGACCATGGGCAGATACCCATGAACGTCCATGGGCACCAAAAATAATTATACCGATGCCCTTCTCAACGATAAAATTAAAATTTATAATTTCAAAGGGAACGGTCCTGAAATTATGTTCCCAGAAAAATGCAAAATATTTTTCTCCTTCATAGGGCTGTGATCTTCTGGATCTAATGGCTGCAAACGGCGTAAATATTTCCAAACTTCCATCTACGATACCGTATCGCTGATAGGGAAGGTCTCCGGAACTATAGCCGGCACTCAGCTGGATATCGAGTGCATTGGGAAGCAACCGGCGTTTTAAAAATGTGTCAATATGCCACCCGGCACTGAATGTGTAACCGGTAAAAGAAAAGTCGCTGGGAATGATGGACGAATTACTGGTCTCAATACTCAGGGATATTCTATTCTGTCCGACAATGCCAAAAGGTATATAATCCGGGCCATATTGCATCTTTAGGTAAAGGCTACGCAGTGTGCCCTCATTGATTCCGGGATTTTCACGTTGTTTAAAATCAGATCCAAGAATATTATAATCGCTTGTTTTGGATAACGAACGGTGTTTATCGGAATTAACACCGATGGTAAATTTTGTTCTGAGTGGGGAGTAATGATATCCCATTTCGAGCGATATTCCGCGTCGCCAATAATAATCGAAATAATCCTCACCGCCAAGCAAAGGAGATAAACCGGCCACTGTCATCGAATAAATTTCGGAATGATAGCGTGTGTCTGTACCCACCTGATAATTGACAGATCCGTGCCATTGTTTTTTTGATCCAAAAACAAAATTAAAGCCTGTATGGAAGGCCCATTTTTTTAAACCTGTTTTATAGGCACTACCAATACTGAATTCTGCGTTTTTGGAAATGTCCACCATAAAAGTCATGCCTGCATGTAAAGCATCAACGCGGTTAAACCATAGCTCGGGTGAGAGATAAGAGAAAATGTTTTTTTTGTCTGTGGTGTCATCATCTGAATCCCCGGTGGTTATATTAATTACATTAGCCAGGATACCGGTGGGTTTGAAGGCTTTTTTTAATGTCATCGTGCTGTCCAAAGACTGATAAGCAGTTTCTTCTTCTACGGTAAGTGGAATCAGTACTTTCGTTGTAGCAAAAAGGGTATCTTGCTGCAAAGAGAGAGAGTCTACCGATAATATTTTCTCATCCTGATACAGTGAATCAGGAAGAGAAATATTGATGCGATAATTAGAAAGTGCGGTAACACGTTTATATTTTATCCTGGGAAATTGAAGACCCGTGAATCCGATTTTTATATCTCCACCGACACGATAATCAACCGGTAGCCAAAATGAATTCGCGAAGTTCCTGAATTGCTGGCGATAGTATAGATTTAGTTCCTGTATCGGAACAGGAAAACGTATAGATGGCCCCGGTTTAAGTTCGACATTGAGCAGTGCGAAATCTTCGTCCAGGACCGACACCATACCCTCAAAGGTCGGCTGCAGTTTACTGTCCGGTATTACCCGAATATCAAAGACTTTTTTATCATCAAATTGGCGTTCCTTTACCAGTTTAAAATTATAATAATCCAAAGCCTCCGGGTGAGTGGGTCCAATAACCTTAAATCCGATAATGTCGATATCATCATCGTAAAAGTTAGGTATAAAACTGGCGACCGCCATATTTTGGGTTTCACTCAAATTGCTGGTTTGGCGCTTGGACTTAATCACTTCCCGCGATCCTTTCTCCCGATCCCAAAAGGTATCCGATAAACTTTCGGCAATGGAAACAATTCCGGAGTCATTCTCAAAAATGAGACGACTGTAGGCATTGGCACTGTAAGTGTCTAACATTTTTTGCCATTCCTGTTTACGCTTAATCACTTTTCTCATGATAGCCATAGCGGGATCTTCGGCAATCACAATAATAGCATCCATCTCAAGTACTGTTGGCAGTAATTGAATGGTAATATTTTGGGGTGTTTCTTCATCGATTTGTATGTGTTGCGACTGATATCCAATATAGGTGATCAGCAGTGTTGCCGGTAGCACATCGATCTGGAGTATGAAATTTCCATCTTCATTCGAGATAGTACCCTGAAAGGTGCCTTCAATTTGGATGTTGGCTGCGGCTAGTGCGTCATTCGTTCTGGCATCAGCAATCGATCCACGAATGGTTTTTAGAGCATGAGCGGATTCTGCAAAAAACAGGATCATAATTACAGATAAAAGTGGGGGTATTTTTGATATCATTAAAACCTCTTAAAAAATGTATGAATTGAAATTCATGGGTGTGCGGTTAAAACTTAAATCATTAGCAGTTATCACCAAAATAATAAATGTTATAGAGTTTTAATAAACATGGAGACTTGATTTAAAGAACTCACCCTAAATCCCTCTCTTGGAAAGAGAGGGACTTTAGGGAGCCCCTTCTCTTTTCAAGAGAAGGGGTTTGGGGATGAGTTTTTCAAATATAAATTGTATCATTTTTTATAACCGGACTCTAATTTTCCAACTTTAAATTTGATTACAGGTACAACTTGAGAATATCCTCTGCCCTAAATATATTGACTTCTGAGCAATATCCTAGATCTTGCCTAAGTAAAAGAGGAATTTCCAAAGCATAAGATTTTCTTTTCTCAATACTATCTTTATATGATAATTCTTCTTGAGTTTCACGCCGGTAGGCGGATCCGCCCACTGGCGGGCACAGCGTGATTCTCTGTGGATTCTGTGGTTTTATTTTTATTATCTTTTTTTATGTCCTGATTTAATCGGGATGACACTACAAAAATATATTGAAATTCTTTCAAACAAGATACGTGTCCCCCTATATTTTAACAATAAAAACTTGAGAAAAAATTATCGGATTAAATCTATCAAGTCTTTCTTGATATTTTAGATATGCAGTGATAAATTAAAAGTTTACTATTAATATGATTATTCTATTATTTGAACGGAGGAAATATGTCTGAAAAATATGTTTATACATTTGGTGATGGTACAGCTGAAGGAAATACTGGTATGAAATTATTACTTGGCGGAAAAGGCGCTAACTTAGCAGAAATGTCTAATTTAGGAATTCCAGTCCCGGCCGGTTTTACTATATCGACTGATGTCTGCAGCGCCTATTATGAAAACGGTGGGAAATATTCTGAGGAAGTCAAAAAACAAGTTCAAAATGGTATTTCCAGTATTGAAAAAATTATGGGTGCATTGTTCGGGGATGTTAAAAATCCTTTGCTGGTTTCAGTCAGGTCTGGAGCCCCGGCCTCGATGCCCGGAATGATGGATACCGTTTTAAATCTCGGTTTGAATGACGACACGGTTAAGGGTCTTAGTGAAAAAACGGGTAATGAACGTTTTAGTTGGGATTCTTATCGTCGATTTGTACAGATGTACGGAGATGTCGTGATGGATATGAAGCCTGAGTCCAAAGAGGAAGAAGATCCTTTTGAAGTTATCATACAATCTCTGAAGAATGAGCGGGGTGTGCAGCTCGATACCGATTTAACAGCCGATGATCTGAAAAAACTGGTTAGTATGTTCAAAGAGGCTATTAAGAAAAACACAGGAAAAGAATTTCCAACCGATCCATGGGAACAATTATGGGGAGCGATTAGTGCTGTTTTCGGGTCTTGGAATAATCCCCGGGCGAGGACATACCGTAAGTTAAATAACATTCCTGCCGATTGGGGTACCGCGGTCAATGTTCAGTCGATGGTGTATGGTAATATGGGAGACGATTGTGCCACAGGTGTGGCCTTTACACGTGATCCGGCTACCGGTAATAAAATGTTTTATGGTGAATATTTAGTTAATGCCCAGGGTGAAGACGTTGTTGCCGGTATTCGTACGCCCCAACCGGTGAATGAATCAACAAAATCGAATCCGGAGCATAAAACATTGCAGGAAATTATGCCGGAAGCTTATAATGAACTTGACCGTATTTACAAATCACTGGAGACGCACTATAAGGATATGCAGGATATCGAGTTTACCATTCAGAGAGGTAAACTTTGGATGCTTCAAACCCGAAACGGAAAACGTACCGCAGAAGCTGCTGTACGGATTGCCGTTGAAATGGTTGAAGAAGGACTGATCGATAAAGACACGGCTGTACTTCGGGTGGATCCTCAGCAACTTGACCAACTACTTCACCCGACTTTTGATCCCAAGGCACAGAAGGAGGTTGTTGCCAAAGGACTGCCGGCATCTCCGGGAGCGGCTACCGGTCGCATGGTATTTCATGCCGATGAAGCTGAAGAATGGGTTAGTCGTGGGGAACAAGTTATTCTGGTCAGAATTGAAACTTCACCGGAAGACATTGGTGGTATGAATGTGGCCAAGGGTATTCTGACGTCCCGTGGCGGAATGACCTCGCATGCGGCGGTGGTAGCCAGAGGAATGGGAACCTGCTGTGTGGCAGGATGTGGCAATTTGAATATTGACTATCGTACGAAAGAAATGAAAGTAGGAAATCAGGTCTTTAAGGAAGGGGATTGGATCTCGTTAGATGGGTCGTTGGGTGAAGTAATCAAAGGAAAAGTACCTACGGTTACTCCGGAGTTGTCCGGTAACTTTGGAAAATTAATGACCTGGGCCGATGATCTGAGACGCTTGAAAGTGCGAACAAATGCAGACACACCGCATGACGCGGAAGTAGCCAGAAATTTTGGAGCAGAGGGTATCGGATTATGTCGCACGGAACATATGTTTTTTGAGGGAGACCGGATCATAGCCGTACGCGAAATGATTCTCGCCGATGATGAAACCGGACGTCGCAAAGCCCTGGAAAAACTGTTACCCTATCAGCGGGAAGATTTTTACGGAATTCTTAAAGCGATGCATGATCTACCGGTTACGATTCGCACATTAGACCCACCACTGCATGAATTTTTGCCGCATGATGATCAGAATCAGCAGGAAATGGCCGAGGAAATGGGAATTACTCTTGCAGAAGTGAAAGCAAAGGTGGATTCATTGCATGAGTTTAATCCGATGCTTGGGCATCGGGGGTGTCGCTTGGGTGTCACATACCCGGAGATCACAGAAATGCAGGCGAGAGCGATCATGGAGGCTGCCTGTCAATTAATCAAAGAGGGTGTCAAGGTATATCCTGAGATCATGATACCACTTATCGGTACAAAAGCAGAATTGAGCAATCAGAAAACGGTCGTCAAGAGAGTTGCTGATCAGGTCCAGAAAGAATTCGGTGTAAAGGTTGATTATATGATTGGAACGATGATAGAGATCCCACGTGCTGCGTTGACTGCTGATGAAGTAGCCGAGGAAGCGGATTTCTTTTCTTTTGGTACCAATGATTTGACACAGATGGCCTTTGGGTATTCGCGCGATGATGCAGGAAAATTTCTTGCAGAATATGTTGAAAAGGGTATTCTTCCTGAAGATCCTTTCCAGGTATTGGATCAGAGCGGTGTCGGACAGCTGGTGGAGATGGCAGTAAAAAAAGGCCGGTCTACAAAGAAAAACCTGAAGATTGGTATTTGTGGTGAGCATGGTGGTGAACCAAAATCTGTCGGATTTTGTCACCGGGTGGGAATGGATTATGTCAGTTGTTCGCCGTTTCGCGTCCCGATCGCCCGATTAGCAGCTGCCCAGGAAGTTCTTCGCACCAGGAAATAAATATACATTCGTAATAAAAGCCCGGCAGAAACCGGGCTTTTTTTTTCTCCGCTGATATTTTTTATATTCATGAATGTCCGGATAAAACTTTAGTCAGTTGCAATTATTACCAGAATATCAAATGGTTTAGAGATTTAATAAACAATAGAGACTTGATTTAAAGAACTCACCCTAAATCCCTCTCTTGGAAAGAGAGGGACTTTAGGGAGCCCCTTCTCTTTTTAAGAGAAGGGGTTGGGGGATGAGTTTTATAATCCTTAATTGAATCATTTTTTTTAAACCGTACACTCATGATTTATAATAAATATTCAGTTTGTCTTCAACAGTGATGCTGCTTAAATTTATCGGGAGCATAGACTATGAAAAAAGTATTAATCATTCATACCGGTGGTACTTTTGGAATGACCCCTGCCGATCCGGGAAAGATATTACAACCAGGAAAAATCGAAGAAAGCCTGGGAGAGTTCGTACCATCGATCCATCAGATCGCCGAAATCAGCATCAAAATACCATTTAATCTGGATAGTTCAAATATAGGAACTGACGAATGGAAAATTCTATATGATATTATCCGAATGGCAATGGAAGACTCTGACGGTGTGGTGATTATTCATGGAACAGATACCCTCGTTTATACGGCTGCAGCTTTGTCGTACCTGTTTCTTGATTTAAAAAAACCGATTGTTCTGACAGGATCTCAGCGCCCGTTATCTGCTTTGCGATCCGATGCGAGGAGTAACCTGATCAATGCAGTGGAGCTGGCAACCTATGCGATTCCTGAAGTTCTTGTGTGTTTTGGAAACAAGGTGTACCGGGGCAACCGATCGAAAAAGATCAGCATTGAACGGTTTGAAAGTTTTGATTCACCAAATTATCCACCCCTGGCAACCATCGGATTGAATGTGCATGTAAACGCGCACTATATATTACAAAGCAAAGCGAATGTCCAATTAAAATCTTCGTTTTTCAAAGGTATCTTAGCTCTCCGGGTTTTTCCCGGATTAGATCCTAAAAAGTTCATGCCTTTGTTGGATAATTCACTCAAGGCAATCATTTTGGAGGGCTTTGGTGCCGGGAATCTACCGGGGATGACAATGGATTGGGTCGATTTTATTTCTGTAGCGGTTCTTAAGCAAAAACTGGTTTTTATTGGGAGCCAATCCAGTCATGGCACGATAGACCTGCAGCTTTATTCCTGCGGGCAGCAAGCGGAACAAGCCGGTGCGCTCTCTTTAGGGGATATGACCATTGAAGCTGCCCTGGTCAAACTGATGATTTTGCTTGCCAATTTTGAAGATTTGGAAAAGGTTAAGAAATACATGATGGTTTCATTGGCCGGTGAGATTACATAAAATGATAGCTGCCATACGCCAATTTTTTGGATACCCGCCGGTCAGACTGATATTTTCATTTGACTACTATATGGGTATTTCAACATCTAATGCTTATCAATCTTTTGATGTCATGAAATATAAAAAGATCAGGGATCACCTGATTAAAGAAAAGTATATAAAAAGAAAGCATATCTTAGTTCCTGAAATGGTCAGTTATAAGGATATGGCGCGGGTGCATAGTCAGGACTATCTGAAAAGTATACAAGATCCCATAAAAGTGGCGCGGATGTTAAAGATCGGAGAAGTCGATCCCTGGGATTCATACATCCTGGAATTTTTCAGAACTGTTACCGGTGGTACGATCCTGGCGACGGAGTGGGTGTTAAGGAAAAACGGGATTGTTTTTAACCTTGGTGGCGGTTTTCATCATGCACAAAGCGAAATAGGGGCGGGTTTCTGTCTAATCAATGATGTTGCCATCGCCATAGAAAAGTCGCGGAAGAAACACTCTTTATCCAAAATTATGATTATTGATCTGGATTATCACCAGGGTGACGGTAATTTAATGATTTATAAAGATGATCCTGATATTTTTACTTTATCTATGCATGCTGTAAAGTGGCTGGAAATGGATAAAAAGAATAATCTTGATATCCTTTTACCGCACAATGTCAGTGGTAAGGAGTATAATGAAATTTTGCGTCAGAATTTTGAATCTGTTTTTTATTCTTTTAAGCCGGAGCTGGTTTATTATATCGCCGGTTCCGATCCTTTTGAGCATGACACGCTTTGTGATCTGAATTTAACCAGGGAAGAAATGCTCGAAAGGAATCTTTATGTCGCGAATTTAGTAAGAAATAATAGAGTTCCTTTGGTAGTTGTAGCTGGAGGGGGATATGGATCGGAGAGTTGGAAAATTTATTATGATTTTATTGCTACTGTCTTAAAAGGAAAAAGCGGATGATATTTCCATACAAATCGTGGCGTATTGCCCGGTGGATGCAGGATAAACGTTTGAAACAAACAGATATCGGTCATTTAGATTTTTCCGAGACCGACCTATTCAATCTGGATATTGGCAGACGTGGTGGTGATTTTTTTCTCGGATATTTTTCGCGGGAAGGTGTAAAGCTCGCCCTCGAAAAATATGGATTATTCGTCGAATTAAAGAACCGTGGATTTGAAGATATAATCATGAATATTGATACTTCTGATCCTTTTAAACATAAGATTTCGATTTTTAATGATTATAAGACTCAGGAAAATTTATTGATCGAATTGGTTCTGAGAAAATCTTTTTTTAAAGTCAATATGCCGTTTCAAACCAGGCATAATGGAAAAGGTTTTCAGTGTCTGATCATTGATTGGCTTTCAATGCAGAATCACAAGGCTGAATTTACGCCACGGAGGCCGCGTCTTCCGGGCCAGAAATTTCCCGGATTAGGATTATCTAATATTGCCATTGAGCTATTGATGATTATCTGCTGGCGCCTTAAACTTGGTGGTTTAGTAAATTATCCGGAACATTATCATAATGCCTTTTTGTATTCAAAGATATTTTGCTACCACGATCCAGATTCCCAGGCAATATTTCTTGCTTTGAAAAAAACTTTTAAGTCCTACCCACTGGATAAAATATCATGGGGGATTGACTGGGGGTGTGTCCGGGAATTGAATAGTAATGAAACCTATTCCTGGATGGTCAGCGAGCAGCTGGTACCTGTGGATGATGCTTTGAAGAAAATATTCAAGGGTAAAAAATATAAAAAATATGTGAATGCTCGAATGAGAGATTTTAAATTCTCGTTTGATGAAGCAAAATACCAGGAGATCAGGAAAAAGATAACGGTTCAAAGTATGGAGAAAATTATATGAAGTTAAAAGCGATTCAGCTGAGAAAAGGTATGATCATCGAGTATAATAATGAATTGCATCAGCTAAGCGAAGTCTTCCATAATACCCCCGGAAAAGGGCAAGCCTTGGTACAGGTTAAAATGAAGAATATACGTACCGGGATAAAAGCTGAGAACAGGTATCGCAGTGATGAAACAGTAATCAAAGCTTCCATGGACAGTAAGGAAATGGAGTATCTTTACCGTGACGGGGAAGATTTTTACTTTATGGATACGGAAACTTATGACCAGATCGGATTGCGTGCTGATGTGCTTGGTGATGCGGATATGTATTTGCTTCCAAATGTTAAAGTGTCGGTAAATTTTTACCAGAATAATCCTGTTAGTATTGAATTACCGGGTTCCGTTGATTTAAAGATTGTAGAGACTGAACCAACGATGAAGACTGCTACCGTGACATCATCTTATAAACCTGCTGTTGTTGAAACCGGTTTGAAGGTTCAGGTACCTCCTTTTATCGGTGAAGGAGAGGTAGTAAGAATCGATACTTCGGATGGCAGATATCTGGAGAGAGCAAAATAGAATTCTTGTAGAATGCATTTTTAATTGATAAAAAATAGATTTATCTTTAAATTATAGATTCGCAAACTATATGTATCAAATAAGGAGGCGATTGAAAGTGAAAAGAATAGTTACATTGGTTTTGATATTGATCATTTCATCTGGGGTAGTATTTGCGCAGAACCCAGAAGGGGCGAAAAGTCCTGAGGCGGGAAATGCTTACAATGACGGACTTGATAAGGCAAGAAAAGGAAATTTTAAAGAAGCGGTTTCCCTTTTTGAGAAGGCTATTAAAGCGGAGGCGGATTTTGCACAAGCTTACTATATGCTAGGTTATTCTCAGCGCCAACTGAAAATGGATACGGCGGCAATGACTTCATTTAAAAAAGCGATAGAAATCGATAAACAATTTGAAAATGCGTATATAGCGCTGGGTAATTTACAGGCATCAATGGAATCTTACGATGAGGCCATTAATACTTTTAATGCAGTCCTTGCTTTCAATGATAAATCGGCCAAAGCGTATTATGGGGTGGGGAATGTGTTTTATCAGCAAAAAAGATATACGGATGCCATTGATAGACTTAAGAAAGCAGTAGAGCAAGATCCGGATTACGATTTAGCATGGAATATTCTCGGACTATCTCAGGAAAAAGAAAACCAGCTGGCTGATGCGGTCAACTCGTTGGAAAGCGCCGTAAAAGCGTCCAAGAAAAATTCCCGAAGAGGGATAAATTATTATCGTTTGGGAAATGTTTTGCTGAAAATGAAGAATTATAATGAGGCTGAAACGGCATTTTTAAATGCTATAAAATTTTCTAAATCTCAGAGTATTGACGGCGGTTCAAATTTTGGGCTTGGTGAGGTATATAAATTTCTGGGACAGAAACAAAAAGCTATCCAGCACTACGAAAAAGCAGCAAGGAACAGATCCTGGAAAGCATCAGCAGATTACGAAATCGATCTGATCAGAAATCCGGATAAATACGTAAAATAAGATAAGATTGTAAGATACGTCTATATTTTTTTTATGGGTAGGTAACTATTTAAATAAAGATATGAGAGGAGGTGTGAATTAGCTAATGATAACAGTAAAAGTGCGTGATAATGAACCATTTGAGAAGGCATTCAGGCGTTTTACCAAAGCTTGTGAGAAATCAGGTTTAATGTCTGAAATTAAAAAGCATCAACATTTTGAAAAACCAAGCGAACAGAAAAAGCGCAGGGTCAATGCTGCGAGGCGTAAAATGCGTAAATTAATGGCAGAGGCAAGATAAGAATTAAAATGTCGATCGAACAGCTTTTATTGGAAGACATGAAACTCGCAATGAAAAGCGGAAACAAGATCGAATTAGATACGATCCGCCTATTGCGGGCACAAATACAAACATCATCTATCGCGAAGAAAGATACTCTAGACGAAGATGAAGTAGCACAGGTCCTCCAAAAAGAAGCCAAGAAAAGAAAAGAAGCCATTGAGATGTATCAGCAGGGAAAACGCGAGGATCTCGTCAATAAAGAAAGACAAGAGATTGAGATAATTTCCAAATATTTACCAGAACAACTTTCCGATGCCGAAATAGATAGAATTATAAAAGATTCTGTGGAATCCATCGGGGCTGAAAGTGAAAAGGATATGGGGCGTGTTATGGGGGATATTATGCCGAAAGTTAAGGGAAGAACTGACGGCAAAATTGTCCAGCAAAGAGTCAGAGATTACTTCGATAATCTATAGCAATGAATGCTCTTGATATCGGTATTCTGTCAATCGCCTCTATATTTTTTGTTCGGGGGATATTCAGGGGTTTCATACTTGAACTTATAACAGTTGTCGGTTTAGTCCTCGGATACCTCATTTCGATTACCTACCTGAGTATAGTCGCTGGTTTTATTATATCCTTTTTCCCTTCTATTCCGGAATCACTTATTAATATCATCAGTTTTTTTGTACTCTTTGTCGGGACAAATCTTCTGTTACGACTCGGTGCAAACATGCTCTCAAAAACCCTAAAAATCGCTATGCTCGGGTGGCTGAACCGGATACTGGGTGGAATTCTGGGTTTGTTTAAAATTATCATTATACTGAGTATTCTGGTATTTATTCTTGATCTTATTCCTTTCTCCTCCATTTTGCTTGACCAAATCGACGTGCAAAATAGCTATATCTATCCTATACTGGAACTACTCGGTCCACGATTATATGAAGAAATCAAAAATATTACAGATACCATTATTAAATTTTAATCTATGAAAATACTTCTCCAGGCGGCACATACTCTTGAATTTGATAAAGTATTAGATTTTATTAGTATAAAATGTGTCAGTGAATTAGGTAAGCGCCGACTACTAGATAGCCAGCCATTTTCCGACAGGGAAACTTTGGAGCAGGCATTAGCAGAAGTCACAGAAGCAAAACAGATTTATATGAGTGAAGGTGGGATCCCTTTATGCGCTTTTGATGATATCAGAATTCTTCTTAATAAAATTGAGCCGCTTGACAGTTATCTGGAAATAACCGACTGCCAAAGATTTCAGAATTTTTTAGAAATAGCCGCTGATGTATACAATTTTTTTGAAAAACATCGCGAAACCTGCCCTTTATTGGCAAAATACGCCGAAAAGATCGATCCACTCCCCAATCTTCTGAAATTAATTCAAAACACTATTGATCCATCCGGAAGCATCTATGATAATGCAAGTCCGGAGCTTAAAAAGATTCGTTCACAAATTGCGGTCATCAGTAAGCAAATTCATATAAAGCTTGAACGGATTATTGATAAACAAGCTGAACATCTTCGTGAAGAATTTATTTCCCTGCGTGATGGCAGGCTGGTCATTCCGGTTCGTGAATATTCTGTAAACAAAATTCCCGGAATTGTTCATGGCCAGTCTGCCACCGGACAAACACATTTTGTTGAACCGATGTCAGTCGTATCGTTAAATAATGAGATTTTTGAACTGTACAACCAGGAAAAAAGAGAAATTATCCGAATACTCCAGCGTCTTTCAGCAAATGTGCGTGAACATAAAGAGGCATTATATATAAATCTGGAAAATTTGGTTCATATTGATGTTGTACAGGCAAAAGCGCAATACTCTATCTCTATCAATGGGGAAGCACCAGTCGTAAATGATCCATTTATCTGGGATATACGCAACGGTTTTCATCCTTTACTTTTAAGAAAAATTCGTACTGAAACCGTACCGCTGACGTTGAAACTGGGTGATGATTATCGAATGATCGTAATTACCGGTCCGAATGCCGGAGGTAAAACCGTTACCCTTAAAACCATAGGTTTGTTACAACTCCTTTTTCAAAGTGGATTTCATATTCCTGTTGACGAAGGGTCCACATTTCCTGTTTGCAACCAATTGGCGGCTGTCATTGGTGATGAGCAGTCGATCGAAAATGATTTGAGTACGTTTTCTTCACATATCACTAAAATCAATGAAATTGTTAAACAACCGGTCAGCCGTTCACTGATCTTGATTGATGAGATCGGCAGTGGAACCGACCCGGGGGAGGGTTCTGCTCTGGCTGTCTCACTGCTCGAGGAACTCAACAAGGAGGGAATCATAACGGTAGTGACGACACATCTCGGTGAGTTGAAGGCATTTGCCAACAGGCTCGATAAGGCCATCAATGCTGCCATGCAATTTGATTTCAACACGTTGTCACCTTTGTTTATTTTAGAAACCGGCGTGCCGGGAAGCAGTTATGCATTCGACATATCTCAGCGTCTTGGTATGGATGAGAAAATACTTGATCGGGCGCGGGATATGCTGGGAAAATCGCACAATGAATTAGAAAGTATGATCAGTGATCTGACTAAAAAACGACAGGCTTATGATGCCAAAATCAAGGAGCTTTCGATCAAGGAAACCGAGTTAGAGGGTTTAAAATCTCTCTATCAAAACCGCGCAGATGATCTGAAAATGAAGCGAAAAAAATATGAGGAAGCAGCGATAGGAGATGCCCGGGAGATTCTCGATAATGTCAACCGGACGATTGAAAAAGTAATAAGGGAAATAAAAGAGACGCAGGCTGATGGGAAAGTTGTTAAGAAAGGGAGAAATGAAATTCAGCAATTAAGAGAGATAATCAACCAAAAAATTGAACCGTCAGTCAATAGAGAAATTTTATTTGAAGATCTGCATAAAGGCCAAAATGTTCGCAGTAAAAGATTTCTCCTGGATGGGCAGATCACCAAATTGTTGAAAGACAAGGAGCAGGTTGAAATAGAAACTGGTGGGATTAAATTCACCGTACCACTCACTGATTTAACAGTGGCGGGAGTTTCTAAGGAGATCGGGGGAACAGCGTCGCATATAACCAGTAACAGCCAAGGGGTCGTCAATGAAATAGATCTCCGTGGTAAGATCGCTGAAGACGCTCTGATTGAATTGGATCAATATCTGGATCACGCATTAAATTCCGACTGGCATGAGGTTCGTATTATCCATGGTAAGGGTACGGGAGCACTCCGCACGAAGATCCATAGTTATCTCAAGAAAAATAAAAAGATAAAATCATTCCGGCTAGGCAATTATGGTGAGGGAGATACCGGGGTGACAGTGATTGAATTATAGAGGGATACAATGATGTCTGCAAAAAAATTCTTTTTATTGGATGGGTCGGCGATATTTTATCGCAGCTATTTTGCCTTTATACGTAATCCTTTAATTAATTCAAAAGGTGAGAATACCAGTGCTACCTTTGGTTTCCTGAACACTCTCTTTAAATTAATAGAAGATGAAAAACCTGAATATTTATCGGTGATCTTCGATACCAAAGAACCAACTTTTCGTCATCATATTTACAGTGAATATAAGGCAACCAGAGAGAAAATGCCTGAAGATATGGCGGAGACCTTTCCCAGGTTACGGCAGGTATTAGATACCTTAAATCTGACCGTCCTGGAAAAAGCCGGGTATGAAGCAGACGATATTATTGCATCTCTGGCCAGAAAGTATGCCTCTGACACATTAGAGATCTATATTATTTCGGGCGATAAAGATTTAGCCCAACTGGTATCGGATCATATATCAATCTATACAATGGCCCGGTCTGCTAATGACCAGGCAGAAATACTTGACCGTTTTAAAATAAAAGAAAAATATGGGGTATATCCGGAAGAGATAACGGACTGGCTTGCATTAATGGGTGATAAATCGGACAATATTCCCGGTATTCCCTCTGTTGGTGAAAAGACCGCGTGTGCCCTGATCGAACAATTCCAATCGTTGGATAACCTGTATCATAATGTTGAAGATGTTGTTAAAGAAGGGCTACGCCAAAAGATCAAAGAAAACCGTAACAAGGCTTTTCTCTCAAAAGAACTGGTCATTCTCGATGATAAAGTGCCCCTGGAAACCAGTTTACCAGAATTCGAGATGAAGCCCTGGGATAAAAATGACCTGGAAGTTCTACTAAAGGATATGGAATTCAACCGTCTGATTACAAGGGCTGGCAAAGTACATGAACAGGTTAGTGGGGCTCCGGAAAATTCAAAGTCAGTGTTTTCTGTAAAAAAGACAAATTATCAATTGATCAATGATCAGGCCTCTTTTAATCAATTACTTGAACAGTGGAAGAAAAAAGATATATTTGTTTTTGATCTGGAAACGGATTCTCTGGATACATTTACAGCCAAAATTGCCGGTATCGCCATCAGTTTTGAAGCAGAAACCGCGTATTATATTGCCGTTAACCACCCGGATTCGAATCTCAGTGAAAATGATGTTTTAGCAGAAATTAAACCTTTATTCGAAAATCCGACTATAAAAAAGGTCGCACAGAACATCAAATTTGATACAATGATCATGAGGCAGCATGGTATCGATGTTCAAAATCTGTATTTCGATACCATGATCGCGTCTTTTTTGATCAATGCCAGTAGCGGACAACACAATCTGGATTATTTGGCCAGTGAATATCTTGATTACCATATGATCAGTATCGAAGAACTGATCGGTACGGGAAAAAATCAGAAAAAAATGACTGATCTTCCAACCACACAGGTCAGTAATTATGCCTGCGAAGATGCGGATTTCACCTGGCGTTTGATGGAAACGTTTATTCCAAAACTCAAAGAACTTGATCTGGAACCACTCTTTTATGAGATAGAAATGCCTCTTATAGAAGTTTTGATGGAAATGGAAGAGCAGGGGGTGACCTTAGACCTTGATTTATTAAAGTCGCTATCTGACGAATTGGTACAAAAAATCGATACACTTGAAAAGTCTATTTTTGAGCAGGCGGGTGAAAAATTTAATATCAATTCGCCCCAGCAATTGGGTATCATCCTCTTTGATAAAATGGAAATTCATAAAGACATCGGGATGAGAAAACCAAAACGCACTAAAATGGGACAATACTCAACTTCCGAGCAGGTGCTGGAAAGATATCATGCTCATCCTTTACCAAAGACAGTCCTTGAGTATCGAAAATTGGTAAAACTTAAAAATACCTATGTTGATGCTTTGCCGGGATTAATTCGTCCGAAAACCGGCCGGGTGCATACGTCTTTTAATCAAACCATTGCGGCAACCGGCAGGCTTTCCAGTGTTAATCCCAATTTGCAGAATATTCCGATCCGCACAGAGATCGGAAGACAGATGAGAAAGGCCTTTAAGCCGGCGGAAGTTAACACACTTATTATGAGTGCCGATTATTCTCAAATTGAGTTGCGTATTATGGCACACTTATCCAATGATGAAAAAATGTGCAGCAGTTTTGAACAGAATTTAGATATACACACTGCCACAGCCTCACAGGTTTTTGATATACCTCTTTCCCAGGTATCCGAAGATCAGCGGCGTAAAGCGAAAGAAATAAATTTTGGTATCATCTATGGGATGAGTAAATATGGATTATCGAATCGCCTGGAAATCTCTGTGAGTGAAGCTGAGCAATTTATTTACAATTATTTTTCTACCTATCCAAGGATTCAGGATTTTATGCGCCAGACGATTGCCTATGCCGATAAAAATGGATATGTAAAAACTATGAAGGGTCGACGGCGCAATCTGCTTCAAATCCATAGTTCAAACCGACAATTACGGGAATTTGCTGAACGCACCTCTATCAATACACCTATTCAGGGCAGCGCTGCCGATATGATTAAGATAGCGATGATTGATATTCATCGTTCACAAAAGGAGGCAAATTTAAAAAGCAAAATGATATTACAGGTTCATGATGAGCTGGTATTTGAAGTGCCTGAGTCTGAAATCGAACCAATGAAAAAACTGGTCAGGGATAAAATGGAAATGGCTATGGATTTACGGGTGCCGGTAAAAGTAGATATCGGTACCGGAAAAAACTGGTTGGAAGCACATTAATCCAGCGACAGTTCCAATCCTTCCTGAGCGCCCAGTATTTGCATATTACTGCCTGTCTGCCACGATATTTTTTTGGCCGCTTCGATAATCGTATCGACGAATGAATCATCATGAACAGGGTCATGATGGAAAAGAATTAATGTTTTTACTTTAGCCCCGATGGCAATTTTTACCGTGTAATCGTAGGGTGAATGTCCCCATTGAACCTTGGTTTGGTATTCCTCAGGCGTGTATTGTGCATCATGAATCAGGTAGTCAACATCTTTAACAAAATTAATTAATCGCTGATTACCATCTTCGATAAATACAGATTCATCAGGACTATCAGTATCTTGTGAGACTTCCGGATGAACAGGATAAGGCTCATTATCGCTAATGTATACCACTGTTTTATTGTTGATATAAAATTTATACCCTAATGCATATCCGGGATGATTCAGGTACATCGCCTCAACCTTAATTCCATTAAATTCATATTCACCTTCGTACATTGGTTCAAATTCAAATTTTGACGACATTTCCTCAATTTGCACGGGAAAATTTACCGGATTCATTTGATCTGCGAGAATATCTTGCAGCGAAAGATCTGCTTCCTGGGCCCCATGGAAGATAAACTGATTGCCCGGTATATAGGCAGGGACAAAAAAGGGAATCCCCTGTATATGATCCCAGTGCATGTGGCTTATGAAAATATGAGATTTAATCGGTTTACCTGATTTTAGCAAATGCTGTCCCAACTCCCGTATTCCAGATCCGGCATCCAATATAAAAAAATTATCTTCTTCATATCTTAATTCAACGCATGAGGTATTACCACCATATCGACTGGTTGAGGGACCGGGTGTTGGGATTGAACCTCTTACACCCCAGAATTTGATGTATGCCATTGTTAGCCTCTTAAATATATTTTTTAATCTCTTTTATGAGAACAGATCCTTTGACAGGTTTGACCATATAAGAATTTGCACCAAGGTATCGTGCCTTTTTTTCATCGATCGGATAATATTTTCCGGTATAGATTATTACCGGTATGGTTGCAAACTCCTTATTTTCTCTCATTCTCTTCAGTACAGTAAAACCATCGAGCTGAGGCATCATGACATCAAGAATAACCAATTTAGGTTTAACACTTAGTAGCGTGTCCATTGCCTTCGTGCTTTCATTTAACATACAAGCGGTATAACCGTGGTGCATCAGTAGATCTTTCATATAGATTAAATGCAGATCATTATCATCAATGACCAAAACATCAACAGAATCACTCACGATTAATCTCCTCCAAATTCTGAAAATTAAATTTACCTACATAAAGATATATATCGCCAAAATAATTCCGGTCGTATTCAACATATTACTTTTTTTCGATTTCTTCTAGCGGTTTTAATTTCAATGGAAATTTACTATTTGTTATTAAAAAAATCGAGTCGATGCAAGACAAATTAGTTCACGAATTGCACAAATTAATCAGGTTTAAAAAAATTACTAAATAGCCTGTTTAATTCATAAAAATTTATTTTTAAGCGTATAAGTAACATATAATCAATGATTTAATTCCCCCTTAAGAAAGGGGGCTAGGGGGTTGTAAATAAATAACATAGAGAAAATAATATCCCCCTTAGTCCCCCTTTTCCAAGGGGGAAACAGGTCATTACTAAATCAAGATTTATGCAAATTAATCGATACTGCAACAGCCCCGGTAACAGGGAACAGAGTGGATTGCTTTTTCAAAAATCAAAGGTCAACTTTTAAAAACTTTTTTTGTTCGTTCTCAATCTCTGAAAGACGGTGTCTAATTTCGGTTAATTCTTTTGTGTAATGAATTTTAGATTTTGATGATTTGGATTCTTCCCGCATCAGGCGCAGGATTTCATTATATCTGGTATCAAGATGCCATTTACGCATTTTATAAATACAGCCGGCGGCATATTTGAGCGGATTATTGATTACCTGAAGTGATAATTTTGATATCATATTCATATCCGCTTCTGTGTTTAAAGATCTTTCCAGTTCCCGTAAATCAAAGTGACCCAGCTCTTCCCATTGATGGGCAAATGACTCAAAAATATTGCGTAAGTGTTCATTGGCAAAATCCGACATGGAAAGTTGATCAAAAATATACTTCGCTACTTCTTTATTATCTGTGATTAAAATGGATATCAGATCCTCTTCTGCCCGCCATTGCCCCTTCTTTATAATGGATCGATCTTTTTGCTGCTTGATTTCCTCATCTCTCATACGATAGCGATCCCGTTTCTTCAAGTGATTAAATCGAGAAATTAAAAAGGATTCTGCGATCTCCATTTTTTCTGCTATCTTATGTATATAAAGGCCAATTTTCACCTCATTGGGTATTTCCAGATAATCCTCCAACATTTGATCGATGTGCTTATTTTTCTCTTCAATAGATAGGTCTCTGGTTTGTTTCTCAAGGAGATTTAATTGATAATCAATGGGTGAGACTCTGGCTTTGAGTAACTCGACAAAGGCTTCTCGGCCTTTTTCAAGCACAAAGGAATCGGGATCATGTGGGCGGGGTATTAAAACCATCGTCACATTCAGATCAAGTGTTTCCAGGATCTGGCTGTTTCGAACCGCTGCAGTCATACCGGCTTCATCACTATCATAGGCAATAATTACGGTATCTGTGTATCTTTTTATTAGCCGTCCCTGGGCAACCGTCATAGCAGTCCCGCTGGAAGCGATGACATTTTGAATTCCGGTATCGACAAGTCGTAGCAGGTCAAAATACCCTTCGACGATTATGACCGCTTTTTTTTGACGTATCGTAGTAATTGCCTGATGGAGTCCGTAAAGAATTTCACCTTTTTTATATATTCTGGACTCCGGGGAATTTAAATATTTTGGCTGATCGGTTTCTTTCAATCGTCGACCACCGAAACCGACAATTTGACCGGAGATATTAAAGAACGGGAACAATATACGGTTTCGGAAACGATCAAAATAATGGTCCCCATTTTCTTTTTTTTGAATCAGACCCAATTCAACAAAATAATCCCGCTTGACGGATTTAAACTGCGGCTGTTTTATCAATCCATCCCATGAATTTGGCGCATATCCAACGGAATATTTTTTTAAGGTTTCCTTTTTAAATTTCCGGCTTTCCAGATATTTTTGTGCGGGTTGTGATAAATGCGAAGTAAAATATTCATTGGCTATTTGGTTTGTCCGGTAGAGGTGGTCATATTCGGTGGGAGCGGATTGGGAATCGTCCGTTCGCAGATCAGGCAGACTGATACCCAGGTCCGAAGCAATATTTTTTACCGCTTCGATATAGGAAATATTTTCGACTGACATCAGAAAATTAAATACATTTCCCCCTTTTCCGCATCCAAAGCAATGGTAGATCTGTTTCTCCGGACTGACAATAAAAGATGGGGTTTTTTCCTTATGAAAAGGGCAGAGTCCTTTAAAGTTTTTACCTGCCTTTTTAAGGGACACATAGCGGGAAACCACCGATACCAGATCACTGCTGCTTTGTATTTCCTCTATTTTAGATTCCGGAATACGAACCATGTAGCTTATAGCCTCACTTGATTTGAGAAGATGTCATATCTAAATTAGAATCCGAAAATTCAAAAATCAGAAATGATCACCCTCTTAAGAATTCAGTTCATTAAATTTTGGTCATTGGTACTATGAAAATTTATTATAAATTGTAATCATGAGTGGCCGGTTAAAACTTATTTGATCATTGAATGTTGTCATACTATCATAGGATTTAAATATTTTAAAAACATAAGGACTTGATTTAAAGAACTCACCCTAAATCCCTCTCTTGAGAAGAGAGGGACTTTAGGGAGCCCCTTCTCTTTTCAAGAGAAGGGGTTTGGGGATGAGTTTTTTAATTATAAAATGAATCATTCTTTTTAACGGGACACTCAGGATTTGACATTTACATCAAGTCATGGATTGTGCTGTGAATATTTCAATTTATTAAAATAGACGATTGTATACAACTGTGGAGGAGGAAGCCATGAATAAAAATCCGGCTGTCGGACAACAACAACAGATAAATATTGAACTCGGAGAATTAGAAGCGGAAGGCATTTATTCAAATCTTGTATTGATCACACATTCGCCGGCTGAGTTTATTTTCGACTTTGCGCGTGTACTTCCGGGAAAACCAAAAGCGAAGGTCTATGCCCGGATTATTAAGGCACCTCAGCATGCAAAATCTTTTCTACTGGCCCTTCAGGATAATATAAAGAAATACGAAGAGCAGCATGGGGAAATAAAGCTGCAGGGCATCCATAACAAATCCAAAAATATCGGATTTCAGCAACCGTAATGATATAATCTCCGATCCGCCACCTGCCAATAGGGGGCAACTTAACTAAATCAAAGATCTTTTTAACCGCAAGGACGCAAAGACTACGCAAGGTTCGCAAGGCTTTTTATTAATTTTTTTATCTTTGTGGTCTTTGTTTTTCATACAATCGATTTTTTTAACCACAGAGTGCACGAAGCACACGAAGTTTTTTTTATATATAATTATATTTTTCGTGGTCTTCGCGTGCTTCGTGGTCAAATATATATTTATATTCTAATTGACCGGCGCCTGTCCTGAAGTCCGATAGGTCGAATGGTGCCTTCTTTGTGTCCGCCATCAGTGTAATACTTCAGAATAAATACAACCCCCTAACCCCCTTTACTAAGGGGGAATAGATTTTACTTAATCAATAGCAAAAATGAACTTTTGCTAAAAAATAACCTAATCTGCAACAGCCCCTTCTAATGGTGAAATAAATCTGAGTTAGAGCAAAATCCAAAATTGTGAAAAACTACACATCAGGCGGATCTGCCTATCTAACTTTGCCAACTGCCAAAGTGGTCATGATGCAGTAAATAAACAAATATTATTCCAATTATATTTGCTTGAAAATCAACAAATATATTCACTGAAATATCTATTATTATTAAGAATAGCCCCTTTAGGTCCGTGTTGCTTTTAATATGGATATATCTTAAATTTTCTAACTGGATTATGAGTGAAACAATTAAAGACAATATCCGCCGGATACGGGAGCGGATTGCGACAGCAGCAGAGGAAGCGGGAAAAAAAGAAAATGATATTCTGCTTGTTGCCGTTTCCAAATTACAGTCTATTGAAAAAATATATCAGGCGCATCAATGCGGTCTGACGGTATTTGGTGAGAACAGAGTACAGGAGTTAATCAGTAAAATTTCAATTTCTGCGGTTGATCTACGCTGGCATTTGGTGGGTCATCTTCAATCGAACAAAGTAAATAAGGTAATTGATCAGGTTGAAATGATAGAATCTATTGATAGTATTCATCTGATTGAGAAACTATCAGCGGTTGGGGAACTGCGGGGAAGCACATCACAGGTTTTATTGCAGGTAAACACAAGTCATGAACCCACAAAATCCGGATTTCAACCGGTAGAAGTATTTTCAGCCTGCGAAAAAATTGAACAGGTACCGAATATTAAAGTACTGGGTTTAATGACCATTGGTGCCTTGACGGATGATGTGGCGGAAATCTCCAGAAATTTTGCCAGTTTGCGTAAACTTTCGGAAAAAATCGAGGGATATGGTTCAGATAAGATAAAAATGAAATATCTGTCCATGGGAATGACCGGTGATTTTGAGATAGCAATAAATGAAGGTAGTAATCTGATACGGATTGGGACTGCCATTTTTGGATCCCGATGATAGGGAGGCATCGCGTGAAAATTACACCATTAGAAATAAAACAACAGGAATTCAAAAAGGTCATGCGGGGATATGATACGGTTGAGGTAAATACATTCCTTGATTTGGTTGGCAGCGAATTTGAGAAGTTGTTACACCAGATGCGTGAATATGACAAAAAAATAATTGCTCTCGAAGCGGAACTGAATAAGTTTAGGGAGGTGGAAAGTACATTAAAGCAAACCCTGATGAATGTTCAGGAAACCTCTGATAAATCTTTAGCTAATTCGAAGAAAGAAGCCAATCTGATCATCAAGGAAAGTGAATTAGAGGCCCAGAAAACACTGGAGTCTGCGCGTCGGGAGAGGGACGCAATGAAAGAAGAGGTTATAACGCTGCGTACACAGAAACAATCACTGATTGCCCGTCTGCGTCATGTGTTGACCTCTCAGCTGGAGTTAATGGATGTTCTGGAGTTGGACGATATGGATGTGAGCAAATTGAAAGACAGGACAAAAAAGACTTTCTCAGCGGCAAAATCGGCGCCAGAACCAGCTGGGGCTTCAAATGTTATAAAGAATGCCGACCCGGTAAGTAAAGAAGCACCAGTCTCAAAACTTCAATCGAAAACAAATGAGGATGGTACCAGTCTATTTAAGGACGTTTTTGGTGATAATATGGACACATTTGTTGAATAAACCTGAAAGGATATAGGCCATGAAAAAACTAGTGGCTGGTGTTCTACTCGTTAGTATTTTTAATCTCATGGTTGGTTGTAGCAGCCGTTCGGTAATAAATCCGGATACACCGCCCATTGGTGAATCGGTTACTATAAGATTAATCGATGGGACCACGCGTGAGGGCGTCATTTTAAAGAAAGAAGGGGAAATTCTAAAATATATTGATACACAATCCCGGGTACCTGAGGATCTGGAAATAAATAAGATCCGTTCCATTAATTATGCCGGAAAGGTATTTGATCTGGAGGGGAATGTAATATCCGAATCTCAAATTAGTGAAGCCAAAGGAATCTCTAAAACACTGGTATACAGTTTTGGTGGTTTCATTCTTGGTGCCGCCGCCGGTTTTGGAATTGCCGCTATCGTAAATTCAATGGATGCCGATATCGCCCCTGTTTATCCAATGCTCGGTATTGGTATTATCAGCGGTATATATTTCGGTTCTCAAGGAAGTAGAAGTGATCGTGAAGATGCTGTTGATAATATTCGAAGTGAACGTTATGAAGTGAGCCAGGCCCAATTAAAAAAGCAATTGGAAGAAGAAAAGAGAAAACTATTAGAGCAAAAGAAGCAACAAGAGAAAATAAAAAAAGATTTAAAGAAGAAAGAAAATTAGGTCTTTAGGAAGCAGGAATCAGGCAATGAAGGAATATTTACAGCAAATAACCGAGGGTACCGCCTTTATTCAGAGCAACACCACTTTACAACCTGCGATTGGTATTATACTTGGTACGGGATTAGGTGGTCTGGCAAAGGAAATAAAGGTTGAGACAACACTTTCATACAAAGATATTCCGCATTTCCCGATTTCTACGGTTGAAACTCATGAAGGTAAATTGCTGATAGGAATTTTAGGCGGGAAGCCGGTAGTGGCGATGCAGGGAAGGTTTCATTATTACGAAGGTTATTCGATGAAGCAGATAACCTTTCCAATACGGGTGATGAGCAGATTAGGAGTAAAAAATCTTCTCATTTCGAATGCCTGTGGAGGGATGAATCCTCGCTTTAAACGCGGGGATATTATGCTCATCGAAGATCATATCAATCTCATCGGTGATAATCCCCTGATCGGCCCCAACCTGGATGATTTCGGCCCACGATTTCCGGATATGTCGGAACCCTATTCCCGGGACCTGATGGCAATGGCAGAGCAGATCGCCCGGGATAGTGGAATTAAATTACAGAAGGGGGTTTTTACAGCCGTCAGTGGTCCTAATCTGGAAACACGATCCGAGTATCGGTTTTTAAGGATGATTGGTTCCGATGTAGTTGGTATGTCTACGGTCCCGGAAAATATTGTTGCTATCCATTGCGGTATGAAAGTACTGGGATTATCGGTGATTACCGACGAATGTTTCCCTGATACCCTGCAGCCTGTAAATATTGCGGAAATTATAGAAACAGCTAATAAGGCTGAACCAAGTTTAACCCTGATAATGAAAAAGGTGATCGAGCAGCTTTAATATTTTTTTGCTCATTAATGATTGTACATCATAAGTGTCCGGTTTAAAATTAGAAAAATATTATTAAATACCGGAATATCAAGTGAGTTTGATAGTATCCCAACATTGGGACTTAATTTAAAGAACTCACCCTAAATCCCTCTCTTGGAAAGAGAGGGACTTTAGGGAGCCCCTTCTCTTCTTAAGAGAAGGTTGAAGATGCGGCTTAGACGCAGGTTTGGGGATGAGTTTTTTTAGTCATAACATTAGTCAAAATTTTTAAACCGGACACTTATGAGTGTACACGGAGAGGTAAATGTTTAGAGAAGTATCCAGTAAATTAAACCTATCAGATCAGGAAGAAAAGACATTAACGTTCTGGAAAAAGAACGATATTTTCCATAAAAGTCTCAAACTGCGCAGTAAAGCGGAAGAATTCGTTTTTTATGAGGGACCGCCTACGGCCAATGGTTTACCGGGTATCCACCATGTAATTTCCCGGACAGTGAAAGACACTGTTTGCAGGTATAAAGCGATGAAGGGATACCTGGTGCGAAGGAAAGCCGGTTGGGACACCCATGGACTTCCTGTTGAAATAGAGGTTGAGAAACAACTGAATATTAACGGGAAGGATGAAATTGAAAAATTCGGAGTTGCCAGGTTTAATGAGCAATGTCAGAAAAGTGTCTTTCATTATAAAAAGGAATGGGATACACTCACGGAACGGATTGGTTATTGGGTCGACCTGGAGAATCCGTATATAACCTTCACCAATGATTATATTGAATCTGTCTGGTGGATCTTAAAAGAGATCTGGAAAAAAGATCTTCTTTATCAGGGTTTTAAGATCTTGCCCTATTGTCCGCGTTGTGAAACTCCCATATCGAGTCATGAGGTATCCCAGGGTTATAAAGATGTAAAGGATCCATCGATTTATATACGGATGAAGCGAAAAGGCAAAGATAATGCTTACTTCCTTGTCTGGACGACCACACCCTGGACACTGATATCCAATGTTGCCCTGGCGGTAGGCTCTTTGATCGATTACGCGGAAATAAAATCTGAAGGATCCACCTATATTATTGCGGAAGAAAGACTTGGTGATCTATTCGAGCACGGTTCATATCAGATTGTCAACCGATTGAAGGGAAGTGATCTCGAAGGTGAGGAATACGAACAACTCTTTGATTTTGTACCCGCAGATAAAAAAGCTTTTTATGTCATACCGGGTGATTTCGTTACGACAGCCGATGGTACCGGCATCGTTCATATCGCACCGGCTTTTGGCGAAGATGACTACCAGGTCGGATTAAAATATGATCTTCCTTTGATGAGACCGGTTAATAAAAGTGGGAAATTCGAGGAAGTCGTAACCGCCTATAAGGGTCAATTCGTTAAGGAGGCGGATCAACATATTATACGTGATCTGAAAGAACAGAAAAAATTAGTAAAAAAAGTTACCATTGAACATAGTTATCCTCATTGCTGGCGCTGTCATACACCTCTATTATATTATGCAAGGGAATCATGGTTTATCCGAACTTCGAAGCATAAAGATGATTTACTGTCAAATAATGATAAAATTAACTGGCATCCTCCGGAAGTAGGTAGCGGCCGGTTTGGTGAGTGGTTGAAAAATAATATTGACTGGTCTCTGTCCCGTGACCGATACTGGGGAACACCTCTCAATATCTGGATCTGTGACGAGTGTTCTTTTACGGCGGCGATCGGTAGTATTGCCGAGTTACGTGAAAAGGGCAAGGATGTACCGCAGGATCTGAATCTACATAAACCCTATGTTGATACGATCACTCTCGATTGCGAAAAATGTAATGGTACCATGCATCGCGTACCTGAAGTCATTGATTGCTGGTTTGATTCCGGCAGTATGCCTTATGCGCAGTATCATTATCCATTCGAAAATAAAGATCAATTTGAAAAAAACTTTCCGGCGGATTTTATATGTGAAGGCATTGACCAGACCAGAGGGTGGTTTTATTCACTCCTGGCAATTTCAACGCTTTTATTTAATAAGCCGGCATTTAAGAATATCATAGTAAATGAATTGATCCTTGACAAAGACGGACAAAAAATGTCCAAATCGAAGGGTAATGCGGTTAATCCGGAGGAAATAATATCCAAATACGGTGCCGATACGGTTCGTTGGTATTTAATGACCGTCAGTCCCCCCTGGACTCCGAAACGTTTTGATGAAGAGGGAATTAAAGAAGTATTGCGCAAATTTATGAACACTCTCCTGAACACCTATTCCTTTTTTGTACTCTATGCCAATATTGATAATTACAAACCAGGAGAGACCAATATCCCGTTTGCAGAGAGGCCGGAAATTGATCGCTGGATTATTTCAAAACTTTATGCCATTGTTCAAAAAGTGAATGATTCTTTGGAAATATATGAACTGACACGAGCGGCACGTCTGATCAGTGATTATATTGTGGATGATGTCTCCAATTGGTATGTGCGGCGAAACCGGCGGCGTTTCTGGAAAAGTGAAGACTGGAATGATAAATTATCAGCCTATGAAACATTGTACGAGGTATTGTTCACCGTTGCGAAATTGATTGCGCCCTTTATACCTTTTATCGCTGAGGATATCTACACAAATCTAAAGGGCGAAGAGGAACCGGAGAGTGTGCACCTCAGTTCTTATCCTGTCCTGAATGATCAGCAAAGATCGATGCGTGATGAAAAGCTGGAAAATAAAATGACACTGGTACAAACGATTGTCTCTATCACGCATTCGCTTCGCAATGAAAGTAACATCCGGGTCAGGCAACCGCTTTCGCGGTTGATGGTTTATTTTAAAAGTAAAAAGGATCGGGAAAATCTTGAAGAAATGGCCGGTATCGTCTGCGATGAATTAAATATAAAAAAAATTGAATTGATCGATTCATCCGGTGAACTGGTAACAAAGAGGGCAAAGCCCAATTTTAAAGTACTTGGACCAAAAGTTGGCAAGTTGATGGGTAGACTTGGCTCTATTATCGAGTCGTTATCCAGGGAACAGATTGAGAAATTTGAAAAAAACGGATTTGATCGGGTTGTGCTTGATCGACAGGAAATTAAATTAGAACTCGAAGATGTCGAAATTTTGACGGGATCCCGGGAAGGTTTTGCCACATTTTCAGACACTCATTTAACCGTGGCTCTCGATTTATCATTAACAGATGATCTGGTTGATGAAGGATTAGCCCGGGAACTGGTAAATCGTATCCAAAATCTGCGAAAAGAAGCAAACTACTCAGTGACGGATAGAATCGAAGTATTCATCAATGGTAAATCCAAGAACTTAACGCGTGTTTTAAAGAATAAAGAAGAATATATAAAGAATGAGACATTATCTGTTAATATTTTAGATAAAGAAGTCGAAAATTTATTTTACAAAGAAATAACAATCGATGAAGAATCGTTAACCTTAGGAATAAAAAGAGATAATACCCCATAGGAGGATGATAAATGGACAAGAAGGATCTGGCATATTTTAAAGATTTGCTCCTGAAAAAGAGAGAAGAATTAATAAAGAACATGGAATACTTACGTGGTGTAACTACAGATTCTACAAATCAGGAAGCATCGGGAGATCATTCTGCCTATTCTTTCCATATGGCTGATCAGGGAACAGATGCAATGGAAAGGGAGAAAGCATTCCTGTTTGCCTCACGTGATGATAAATATCTAAAGCAAATTGATGCCGCTTTAGAACGTATCGAAAAAGGTACCTATGGAATCTGTCGTGTTACCGGGAAGGAAATTGGGCGCGAGAGAATGGAAGCAGTACCTACGACGATGATATCGTATGAGGCAAAAGTTCAGGAAACTAAAGCAGGCAGGCAAATTCCAGATGATGAGTAATATTAAAACTACGGAATCCAGTCAGTCCCTTATCATTTATATATCCGTTGCTTTTATTGTCCTGCTGGATCAAATAAGTAAATATATTATCAAAAGTTCGATGTATTTATATGAATCAATAGAATTCATCGGAAATTTCTTTCGAATCACCTATATTGAAAATCCCGGTATGGCTTTTGGTATTCAAATGGAAAACAAGTTTTTATTTACGTTCCTATCGATCGCAGCAGCTGTTATCGTGCTCGTCTATCTTATTCGACTTCCTAATGAACGCTTATTATTCCGTTTCTCTTTAGCTATGATTATGGGCGGAGCCATTGGAAATCTTATCGATCGCATTTTTTTCGGTCGGGTTGTAGATTTTCTCGATGTTGAATTCTTCGATATTTCTATTCCTGCCTTCAACTTTTTATTCATCAACTTTCCGGGATATGCGCTAACGCGTTGGCCGGTATTCAATGTTGCCGATTCTGCTGTCACCTGCGGAATGATATTGATTTCTTGGCTTATTTTATTCCAAAAATCACCACTGAAAAAAGGAATATCAACCTGAGAGCGAATCAAAATTCCTTTCTGTTCGATATTAATTCATCTGATGCCAATGAGCGTTTGGACAAATTTCTCAGTATAAATATTCCTTTATACACCCGATCCCACCTCAGAAACCTGATTGATAACGGTCATGTTACTGTCAATAACACTGTAGTTAAAAGTGGTTATAAAATAAAACTAAATGATAAAATAGCGGTGGTACTACCTGAGCCTGAACCTAGCTATCTTACTCCGGAAAATATCGCTTTAAATATAGTCTATGAAGACAATGATCTGCTTGTTATCAATAAACCGGCAGGATTAGTCGTGCATCCGGGGGCAGGCCACCGGACAGGTACTATGGTGAATGCGCTTCTTTATCATTGTAAGACCCTATCAGGAATCAACGGAATCCTCCGGCCGGGAATTGTTCATCGACTGGATAAAAATACCTCCGGATTGCTGGTCGTTGCTAAAAATGACCTCAGCCATGTCCATCTTTCCCGTCAGTTTGAAGTGCGCAGTATAATACGGACGTATCATGCGATTGTGTGGGGTGTACCGGAAAAAGAAGGAGAAATATCGAAAAATATCGGGCGCAGCCAGCGCGATCGGAAAAAAATGTCAGTCCTGAAGGATAGAGGCAGAACAGCTACCACCGGGTACCGGTTGTTACGGGATTATATTTATCTTTCCCATCTTGAACTATCTTTACGGACGGGACGGACGCACCAGATCCGTGTTCATCTGAATTATATCAATCATCCACTATTTGGAGATCCGGATTACAATGGGAGAAAGAGCCAGATCCCCCGTCTACCTTCTCATTTACAAAAAAGAGCGATGTCACTGTTAAAAAGAATTGACAGGCAGGCGTTGCATGCAAAAACCCTGGAATTTATCCATCCGATCAGCAGCGAAGCGATGCATTTTGACAGTGAATTACCGGAAGATATGCGTCAGATACTGGATAGGATAGTGGATGCGCTTATGCTGGGTTAGAGGTTGTTTTTGCACAACATAGACCAATTATATATCCCCCTTAGTCCCCCTTTTCCAAGGGGGAGACAGAGCATTCATTCATTAAAATCTGTACATATAATGTGATACCCTAATAGTCATTTTAAATTAGGTATATCATTGTATAATTCCAGAAAAATTAAGTGGGAGAGTATAAAAAATATTTTAAAACCGGCAGGCCTTGCTGAGCGTTTTTATAAATTTTAATGTTTTATCAAAGGTTGTGTTTTCTTCTGTCCTCAGGTGGTTAATCACTGCGCTGCCCACAATTACACCATCACAAAAGGAGTGAAAAATACGGATGTCTTTGGGTTTTGAAATACCAAATCCGATCAGCATCTTATTGTTTTTTATCAGATGATACGTACATTTTAGATTTTCCAGTGACTGTTCGCCGAATTTATTTTGCATCCCGGTCGTACCGGTAACACTGACACAATAAACAAATCCGGTACTTTTCCGGTCAATCAGCTTCACTCTTTCAGGAGGTGACGTCGGTGTGGTCAGGTGTATCTGATCCAATCCTTCTAAGTTATTATCCCAAAAATTGTCATACTCATCGATAGGAATATCGGGGATGATCAGTCCGTCTACACCGCAATTTCTGGCATCGTTTACAAAGGCGGCTGTTCCGTAATGAAGAATTGGATTTGCGTATCCCATGAGTATTAGCGGTTTAGCGGAGGTACGCTTAATTCTTTCGGCAAATTTAAATACCGTATGGAGCGTGACCCCATATTCCAGCGCTGCCTGGGAGGCCTGTTGTATCACCGGACCGTCGGCGATGGGATCACTGAAAGGAATACCCAGTTCCAGCAAATCCGCACCGTTGTTGAGCGTTTCCAGGGCAAGATCCACAAAACGTTCCGGATCGGGGAAACCGGCAGTTAAAAAGATGGATAAGGCCTTTCGGTTCTTTCGATTTAATGCATGAATATGGTCGGCAATCTTACTCATTTTAAGAGTCCACCGGTATTCTCAATAATCGTGTTCAAATCTTTGTCTCCTCTTCCACTGATATTGATGATAACAATTTCATTTGTTTGTGTTTCCGGCATCAGATATTCCAAGTAGGCCACGGCATGTGCGGTTTCTAATGCTGGAAGAATCCCTTCATATTTAGAGAGTTTTAAAGCGCCTTCGATAGCCTCCCGGTCAGTGACCGATACATATAAGGCCCGATGATCGTCATTAAGGAATGCATGTTCGGGCCCGACGCCGGGATAATCCAGGCCGGCAGAAATTGAGTGTACTTCCGATATTTGTCCCGATTCTGTCTGCAGAAGATAAGTTTTCATTCCCTGGAATATTCCGACCGAACCGAGGGATAAGGTAGCGCAATGCTTATTTGTTGACAGACCTTCGCCTGCGGCTTCAACTCCGATCAAACGGATTTCCTGATTATCGAGAAAGGAGTAAAAAAGACCCATCGCATTTGAACCTCCCCCGATACAGGCTAAAAGATAATCCGGTAGTTTATGTTCTCTATTCAAAATTTGTTCTCTGGTTTCTTTTCCGATGATCGCTTGAAAATCCCTGACAATCATCGGGTAGGGATGTGGGCCTACAGCGGAGCCGATAATATAGTGTGTATCGGCGACATTGGTCACCCAGTCACGAATCGCTTCGTTTGTCGCATCCTTGAGGGTTTTGCTACCCGATTCAACCGGTACGACTTCTGCTCCCAGCATTTTCATTCGGTAGACATTAAGTTCCTGACGTTCGACATCCACAGTACCCATATAAACAACACAAGGCATCCCAAATTTGGCACAAACGGTTGCGGTAGCTACGCCATGCTGTCCGGCACCGGTCTCGGCAATGATACGTTTTTTTCCAATCTTCCTGGCGAGCAAAATTTGTCCGAGGGCATTGTTCAACTTATGGGCACCGGTGTGACACAGGTCCTCCCGTTTAAGATAAATTTTAGCCTTTCCATAGTGGTCGGTTAGCCGTGCGGCAAAAGTGAGAGGGGTCGGCCGCCCATTATATTCACGTTGCAGGTCTTCCAATTCCTGTAAAAAGGAACGATCGGATTTTACCTCATTATAAATGTGATTTAACTCATCAAGTGCTGCCATCAGTGTTTCCGGCACAAAACGTCCGCCGAAAACACCAAATTTTCCATAAAGATCCGGTGATTGATAGGTGACAGGTTTTTTCATTAGGTGTGTATACCTTTATTTTTGTAAATCGTAAACATGTAAGATTTCTCTCTACGCCAGCCCAGGCAGTTAAAGCATTTTTCTTTTCATTGAAGCAAAATCTATTCCCCCTTAGCAAAGGGGGTTAGGGGGATGTTTTTACGTAACATAAACCATTTTATATCCCCCTTAGTCCCCCTTTTCCAAGGGGGAAACAGAGCCTGCTAATAATTAAATCGGTACGAATAAAGTGATACTGCAACAGCCCTAATAAAGGAGGTTAGGGGGATGTTTATTCATAACATAGTCTGATTTTATATCCCCCTCAATCCCCCTTTTCCAAGGGGGAGGCAGAGTTTGCAAACCTTCAGAGCTGTACATAAAAAGTGATACTGCAACAGCCCTAATAAAGGAGGTTAGGGGGATGTTTATTCATAA
>CAZBBC010000019.1:46717-53054 GCA_964489835.1 uncultured Calditrichota bacterium
GGCAGAGTTTGCAAACCTTCAGAGCTGTACATAAAAAGTGATACTGCAACAGCCCCTATTAAGGGGGAATTTATATTACTACAATGACTAGAAAAATACATTATTTCTCAATTGGTGTATCTTTAAAAAGAATTCTTTTAGTTTATCCGGGTCCTTTTTTCCCGGAAATTGTTCAAGAGATGAAGAAAGGTCCACGGCCGCGGGTTTAATGTTTTTATATATGCTTTCAATATTCTCTGCGGACACGCCGCCGGCCAATATAATTTTACTCCGTAACTTTTCAGGAATAAGATTCCAGTTAAAGGTTATACCGGTTCCCCCAAAGTCATCCGGGGCATAGCTATCGAGTAAAAGGGAACAGCCTTTATAGCGTGTTAATTGTCTGAAATCAAAATTATTCTGTATTCTAAAAGACTTTATCAGAGGCTGTTTTAATTTTTTTAGAATCTCCGGTTTTTCGTCACCATGAAGTTGTATGGCCGTCAGACCGGTACTTAATGCAATCTTGTTGATATGGTCGGGTGTTTCATTTACAAAAACACCGACTTTCATTATCAACGGGGATAAGGCATCGATAATTTTTGCAGCATCGCCGGGGCGAATATAGCGCTTACTTTGCGGATAAAAGATAAATCCGACAGCATCAGCACCATAGGTCTGGCAAAGCAAGGCATCTGCTATATTTGTAATACCGCATATCTTAACGCGCATTCCGGCACCATTCCTTTAGTTCCTGTAACGATTTACCGATATCCACCGCTGACATCAGGTGCTCTCCCACCAGTATGGCTGACGTAGGTGTTTGTCTTAGTATTTCAATGTCTCCTTTCTCGCAGATACCACTCTCGGAGATCAATGTCACATTTGCCGGTAAGATCCTGGATATATTAACTGTCGAGTTCAGATCAGTCGAGAAATTATCCAGATTCCGGTTATTGATTCCGATTAAATCATTTTTATCGAAATCGATTTTTTCCAGTTGAGTTTCCGAGTGAAATTCAAGTAAGGTTTCCAGACCGATTTCATTGCCCGCACAGGTTAATTCCTGTATCTGATTTTTTGATAATGCTTCAGCAATCAGCAGGACAATATCGGCACCATTTGATTTTGCTTCATAGATCTGAAATTCATGGATAAGAAAATCTTTTCTTATAAGAGGTGCGGATTTAATGCGGGCGATATCATGCAGGTATGAGATATCTCCCTGAAAAAAGATACGATCGGTTAGGACAGAAACAGCATCCACTTCATTTTCAAAATAGATACCGGCAATTTCCATGTGATTAAAATCTTCCCGAATAAGACCCTTAGAGGGACTGGCCTTTTTTATTTCAGCCAGGATACCGATGTCTTGCTTTTGGGTCAAGGCTGATTTTAAACTTAATGTTTTTTTATCAAAATATTCTGAATCGGCGAACTGTAACAGGGTATAATGCTGCTTTAATTTCGCCACTTCTTCTTTTTTGATTGCCAGTATCTCAGAGAGTATGCTCATTGGTGTTGTTTCCCGAAATCACGTAACTGTTTGAGTTTCTCGAATGCTTTTCCGGATAAAATCGATTCCTGCGCGGCACGGACACAAGTGTTTATATCGGAGGCATAATCTGCACTGTAAAGACCCATGGCGGCGTTGGCGACGGTTACATAATGGGGGGCGCCTTTTTCCTTCCCTGAAAATATTTTATTTAACAACTCCGCATTATGCGCAGGAGATTTCCCCTTAATATGCGTATAATCTATTTTAGGATAATCGAAAGTCTCATTGGAGATGGTGTAGTTTCTCATGCCTGCCTGTTGTGAATATTCATATACTTTTGTCGGATCCGACAGCAGGACCTCGTCGTATTTATTAGCGGTGCAAATAAAGCAAACTTTTTTCATGTCCAGCAGACCGGCGGCTTGTGACATTATTTCTGCCGTGCGGTTATCAAATGTACCGATCAGCTGCTTTTTGGTTCCGGCCGGATTGGTCAGGGGACCTAGAATATTAAAAACAGTTTTCAGGCCCAATTCTTTTCGGACAGGTGCTGCATACTTCATCGCCGGATGGTAATCGGGTGCAAATAAAAAAGTTATTCCTATATCCTGAAGTGCTTTTGCTGAAGAGTCCGGTTTTAGATTGATGTTGATTCCCAATTCCTTAAGAACATCGGCGCTGCCACTGGCACTTGAAATTGAACGGTTGCCATGTTTGGCAACTCGTATCCCGGCTCCAGCTACCACAAAGGCACTGGCGGTGGAAATATTAAAGGTTCCGGAATAATCGCCTCCTGTGCCGCATACATCGATCATGTCGTCATCGGTGTAATTTATTTTAATACTTTTATCACGCATTGCGGTAGCAAATCCGGCAACTTCTTCCGGCGTTTCACCTTTCATTTTCAAAGCAGTCAGTAAAGCGGCAATTTGTGACTGGTTGACTTCACCATTCATGATTTTCATCATTACCTGATGGGCATCCTGAAAGGATAAATCCTGGTGAGCGATAACGTGTTCAATTTCTGTTTTTAACATACTGTCATCCAATTTTTAATTAAATGTTCACCCTCTTTTGTTAAAACAGATTCTGGATGGAATTGAATGCCTTCCACCGGAAATTGTTTATGCCGAATACCCATAATGATTCCATCCGAGGTTTCTGCGGTGATGTGCAATGTATCGGGGAGGGAATCCCGCTCAATAACCAATGAATGATAGCGGGCGGCGACAAAATTTTGAGGCAACTGATTATAAATACTTTTTCCATCATGGAGAATCGGGGAGCTTTTGCCATGCATTAATGACGGGGCATGTACCACGCGTCCGCCAAAAGTGAGGGCAATACCCTGATGTCCCAGACAAACGCCGAGAATAGGTATTTGTTGCCCGAGCTGTTTTATGACTTCCAGAGATATATTTGAATTCTCCGCTTTACCCGGACCGGGAGATATGATAATCTTATCAGGATTCATCTTCAGAATCTCGGCCACGGTTACGCGGTCATTCCTGACCACGCTTATTTGGGAAGTAAATTTTCCCACCAGTTGGACCAGGTTAAAGGTAAAGGAGTCATAATTATCAATAACTAATATCTTCATCAATAACCTCTGCATATTTTAGTGCGCTAAACAGAACGGCTGATTTATTTTTTATTTCTTTTAGTTCCAGATCCGGTTGGCTATCGGCCACGATTCCGGCCCCGGCCTGCCAGTAAACAATATTTCCCTTGGCAAAGAGGGTACGGATGGCAATACACATATCCAGATTGCCACTGAAATCAATATATCCGATCGCGCCACCATAGACATTTCTTCTCAATTTTTCATACCGTTCAATTAGTTGAATGGCCCGGATTTTGGGAGCACCGGTGAGGGTACCGGCGGGAAAAGCCGACATCAGGGCATCGATACAGTCTTTGTCCGGATCCAGAGTACCTTCCACTCGGGAAACGAGATGCATGACATGCGAATAGCGCTGAACCTTCATATTTTCGATAACCCGAACCGTGTCATATTGACTGATCCTGCCGAGGTCATTTCTGGCAAGATCGACCAGCATGACATGTTCGGCTAATTCCTTTGGATCAGCGAGCAGTTCTTTTTCCAGGGCCGTATCCTCTTCTGTTGTACGTCCGCGTCTTCGTGTGCCGGCAATCGGAAGCATCACCGCTTTCCGGTCTTTTACTTTTAGCAGATCTTCCGGAGAGGTGCCAATAACAGTAAAATCCTCGCCATATTCCATAAAATACATATAGGGTGAAGGATTAATAATCCTCAGGGCCCGATAGACATTGAGAAGATCTCCACTATATTCTGCATGGAAACGCTTTGAAATCACGATCTGAAAAATATCACCTTCATATATATTTTTTTTACTTTGTTCGACTTTTTCCAGAAAATCTTCATTTTCATTTTCCGGTTTGATTGGTTCGCTAAATCGAAAATCAGATTTATATTGCAGGGAATGGGACAGGAGTTTCCAGAGGTGATGGATTTCCCTTTTTGCCTGATGATAGGATTTTTCCAGGTCTGTAGATTTCGTGATGTGAACATTAGATAATAAAATTATTTGATGTTTGTAATGGTCAAAGGCGATAATAGTGTTATAGAGGCCAAAAACTGAATCCGGTGAACCAAAATGTTTTTTAGCTTTAAAGCGGATCACATCTTCGATCAGTGATATATTTTCATAGCCAAGATAGCCGACAATCCCACCGGTGAAATCGGGGAGGTCGTCCAATTTAGGGGAGGTAGAGGCAGCGATCTCCTCTTTTAAAAATGCGAAGAGATTTTTTTGAATGGTTTGAAATGAACTGTTTTCTCTGATGGTAATTTCCATCCCGCGGTTAGAAATTATTTTCGCGGGGTTCATGCCAATAAATGAGTATCGCGCCAACCGGCCGATTCCTTCGACCGATTCCAGCAGAAAGCTATATTTATGATGGGCTCTCAGTTTCAGATAGGCCAGCACCGGGGTCAGCAGGTCTGCGGTCACCTTTTTATAAACGGGGATGGTATTATAGGTTTTCGCCAGATCTTTAAATTGTGATAGTTCCATATTTCTCCTGATACAAAAAAAGCCCTTCCAGGTGAATCACAGGAAGGGCTTTAAGAATTTATATATACTATGATTTTAATTCACCGGAGGATCCATTTTTGAAAAACTACGCCACCAACCCCGGGCGGAAGAGAGTGCATTAAAACCATATTTATATACGATTGACTTCATAATGGATTAAAGATAATAAAAAAAAACAGATTGTCAAAAAAAAGTTTTGAAAATCATTAGTGGTGATTATTCCCATGGATATATGCATTTCTCATTTATAATACAAAATGTACGAGAAAATGGATTGAACCACGAAGCGGATCCTTCGACCTTTCGATCTTCAGGACAGGCTCCGCGCACGAAGTTGTCCACTAATTTCACGAATTAAACGACGAATTATCGTACCAGTTGGCGGATCAGCCGTGGCAGACGCTAACACTTGCAATGTCGAAAAGGGGTTCGTCATTGCGAGTCACGAAGAATGAGTAGCCTGCCCGGCGTAGACGGGACGAAGCAATCTCTTGTAATTATTGATTTTATGTCCATTTTCACGGAGTAAAAGTATTAGTCATTATGGATATGGCAACGAATCAGCGGGGCTTTTTACGGCTAATTTTCCGATTTTCAATACATGGGTATAGATCATGGTAGTACGAACGTCTTTGTGGCCGAGCAATTCCTGCACGGTGCGAATATCGTAACCGGATTCAATCAGGTGGGTAGCGAAGGAGTGGCGCAGGGTATGACAGCTACCCGGTTTATTAATCCCGGTATTACGGATTGCTTGTTTAAGTGCTTTTTGGAGGACGGATCCGTCGATATGATGGCGGTATCTATTTGCGGAGCGTGGGTCAATGGAGAGGTTATTTGCCGGGAAGACATATTGCCAGGCAAATTCACGGTTAGCATTGGGGTATTTTCTGGCCAGGGCAAAGGGCAGATAGACCTCGCCGAACCCATTTTTTTTATCTTTTTCGTGCAGGTATTTAACTTTTGCCAGATGTTGTTTCAGTTGCGAGCATATTTTATCCGGAAGAACAGTAACGCGGTCTTTCTGTCCTTTACCGTCTCTGACGGTAATTTGTTTATAATCGAAGTCGATATCTTTCACCCGCAGACGGACACATTCCATCAGGCGCAAACCGGCGCCATAGAGCAGAAAAGCCATCAGTTTTTTTGTACCTTCCAGTTGTAGTAATATTTTTTCGACTTCAGCCCGGGTAAAGACGAGTGGAAGTTTAAGGGGTCTTTTAGCTCTGGTGATATCATCGATCTGCTCTATATTCTTTTTAAGTACTTCTTTATAAAGGAACAGAATAGCACTGAGGGCCTGGTTTTGGGTAGATGCAGCGACCTTTTTTTTAACGGCGAGGAATGTGAGGTAGTCACTTATTTCTTTTTCACCCATTGTGAGGGGGTGTTTTTTATTGTGGAAGCGGATAAAATTTTTGATCCAGGAGACATAGGCCTGTTCGGTCCGGATACTATAGTGTTTGGCGCGGATGGCATCGGTCAAATGATTGAGTAATTTAGATTGGCTCATTTTTTAAGATTTTTGTTTGACATCGGCGATTTTTGATATATATTACCGTTAGATCGTTCTTTTTACTAAATGATCATTGCTATTGATTTGCTATCTATAGGGTGTTTTTTCCGCCTATATGCGCGATTTCGCACACTATATAGCGATAAAGCAGTCTATATGCATTACTAATTACAATTTTTATGCCAAGGCGATTAGTCCGCCTACATATAGTTATACGTAATGCTCGCTTAGGTTGTTTTTTAATTGACAATAGCTATTTTTAAT
>CAZBBC010000020.1:0-49423 GCA_964489835.1 uncultured Calditrichota bacterium
ATTTTTAATTCTAAATTATTAATTGCCTTTTATCTGTGATCTATTATAATATTACTCTCTTTATTCCATCTTTTATTTTGTCAACATTAAAATTGATCAACAGTCCTACTCTGATCATTCAGATTCGGTTTGATTATCGAAATCAATATCCATACGCAATTTATTCTCTAATGAATCAACATTAATTTCTATAATAGTCTCCAGAGAGTCCAATACCAGCATGGCTCTACCGGCCGCCTGGTGGGTGATGATCTTTAATTCTAAAAGATTTTTATGCAGTTTCTCATCTTTGTGAAGTGCTTCTACCCGGGTTTTTAATTGAAGAAGATTTTTTTTTAGTTTTTCTTCCATATTATCTATCCAAATAATCCGATTTTCAATCCCAAGTTTTTTTAAGACTTCTTCCCGTTCAAGTTCCGGTCTCATGCGGCTATCAATGATCACATTTAAATCCTCATCGACACGGTAGGTAACTGCCGGTTCCCTTGGGAAAATTATTTTCTTTTCTTTTAGTTGCTCCTCAAATTCGTAAACTTTGTTTAGTCGATCATTTAGTTCAACCCACTTTTCCGGTTCCGGTTCTATGTGAAGTAAAGGTTCTTCTTCATGTGCTATTGGCGCGGCTATTTCAATCAATGATTCTGCCTCTTTCAGAGTTAATGTATCCTTAGCATTGCTTAGATTTATTATCGCCGAGGCCATCTGTTCAACCTTTTCAGGATCAACTTCTTTTTCTCTGACTTTTGCTTTGAACAGATCATATTTTAGAGCAAGATCCTGCTTTTCCTGCTCCTGAGCGACAAGCGCCATCAGTTTTTCACCCATGAGATCAATATAAAATTCAATCCCATCCACCGGTACTTTTTTTACAAACCAGTAGCTGCCGACAGCTATCAGCAATCCAAGACTTAAAATTAATCCAAAATTAAGATTCTTTAGTTTCATATCATTTAATTCTTTCTAACCTGAAGGATGAATTATGAATGTAAAAACGTAAAAAAATTACTATTTGTTTCATAGCATGGTAACTTTTTATCAAAGAGTTTTTCAACCAACGTGCAGATCTACACCCTCGACAGATCCTATCACTCCGAATTGATCTCACCACTCCCCCGCCCCCTTTCCTAAGGGGGAGTTAAATAATTGATTTCATAGAAGTTAATCAATCTGACCTTAAGATTTGTAAATAATTCAGGATAGCTGTTTCATTTATAAAACAATCAAGGTTTGATAACATAATTTTAAATGCCTAAAGATTTAGAAAATCCTTTTGCTGCAATGGCTGCCAGATTTTCGTCACCCTGGACAGAGCAGACAGTGCAAGCACATGGCAAATCTGTCCACCGGCGATCATCTGTCTTATTTCCGCATAAGTAAACGTATCAACACTGATATCCTCACCGGCATCGAGGGAGGGATTTTTAGTTTTCTCCACACCCAGCGCCAGCCAATGATGGCAAAGATTAGTGTGGAATGCCGGATTTGGCTCTACCGATCCTAAATACATCCATTCTCCGCCTGTATAGCCGGTTTCTTCTTCGAGCTCCCTGATCGCTGCAGATTTTGATTCCTCACCTTTGTCAATGAGTCCTCCCGGAATTTCCGGAATGATCTTCGCCACACCAAATCTGTATTGGTTGACAATGACCACCTTGTTATCCTTTGTTATGGGAACTACATTGACCCAATCCTCCGTTTCTAAAACTAATCGTTCGAGTGCTTGTTTTGTTCGCGGATTTTCCACCAGATCCCAGCGGACACGAAAAAGTTTCAGATCAACATCTTGTTTTGAATCAATTTTTTTCCAGTGTTTAAGACCATCTTTCTGTTGCATCTTATAATGATACCTTTGCTTAAAAAGTTTTTCCCGTTATGGTTAAATAATAATAGCCTACATTGAAAAGGTATGAAACTTTCGGGTTAAATAATAGATTACTTTACACTCATCCGGTATTTAATCATTTTATTCCAATATTCCGTTGATTCATCAAAAAATCATTGGTTTGAGTAGACAAAATAATTATGTTTCTGATGAATAGTCTCAGAGGGTTAAGGGCATAATCCAATAATCATATCCTCGTAGAGGATATATTATTGTAATAACATGCATAAACTAATACCCCATCCTCGTAGAGGATGCATTATTGGTGGTATTTAAGATGGAATATCGATAGTGTCCGGTTAAAATTAATTTTCCTCAACTAATAATTAAAAAACTCATCCCCAAACCTGCGTCTAAGCCGCATTTTCAACCTTCTCTTGAAAAGAGAAGGGGCTCCCTAAAGTCCCTATCTGTCCAAGAGAGGGATTTAGGGTGAGTTCTTTAACTCAAGTCCTTATGTCTTTAAAATACTTAATTCGTTTATTATTCCGGTTATATTCAATGACGAAGTAAGTTTTGACTGGACACTCATGAAAGAATATAATGAAAAATATTTATTTTAATTTTTTGATTAAATTCCAAAAAACATGTCGGCGCTTTTATAATATCCGCAATTATGAATCCTCTACGAGGATTATATGTTTTTGGATAACGTTTTTTTTCTACAAAAATATAACCTCTACGAGGTTAATAAGCTTATTCGTTCTAACAGTATGAAAGGGAAACGAATGAATCTTTAAAGAATATAATCTTTGTGATATTAACACCAAAGACATCTATATTTACGATTCAATCACTTACATTCGTTGATTTTATAATAATGGGTGAGATGCTCCTAAATTATAAGGAAATAAACCATGATAAAGCGAGTGAGTTTACTGATTATTTTTTTGAGTATTAAAACATGTTTTGCTGCCAATGGAATAAAGGGAATCATTCTGGATAAAAATACCCAACTGCCTCTTACCAGCGTCAATATTCTAGTCGATGGCACACCCAAAGGTGCAGCAAGTGATCAGAATGGTCATTTTAAAATTTTGGATCTATCGCCTGGTAGTTATAACCTAAAATTCATGTTTATAGGCTACCGGACGGTTTTGAAATCAAATGTGATTATCGCTCCTCAAAGAATGACTGAAATGGTGATTGAGATGGAAGAAGATATTTTAGAATCGGAAGTAATCGAGGCCGCCGCTAGTTATTTTGATAAGCCTAAGGAGGCAGTTGTAAGCACACGTAGTATGGATTTCGAAGAAATCCGGCGCTCCCCGGGTGCGTTAGTGGATATTCAACGTGTAGTGCAGGTCTTACCGGCGGTTGTATCAGGCACTGACCAAAATAATGAGATTATAATTCGCGGTGGTATCCCGGGCGAAAATTTATTTCTGATGGATAATATCGAAATACCAAATCCCAATCATTTTGGGGAGCAAGGTACCGGTGGCGGACCAATAAATATGTTAAATACTTATATGGTCCGAAAAGTTGATTTTTATGCCGGCGCTTTTGCGGCAAAATATGGTGACAAAGCATCTTCTGTGATGGATATTTTTCTCCGGGATGGCACCGATGAAAAATTTCGTGGTGAAGGCTATATCGGTATGGCCGGAGCCGGACTTCTTTTTGAAGGGCCGATTCGTGAATTTAATGGCAACTATGCTATCTCCGCCAGGAAGAGTTTTTTAGATTTAATCATTAGTTCGATGGGTCTCTCTGCCATACCTAAATATTATAATTTGCAGGGAAAAATGACCATTGATATCAATCCAAAAAATAGAATCAACATCAATGCCATCTACGGCAATGATCAAATTACTATCGAGAATGAAGGTACCGGCGGTTATTCACGTGGTGCTGAAAATGTCAATTACAACGGTGATCAATATGCCATTGGTGCCACTTTAAAAACTTTCTGGTCAAATAATATGTACTCCAATACAACTATCTCCGATGTCCACAACAATTGGGATATAGATGTATACCGGACAGAGACACAGAAAACCTATGTATGGAATAAGTCACAGGAATCGGAAACGACCCTGAAAACAGATTTCGTTTTTCAGTTGGATAAACAGATAGAGTTGAATTGGGGAGGATCATATAAATATATAAGCTTTAATCATGATATTTGGGCAGAAGCGGACACTATTTTCTGGTTTTCAGGACCTGAGGATGTGCAACCCGATAGTATATTCCGCACTTATCCCCCCTTTAACAATAAAAATAATATCCGTTCATTTAAAACAGCCATGTATGCGCAAATTTCATATGAATTGCTAAAGAAATTTCACCTGACAGCCGGATTGCGTTATGACTATTTTGAATATAACAATTTTAATTCTCTAAGCCCACGCTTAGGTTTTACTTATATGATGAACCCGAAAACCAATATAAATGTTGCCTATGGTATACATAACCAGGCACCGGCTTATGTCCAATTAACCGCGAATCAAAAAAATACTATTTTAACCAGCAAATATACTGATCAATTTGTTATCGGAATCGAAGAATTGTTCAGAGAGGATATAAAAGTTTCACTCGAGGCCTATTATAAAAAATATCATGATGTTCCTGTCTCACGCAGCAGCACCACACCTGATCCGCTGGATAATTATGAGGGTGAGATGCTGAATTTGGGTAGCGGATATGCACGTGGTATTGAATTTTTCTTTCAGAAAAAACTGATCAAAAATTTTTCTGCTATTATAAGTTATGCTTACTCGGTCTCAAAAGCCAAAGATCTTCGCTATAATGTTGATTATAATTGGGATTATGATTTTCGAAATGTATTTACATTTATTGGTGGCTATAAATTTGAATTAAAAAATACCCATTGGTATCCACCAATAAAAACAAAATGGTGGTATTATGCGACCCTATGGTTACCTTTTATGCCGACAGATGAAGTGGAATTAAGTACAAAATTCAGATATCTTGGTGGAAGACCATACACATCGCCCACCTACTATCCGCAACATCAACGCTGGTTTCTTGAGGAACAACAGCAGATAAATTCCCTCCGGTACCCTGGATACCATCGCCTGGACCTGCGTATTGACAGAAGAATACATATGGAGAGTTTTAATATGGTATTTTATCTTGATTTCATGAATTTATATAACCGGCATAATATATGGGAATATCAGCATAATGATGACGGAACCATAGAAGACATTCTGCAGTTTGAGGTTTTTCCGGTCTATGGTTTTAGTATTGAGTTTTAATAAAAAAATGAATGATCCCACCATATAGAAGTGAGAAGTGAGAGGTAAGAAGTAAGAAGTAAGAAGTATAAATTATGGATTTGAAATTATTAATCGATCGCTTTTAAACGGATTAACTGTTGTTCTGCCCGTTGGCGTATAATCACATAGACGATACCAACCAACCCATTGTATTTAAGAACTTCTTCAAATTTTTCAATCGCAGACTCTTTTTCACCTTTCGCCTGATAGGCCAAAGCTAGCCGATATTGATTGTAAGGATCTTCGAGGTTACTCTGTTTGAGCTCGGTGATAGCCCTATCGTAGTCTTGTTCAGCAAGAGCGATAATGCCTGAGAGTGAATGATTATAAGTCATCAGTATAGGATTATCATTATTTTTCAGAACTTCGTTCAATTCGCTGGCATATTCTTTGGCCTTTTTTATCTCGCCTCTTTCTACCATCAGTCGTGTTGAATTATAAAGATATCTCCGTTGGAAATTTTTCCTCAGGTCATTAGAAAAATTTGAACTGTCTATTATTTTATTGGCAAGAATCAGTTTCTCCCGGGAATCATCTAATTTACCAAATTCGAGCAAAACCACCGCTTTCAGGAACTGGTTTTGAACAATGGCAACCGTATCGGAGATACTCGCTGCAAGGGTATCCAGTTTATCAATTTCAGTCAATCCGGTTTCGAAATCACCTTCCGCAATATAAACAACCGCACAACCTAGAATCGCCGTTGTGCGTTGGGCATCATTGCTGGCAATCCTGGATAAGCGTTGGAGTTGATTTCTGGCTTTGTTGTACTCACGGAGATATATCAGATTAGAAGCGATACCGAAATGAGATGGGGCGAAATTCGGGTCCATTTCCAGCGCTTTTTCATAGGTCTCAATTGAAACCTCAAACTCACCCATCTTTAAAAGAAGTTCGGCGTAGGAATCATAGGGGTTGGGATCATCAGGATTGAGTTTAATATATTTTTTAAAAGATTCTTCTGCCGCAGGATAGTTATTCATATATCGGTAAGCATAACCAATAAGATTATAGGAATTTGGATGATTCGGGTTGTTTTGTATAGCTCTTTTAAAATAAACAATAGCTTTCTCAAATTCATGTTGCTCGGAATAATAACTTCCTAAAAAATTCAGCGCATGTTCATCATTAGGATAATTCTCGACCAATGCCTGTAGATAGGCTTCTTGCTTTTTACCATATCCATAAATGCTGGCATCAAAGGCCAGAATGCATAATCTTTCGCCTTCCGACACCTTGTCAATCAGGGATTTCGCCTTTGCGATTCCCGCCAGTTGCGATTGCTTTGAAGTTTGAGTAAAAGCCAGATATAAATACGCAAGTGCAAAATCCGGATCTTTTGAGATAGCTTTTTCTAAATACGGCTGAGCTTCTTGATAGCGTATTTTTTCGATCAAATCACGTCCGGTAATAAAATCTTGTAAAGCCTCTTCACTGGAAGTTGTGACAGGGATCTTATCAATCTCACAACCAACTAAAAAGATTAATCCACTGAATAATAATGTAATTGCCCATCTCATATTTTAATCCTCAAATCTCTCCTGATATCTATATACATATAAGAAAATAAAAAATTAACCTCACATAACCCATTCCCGGATCAATTCCTAAAGTGTTTACTATTATAAAAATATTACAATGAATGTTCACATTAATTCAACCATTACTTTACGTAACAATTTACTAAAAGATTCAAAAATTTGAAGAAGTATAATTCTTTTCTACTATTCGAATCCCTGAATATTTTAAGGATCATTTCGTTCCTGTTCAAGCCGGACAGATTTATTTGCTATTCAGTCGTTTCCTTTCTCAGATCAAAGATTTTATGAGCAATGCTACTCCTGATAACAAAGAAAAAAGGAGTACCGCTGGTCTGATAAATCCGCGGTCAAGAATTTTTGTCGTATATCTTGATAAAATTATTCCTGCAAATATTCCCGGCAACAATAGTAACGAGAGGAATAGCTCGGTGACACCAAAGCGGTCAATCATCACTAGCATTATCAGTGAAATTATGGTGCCGATTACAAAAATACTGGACAAGGTGCCGCGCAATGCCGGTCCGTTCAAATATTGATATATGAGCGCTATCGGCGGTCCGCCGATGGCAGAGCTAGTACTCATCAATCCGGAGAGTGTACCGGTTCCAAGGAGATTTCTTGTGCTCAACTGCAATCTCAGACCTGTCAGGTTTAGAATAACTGCTATGATTATCATCGTCGCAAATAAAAGTGAAAGATAATCCTCCGGCACAATCGTTAAGAGTAAGGCTCCCAGGCTTGATCCTATGAGTCGTCCGCTAACCACCCATTGAATACCCTTGAATTGGATGGCATGATAGTCACGATAAGACATAAAGATTGTCAGGACAAGGGCAGCTAATAATAGTGGACCCGGTAAATATCTCTGATCCACTATGGCCAGCAACGGCACAGCAATAAATCCAAGTCCCAAGCCAACAGAACCCTGCAATGTTGCACCTGCGGTAGTAATTAAAACAGCAATAACTACCGAAAGGGGTGTAAGCGCTAAATCCATTAAAAATTCAGCAGAGTTCATTGTTCGTATATCCGCATAATATTCATAAAACAGCTCAAGGCAGCAAACAATACTCATCTTCCATTCTGTCACTCCGTCCGCCAGCAGTGCAGTTCTTCAGTATTTAGGTAACAAATAAAGATTATCATAATGAGTCGAAATTATCTCCCCCCGCCAGTGGGCGGATCTTCGACCTTAGAAAAGGGGAATGTAGATCTTAGCCCTAATAAATACAACCCCCTACTCCCCTTTATTAAGGGGGAACTATATCATCGGCTCTTGTACCCTTTTTGTTAGAAATAATTATTCTATTAATCAGGTACTACAATATCAAGCCATATCAACCGATGATCGGATGCCTCCCGGGCCAGCCGGTTTCCTTCCGAATTTTCAGATTCTGAGGGCCAGTAGACACCACCTTTGGTTACATCAATATCTTTGCTGACTAGCAGGTAATCGATGCGTGTTCTAAAATCACGACCAAATTGAGCAGTTGATCGCTCCCAATAATCCGGCGGTCCTGCACTCCGCCCTTCCCAACCGCCATTACTTATCAACCACTTTTCGCTGTCTTTTATTTTTGGGTGCGTTATTAACTGTTCGATGGCAACCATCCCATCATAGCGGGAGTCACTTGTCAATGAGGCATTTAAATCACCGGTAATTATGAACGGATCTGCCGAAGTAAATCCACCAAATTTATTCTGATCATCATAAATAAAAGAATCATCGGCAAGATATTGAACCCAAAACTTTATTTCATCAAAATTCCGTCGACCATTTCTGTCCTCTTCTCCATCAAATACAGGCGGTGTGGGATGACAAATCAAAAGATGAACCTTACTCTCTCTGATAAGAACAGGCACATCCCAGTGAGACTTACTGGAAAGGCGTAATATCTCTACGACCGCATCATTGTAAAAGTCTGAGGGGATGTGATGACCGGTTAAATCTTTCCAAAGAAATTTCTGAAAGGTACGGATATGTACGGTATCGATAGGATACTTCGAAAAGAGTCCCATGGCATATTGACCGGGGTAGGTACCAAACCCATAAGAATCTCCCCCGTATTCCCTCGTCCCAAAATTCTTCTCACTTGCTGTAAGGCCATTATTGTCAAGATCCAGGCCGGTAAGAATGCCTGTATTGCAAGGGGCTGCATAAATATACCGGAAATCAATAGCAATTTCTCCCTGACTGAGATAGCTTTTCTGGAAGCGATGGGCGTTAGCTGTAAGATCTTTATTTACTGATGAATAATCGTGATCAATTTCCTCAATAATCAGAATATCGGGATTAGTCTGTTGAATGATCCTGGCCGCCGCCTGCAACTGCTTGTCAAGCCCTCTTCCATTGCTATCAATGTTTTTTAATTTTTGGGTAGACAATTCTTTGATATTAAATAAGGCGATACGAATATTTTGTTGAACCGGTTGGGTTTGACCACAATGAAGAGCGTTGATAGCCATCGGGAGTATCATTAAACAGAAATATAGTTTCGAATGAACCCTCTTGAACATCCCATAATCCTTTCAATTTTTATAAATTAATACCGTAGAGAAGCGTACGGTTGAAATCATATATGACTTACTATCGCGTCATTTTGTAAATCCCTTCACTGCTTCATCAATCGTTGGATAGATATTAACCATTCCTTCCAGGTGAGTTATCTGAAACAGTCGACGGACTTTTTTAGAAAGAACAGCCAGATGGATATCACCTTTTATTTTCCGTACCGAAATAATTTCATGCATTACCGCTCCGATGCATAAACTGCCCATCCAGTTGACTTCCTTCATATCCAAAACGATTTGTGTGGTATTTTTTTCAAGCAATGATTTTATTACCATATGCAGAACATCAGCCTCACAGGTTCCGACCATGTTACCTTCAAAAGCGATGATGGCGACATTTCCTTGTTTTTTTTCTTTCACCCTCATGAGTAAATATCTCCGGCGCCTTCACTTATTGAGATCATACCTTACTAAAAGAAACGATATATCTGGATTCAAAGTTACAACCTTTTATATAAAGATTAAAGAAAATTGCCAACGTAAATGCTCAATCCTATATATGAATATGGAGCCCCGCTATTATTAGAAAAGAGACGAGAGATAAAAGAAATATTGTCAAAAGTTGTATGAAAAAAGAGCTAAAAAGAGGAAGGATAAATGAAGGTCAAAATTTTATTGATATATTCGCAAAGAACCGATTCAATGCACTTTTAAAGAAATCGGGATGGTACCAGGTCAATGCACAAATAAAATTACTATGTATGCACCAGGTAATAGAAGGAGTTCGCGTGGGACCGAAAAATTATACATTCCGGGCCGGTAAAGGGGTCTGGCCAATAAACAGCGACAGAATCCGTCAGATATTGCCTGAAACCATAAACTTTTCATTCAGTTCAAATTTTTTTCAGCCAAAATAGTTATTTTTCCGGGTTAACACATACCATGATCGTCTCTACTAATCGCCTCACCGATCTGTCGTTGCGGAAATATATAGTTTTTTTATTTAGTTTTGTTAAATATGTCCGAGAATTATATATGAAACCTATAAACCAAAGGAGGTTTCAGATGAGACTATCAGAAGGACAAAGACATTACCTTGAAGCACTGTCCAGAATACTCTCACTGGAAACATTACTCAAAATAATGGATGGTAATATAAAGGAATTCGAAGATTTACAATTGAATCTGGTTAATCCGGAATCAGTAGAAGAAAATACGGAATTGTACCAAATCTTAGAAAAAGAGATCGCTGAAAGGCGCAAAAGGCTGAACAAGGCGCTACAAATGAATTGCTAACCTCAATCATGATGTCTAACCAGCGGATTATCTCTTAGAAATGACAAAATTTAGAGTCGGTATTTTATGGTATTAACCGTCGTTTAGAAGCATTAATTCTCGTATACCTATTTCACCGCCATTAACAGGTATTTTAATTAATTTTGCCCCCGGTTCCCAATGCCGGTGATAACAGGCCTCCCCACTTACATGACCATAAACCAATAAAATTCCTCCATGATATTTACCCCAATAATTATTATCATGATCATGACCGCAAAAACAGGCTTTTATATTTCCCTGACGCAGGAAAGCCTTATAAACAGATCCATCATCCTCTTCAAAGCAAACCGTCTCATGGCAAAAACCGGTCTTTGATAAGGCCGGATCCTCCCACAATAGTTGAAACTGTAAGAGTGGAATATGAAAAATTGATATCGCGGGAATTATTTTCTGGTATGTTTTTTTGCTTGCCAGCGATTTCTGCCGGAACCACTGAATTTGTTCTGTTTTAATGGATTTGTTTCCTTTTTCCGATCCCGAATCAAACGCATAAATTTCCCATAGGGGATTTTGGGTCTTATCGGATTTCAAATCGACTTGAAAATCATATTTTTCAGAGTTATTGGCGGTCGTATGAAAACCAATAATTCCCCAAATGGAATCTTTAAAAATTTGCCAAATATTCTTCCGGGAAACACCACCTTCGGGATCATGATTTCCGAATACATAAATCCAGGGCCGCTCCAGATCATCAAAAAACTGTACGGCAAAAGCAATAATATTTTCCTTACTCTCCTTCTCGCCGGTAAATAGATCGCCGGTGACAAAAATTAGATCCGGTTGATAATTTTTAACAAAGGACTTGATACGTCTGACAGCTTTAAAATCCGCTGCCCATTTACCTGCATTACCAAGATGGACATCCGTAACCTGAAGAATAGCAATGGAATCCTTTTGTATGTCCTTTAATATTACTTCAAAATGATCATCGGCAATTACCTCTACTTGCGTTTGAGTAAATACCGGTGGTGTAATAAATAAAAAAAGGATAAATATTGTTAATTTTATATATCTCATCCGTATTCTCCCCTATGAATGATTAACTCTTGCCGCAGTTATTCTCGATCTATAAAATCTAAACTCTTAATTCTTAATTCAAACAAAATCCCAATGTCCAATGTCAAATGCCAAATCAAATCCCAATCTCCAATGTCTAATTCGATCACAATTTCAAATTCAGGAATTACATCATAACATTCACCCATCAGATATGGACTCCTATTCTATTCTCGGGCAATAATCACTTAGTCATTACCCCATTCCTTATTGGGCTCAGGGCCCATATGAAAAGTGAGCGTACCCCCATTTACAATATCCTGATGAGAAATCCATGAATAATTATAAGATTTACCATTAAGAGCTGCCGATTGGATATATATATTTTTTTTTGACAATTTTTTGGTTTCAATGATAAATGCGTTACCCGGATAAACGGTTGAATCTAAACTAATGGTAACTTTTTCAAAGATTGGAGCGGTCAATTGATAGATAGGTTGTCCGGGACATACCTGGTAAAGTCCCATAGCACTCATTACGTACCAGGCCGCCATACAGCCATAATCATCATCCATTTCAAGCAGATATCCGTCCGGTGTTGATTTATAAATTCGATCGTGAATAGGTTTATCAAAAAAGTTATGGGTTCCATACAATTGAGTCATCGGTTCAGTCAATATTTTTCTTACCCATTTTTGAGTTAACCAGGGCGCACCGGCTTCATTAAACAGAAATGGTGCCTGGATATCGGGTTGATTACCGGCCTGGTAGAGATCATTGGTAAAAAAATAATCCAGATCAGCAACAAATTTTTCATGACCTCCGATCAGTTGGATCAGACCCGGAACATCATGCGGTACAAACCAGCGCCACTGCCAGGGGGTACCTTCGTAGCTGTATTTTTCTCGGTTTATATTGGGATTCTCAGGAAAATCCAGCCAGTCGTTATTAGCTGCTCGGGCCCGAAAAAATCCCAAATTGCTATCCCAGGTGTTACGATAAAACGAGGCGCGTTTCATGAATTTCAGATAATCATCGTTCTTTTTTAATCGTTGCGCCATCTGAGCCACACACCAGTTATCGTATGACAATTCGCATGTCTGGTCAGGACGGGCGGGAATATACCCAATTGCTTCATATTTATCAGGCATCTGCACCAATATTTCTTTACGCATACCCCTATAAGCCGTTTCCATATCTGTACTTATAATTCCTTTGACATAGGCATCCAAAACCACCGTTAACATGTGTTCATTTCTGCAGTTTAAGAAAGGTATGTAACCGGAAGGACCGCTGCAGGAGAACCCTGGTTCATGAGGTCGGTGTGCTTCATCAATATAGCGCCAATGATCACTGCTTTGTTTATAAATATCAATAATGGATCGGACAATATCTTTCATCTTCCCAGGAGCTGTTAAACTCAGCAATGGATATTTGGTACGATAACTATCCCAAAAGGCATAGTTGTCGTAATGAGTATAACCGTCTGCCAAATGAATTTGTTTATCGTGTCCGGTGTACCTGCCGTCAACATCGGTTGTAGTTGATGGTTGTAGAAATGAATGATAAAGCGCCGTATAAAATATCTTTTTATATTCTTCATCACCTTCAACGACAATGTTGTTAAGTACACTTCTCCATCCATTTCTGGCACGCTGTACCGTATGGTTAAAATTCCAATCAGGCACCTCGGCCATAAGATTCTTGCCGGCCTGGTCAATGCTTATAGTAGAAAAGCCAACTTTGACATAAACGATTTCATTTTCATCTGTTTGAAAATCAAGAATCGCGCCCACTTTTTTTCCTTTAACCTCCCTTTCACCAGGTTGAATGCTTCTTTCCCAGGTAGAAAACGATTGAAATGGCTTACTAAATCTGGCGTAAAAATATATTTTCCCCTGACTGACAAGATAACCAACAACTTCATCAGAACCGATAATCTTTATTAATGATTCCTGAATGCGCGCATTACTGCCCATATCGATGATAATATGAGCATCTTGCGATTGGGGAAAAGTATATTTATGAAATCCCACATGTTTGTCTACTGTTAAGGCTACATGAATTTTATGATCGCGGAGATATACTTGATAAATTCCCGGTGATGCTTGTTCGCTCTGCTTGTCAATAGCAGTGGCGCTCTTTTCAGGACTGATGTCGGGCTTACCAATCATTGGTAAAAAAGAGATTAGCCACATCCGGTCAAAGACTGCTGTTCCTCCTGAACTCCCTTTACGTAAATGACTAAATCCACGGATATGTTCATCCGCATAGTTATAACCTGAGTGTGCCCAATCACCATTGCCAGTCAAACTACTGGGATAGGTATCCGGACATAATTTTACTATTCCAAAAGGGACCACTGCACCCGGATATAATTGACCATGATCTCCCAGCGTACAAATGAAAGGATCCACATAATCGACAGGTTCAGTCGATCCGGCACTGCAATAAATATCCAAGATACCAAAGACAAGAATTAGCAGTATAGAAATTATATTTGTGAACATTTTTTTCATACGTATTTCTCCATTTAAACTAACGCTGTTATTAATATTTTACTTATTTATGCTATTACAGCCAAAAACTTTTATCCACGGATTTCACCACGCCAAAGGCGGGCAGGCGGATTGACACGGATTTTCACGGATTAATTTTATTTTGTCCACGGATTATCCGGCTGCGACGGATAATCCGTGGACTATTTTTTTCTTTGTTTGCAGCCCCAGGCCGCGCTATGAAATTAAGTTCATAATATTTTGAACCGCCCTGTGGCTATCACGGGTACTCGCATAACACTCAAAACCAATCATACCAGAAAAGTGAAGTGACTTTAATACTGATAAAATATTTTTATAATCGATTTCTCCTGAGCCCGGTTCGTTTCTGCCGGGTTTATCGGCAACATGTAAATATCCGATCAAATCTAAGTTCACTTCAATGTCCTTGACAATATTTTCCCCCATCACTGCCATATGATAAATATCATATAAAATTTTTATACGGGGATGGTTAATTTCTTTAATAATCTGGAACGCTAATGATGATGAATTGAGAAAATATCCGGGATGATCAATGATGGTGTTAAGGGGCTCGATAAGAATATCAATATCAAAGGTATCGGCCAAAGCCCCTATCGCAATACCACAGGTGATCACCTGATCAGCTTTTTGAATATTTGATAAATTTTCCGGGACAGGGTTTGCCTTCCCATCTGGCCTCAAACTTTGAACAAGTAACATCAGTCGAGGGCAATTAAGATCTTGAGCAATCCTGATTGTTTCGGTGATTTCGTTCAAAAGAAATTGTCTCTCCTGTGGATCAACCATGCCATAGCGGCGATTACCGCTCATATTACTGACTTTTATTGTCAGTTCTTTTTGGCGTTGATTTAACAAATTTAAATCTTTATCACGCCAATCCCAGAATTCAATATACTCGATACTATCCTGTTTTGCGGCCATCAGTCTATCGATAAAAGGAAATTCAGTATAAAGCATTTCCAGACAAAAAGCATAGTGCATTATATCCCCAGTATTTACTTTGTTAATTCATATTGGTCAAAAACATTTCCGAGGGTATCTATGGCTTTAAATTTCAGTTTGCTGCCGTTAATTTCAATGGCGCAGAAATGGTATTTGAATTCAATTTTGTCAATCTGTTTCCATTCACGATATTTGATATCATCCAAGCTTGCTCCTCCCCCACCAGTTATTATGTAGCAGGGCCCAGTATCCTTGGGCCAGCGGCCAAATTCATAATCATGGGTATGACCCTGAAATATCATCGTGATATCATTCTCTTCAAATAATGGGACCAAGTGTTTTTGTAACTGAAGTTCACCGTCATAATAACCACCGGACCAACCCTCCGAATAAATAGGATGGTGAAAGAATACAAATCGCCAGGTTGCATTTTTACAGCTATCACTTTGTAAATCCTGTATCAGCCATTGATACTGTTCACTATCAGGCGGGATATCAGTTGGATTTTCTTTTGCCGTATCCAGAAATATAAAATGACTATTTCCGTAGTTTATAGAATACCAATATTTATTATGTGGCTGGTCTACCAGATTTTCAAACCATATAACTCTCCTATCCGGAGTTGCGACATTGTATTCGTGGTTTCCGATAGCAATAAACATCGCAGTGTTTTTTGATAAATTTCGAATCGGGTAGAAATGTTCCCGGCCCCATTCTTCATACCGACCGGTACCCACAACATCGCCTACATTTATGACAAAATCCGATTTTTTTTCGATCATCGCATTTATCACACGTTCATGGGCAACCGGATCAGTTCGACTATCACCATAAACCGAAAATTTAAATGGTGTTTTGGCATAAATCCCCGTTCGAAATGTATTATCAGCACAGGCTGCCTTACCGGACTGAATGCGATAATGATGAAGTTGCTCAGGCTGCAAACCAGATAAACGAACACGATGGATCTTAACTTTTTCTTCTTTGTGAATAATTCTATCATATTCAGCGGTAGCACCATAATATACCCGACTATCAGAAGGCACATTAGTTTCCCACATCACCGTAATGGCATGTTTGTTGACATTTTGTAAATACGGTCCCTTTATTTGGAGTGGATATTCCACAAAAAATTCTTCTAATTTTGTTAATTCCATATTACTGAGATTATATAAATCTGAAAACAATATCATCGACGATGCATTTGCAGCTTTGATGACAATATCAGCAATCTTATTTGCCATTTTAATTATAGGTTCCACAGGTTCGGGGAAACGCTCAATTAATTGAATTGCTTCAGTTAAGTTTTTAATTACCAATTGCATCTTTTCTGTAAAGTCAACAAAACGAAGGGATACATAATTTAAGCGTCCCCGGCCTCTAATATTGGTTATACGAAATGCAATAGTGTATGTCTCACCTGCCCTGGCAATTTTGGTTAATGTACATTTCCCAAAATTTTCATAATAACCGACTTTTTTCCCATTAATGAAAATTTCACAATTATCATCAACGCCAAAATCAAGAGCAATAGAAACCCCATCTATTTGATAACCATTTATTGTTTCGGGCAGCGTAAATGTTTTACGATACCAGCTACCTGTATTTTCCTTCCACCAAGTATGGGTTGCATTTACAACATCCCAATCTTTATCATCAACATGAACTTCTTTATAATCCGGTCTGTCATCAAGAGTGAATTTCCACTTTTCATTCAAAGATAGAATAGAATTTTGTGCTAATCCCCTGAGTTGTTCCACTTTTTGTTGTAGGTGACAAGCTTCTGGACTCATAGTAGTAAGCGATGTTTCGATAAGAATCCCAAAAACTGTATCACTTGTTCCGTGAATAGCGATGAAAAATTTTTCTCCGGCTTTTGCCTTTGGTGTTAATAGTATTGTACTTGTCCATCCGAATTTCCCCATGGATTTCCCATTAATAAATACTTCGCCACCACTATCAATAGTTACCTGAAAATACACTGCTCTCCCATCCATTATATCTGGGACTATTACTTCCTTACGAAACCAGCAATCAGTATAATTTCCCTGCCAGCGAAATAATGCATCGGCATTTTCCCAAAGATTGTCATCAAAATCAATCTTTTCCGCTTCAGGAATACGACCCAATTGTGCTTTCCAGCCTTTTAATTCAACCTTTTGATGGGGTAAATAATCTTTCAGTTCTATATATTTTGATTTCGCAGGAAGAGAGCTGAAAAGAATCAGCAACGTAAATGCAGATATAAATGAATTATTTATTAGTAATTGCAGAAAGCGTTTTAACATGTTAATCTCCAGAATAATATAAAATATTTGTTTGATACTATTTCAAAACAATTTCTTTCTATTGCAGGTGATTAATAACATTGATTCATTTGTTTATTATTACTCAATTCAACTCTGATATTTCTGCTAAAACAGGATAGTGGTCACTGGGATACCTGCCATTATCATTATCATAAATAATTTCAATATCTCGTACCTTGAATTCAGGCGTAACCAGTATCCAGTCAATTCTTCCGCCAGATTTAGAGCCCTCGAAGCTATGCCCTGTGCCGGCATTGGATTCCGCTTTAGAAAGCGCTTGCCAACAATCGATGAAACCACTCTGAGGATCATCTATCCCCCTTTTTCCGCAAAATAGATCATGGGTTTCTGATGTTGGCTCAAGATTAAAATCACCCAGCAAAATTGTGGGTCTGGTACCAGCAATCTCGTGCCATTTGCGCATAATTAGATTTGCCGTGTTGCTCACGTAGGGCTCATCCCAGTGAAAATGAGTATTCATAACAACAAATTGTTGATCATTATTCTTTATTCGCAAAATACCCCAGGTCGTGATTCGCGGTAATCCATTACCCCAGGTTTTGCTGGCCGGAACATCGGGAGTATCACTATGCCAGTAGGTACCCTTTTTAACAAGCTGGAATTTAGTTGAATCATACATAATTTTACATGACTCACCTCTCATACTCTCATGGGGACGATCGGGCTCTTTTACACCATGATATCTTCCAACACCAAAGACCTTCCAATGTGGAAAAGCGGCTTTAATAAATTCGATCTGAAAATCCATTGATTCCTGGGTGGCAAGAATATCCGGTTTATGTTTTTTTAAACAATCAATCAGTATCGATCGGCGATATTGCCAGGAATTAAGACTGTCCCTGGCAGTCCCATAACGGATATTAAACGTCATAACTTTAAACGGTTGCAGACGCTCCATATCACAATGTATACTGCTGCCTAAGGTCAGAAGTAATATATATATGAAACCCTTTCTCATTTAAGACTCCTATTCTAATTATTGATAGTTTAAATAATAACCTCTTTTCATTTTCTCATGTCCCGATTAAATCGGGATAACAATAACTTTATTGTTTGTGAAGCCAGGATTTAACATCCGGCTTTTCCAAGAGAATTGGTTCATCATTGGGAGGCATGGGAGGGTATTCAGGATCATCCAGATTTTTAATAAGCATGTTGATATATATCAATCTGCCAGTTTCAATTGAATAGTTCGCTGCAATGCCCCCAAGTATGGAATATGCCCCTGCCCGGTGGTCTGCCTTGCGCATATATTTATCCGGTGAATCCTTTGGCTGAAAAATATCCTCCAGCATCAGTGGGTCCGCCCCACCATGTCCCCCTGATCCTCCCCAAACATCTACTTCGTAGGCGGGTTTGAAAAGCGGATAGATTTTAATCCAGGTCCCTTCTTGTTTTAAAGTACCGGGGAGAGAACCGTCTCCACTGATATAAACTTGCTCTTCACACTTGTGTTCCAATCGTCCCTTGGTTCCGTTAAAAACAACGAAGTAACCTTCCCATGGCATGAAGGTATTCATAGAATAACTAAGTTTAGCACCACTATGATAGGCAACAGTTGCTACCATGGTGTCCTCAATGTCAATTTCATCACTAAACACACACCGATCCCTAAAATAACCGTCATACTGTTCATTTTCCAGGTATAATCTTTTTAATTCTTTGAATAATTCTAAATCAAGAAAGAAAGGACACGCGGATGCCTCCGCACATCCATGACATCGTTTTCCGCGATTAACCAAACCAAAGCGATCCGCCATCTCGGGCGTGTAAAATTTTCGATGTCCCATAGCAAATACCGATCTGGGAGTTGACGACAACCACCAATTCACCAGGTCAAAATGGTGTGTTGCCTTATGGACCAGCAAACCACCCGAGTTCACTTTATGGCGATGCCAGCGGCGAAAATAATCGGCGCCATGTTCCCGATCCAGCATCCAATGAAAATCAACCGATAGGACATCACCAATAACACCCGCCATAAGGAGATCTTTCACATGGGTACGTGGTGGCGCATACCGGTAATTAAACGTGACCGTACATTTCTTTTCTGTTTTTTTCTGGATGTCAATAATTTGCTGGCATTTTTTTTTATTTATTGTCATTGGCTTTTCGGTAATTACATCACAGCCAAGTTCCATAGCCCGACAAATATATTCATCGTGATAACAATCCTTGGTTGTAACAATAACACAATCGGGATTTGTCTCGAGTATCATTTGCTCAAAACTTTGCGCACCATAACCTGGTACCCTGACATTGTTAGCTTCCGCCCATTTCTGGCGATCATCTAATCGACCTTTATTAACATCACAGAGTCCCACCAGATGGCAGGAGCCTGCATATGTCTTCACAATGGCATCACTGTATATCTCTGACCGCATACCCAAACCGACCATCGCATAACGCGTTCTTTCAGACACGATTCTTTCCTTTCATCATAAAATGAGTTGAATCAACATTATTAAAAAAAATCAGAAAGCTGATGAAATAGATGTAAATGGATTATATGAACTTAAATACCTTATCCTCCGAGTGAGACAAGGAACAAAAGCATGGTGAGGACACCAAGGAGCACAAGTACTGCTACGAGAAAACCCAGTGCATCCATTTTATTCCATTTATAAATTTCCCAATTAGAATGAGGGAAAAGTAATTTATCATCAAATCGATGTGGATTTTCATACGACATGGCTATCTGCTCTCTATCCGCTTTAGGATCGGATAAAACCGGTGTCTTCATCTTGGCAAAGAATCGATCAAGCCTTTTTTTATCATCCGGCCTTGTCATAAAAGCGACTAAAAATAAGACGAGAAATGGTGTAAATGTCCGAATAATTACACGGATTGTTTCATTTAATGCATAAGAATTCGTTGATAAATCAAAACCAAGTTTATCAACCAGGATAAGTTCTAAGTTTAACATCCCCTTGCCATACTTTTGTCCGTCATTTCCAATCTTGATTCCTTGTGTCCAGAATATTGTTTTCTGGGGTTGTTTATCGATCTTTACAAACTTTTCCCCTATCCGGATTGATTCAGGTTTTGGGCCAATAACTTTTCCTGCAGCCTTTAACATCTCCCAGTTCCCGATCTCTTTTGCTCTTGTCTCAACATCTAGTTGGTGTGCAGTGTATACCCGTTCTAACGGTTGAGGATTGGTCATTTTTAAAAGATAGGTATCTGTTCTTAAACCCGGAAAGATGACAGGTATCGCTACCGAGCCAAGCGAGAACACAATTAAGGTTGTTATTATTGAAGTCCATGCTGAATTTTTGCTCGCCCGCCGCCATTTAATGCCAAACCAAAAACTTGCAGCAACGATAATGTTAAACTCCCAAACCAGTTTTATCATGGCAAAAACACTTTCAAACTGTGTCGCTACAAATGCCCCGCCAATCACAACCAGCGCACCGGCAATTCGACCAACCAGTATATAGTGTCCTTCCGCTTTATTGGGACTAAACGGCTTATATATATTGCTGATCATCAGACTTGAGGCAGTAATCATCAAACAGTCCGCAGTGGACATAAGGGCTGCCATCAGACACGCAATCATCAGTCCCACCAATCCCATCTTTAGTGAACCCAACAAATCACGGGTTGCATATCCCCAGACCAGGTCAGGATTGCTTACTGATTCACTATAAAGTACAATAGCAGCGAGACCTAAGAGTCCCCATAATATCGTACAAAATCGTTTCATATAATTACCGCTGGTAAAACCAAGTCGTGCCGAAAACTCGTCCTTGGCCGCCCCAACAACAACGATCATGTTGGGAGTCATTACAACATTGATGGTCGCCATTATTGCAATAGCAGCGATATAGTACCAGGTAAAATCTATCGAGGCGGGTGAACCAAAAATATCAAAGAAAGATTCGGGTAGTCGTGTGTGGATGGTTCGCAATGCGTCCATCACTCCACTGCCACCGTAAATCGCGTTTATCTTCCCCCAAGCGAAAGGGAGTAGAATAATGGATAATATGATAATAAACATACCCTGAATCAGATCTGACCAAAAGGCCGCTTCCAGGCCTCCGGCCAGAGCATAGATCATTATAATCAAACAAACGATCCATACAATCGCAACTTCGCTCAGATGAGAAAATACCTTTCTCGGCGCCTTCAATTGTAACTGATCACGCAGATTTTTCTCCTCATTGGTCAGTGATTGATAGTCGGCGGTTTCCAATCTTTCGAGTTCTATTGCAAGATTATATTCAGCCACTTCCGGCGGAGAGAATTGTTCAATACTTTTAGGCGTGATCGCCACAATCGTTTTCGTCATCGCATTCAGACCCAAGCCGATATTGACCATCATGCAAAAACATCCGATCACAGCATAAGTTGCAGCCATGCGTTTTGAACCATAACGCTCTTCAAAAAAATCTCCCATGGTCATTACGCGCAATCGCCGTAACCAGGGTGAAGTTATCCAATACATGGGTGTTGCGAAAAGCATAATAAGTGCACTCCACACTCCACCCGCTCCATTCGTGAATGTGGTTGTAGTCACACCTACGGCGTTCTCCGATGAGGTTGCCTGTCCAAATGCCGCAAATGTTTGAAGAATCTTTCCCGAACGCCGTCCTGCCAGAAAAAAGTCCTCCTGATTCTTTACACGACGCATGGACCAGATGCCAATGGCAATCATAAGCATGAAATAAACGACGATTACAATAATGTCAATTATTGGTAGACCAAACATAAATTGTCCTTTCTACCCTGCAGGTAAATTCCATTATTATCAATGGGTTTAATATTTTTTTCCTCGAAATATATATACTATTATCACCACAAGCTTTTTTATTTTTGCAAAATATTGAAAATCACAAATAACAATTTCAAAAACTCACCTGTATAATTCATCTCTTGTGGAGAGGCAGAGTTTTGTATCCACGGATTGCACGAATTAACGCGAATTCTCACGAATAATATTTATAATGTTTTGTAAGATTTAGAAACAAAATTAAAAAAATAGAAAAATACGTGAAATCTGTGAATCAATTCGTGAAATTCGTGGATAAATATTTTTTGCTATTTAGCACCTCTGTGAGTTATTCTGTAAATAGGTGAAGTTCTAAAAACGATGAAGTGTCTAATTTGAAAATGAGGGATAAAACAAGGAAGAAGAATTATATAAGGGTTTATCTTCAATCTTTGCTGCTGTCAGGGAGCTACCTGTTCATTTACGATCTCAGCGTTTATCAATATTTCTTTAAAATCATGATAGGTCATTTCAGAATTGGCAAAAATATAGGTCGGAGCTTTCGCTAAACGATATACAAAACCTGCACTAACGGGAAGGATAAGCTTATTATTTTCATACGTCACCAGTTTCTGTTCTGGCTCATAGTGTCCAATGGCGGATTGGGGCAGATGATAAATTTCAGGATTTGGCCACAATCGAATGCCTTGCTTGCTCTTGACTGTTAATTGATTTTGATTCAGTTTAAGTTTAATAAAAACAGCTCGATTTTCGAGAGATTGTGACGTCATTGTATAAAGACCGATGGCCTGATCTTCTGATTGAAAAAGAAAAAGTCTTAAACCGTTCTTTAAAATGACGGATTCTCGAAAAACAGTATCCAGAAGAAAAAGAGCATCCGGAACGGTCATGTTAAAATTTATTTCAATAACGTTTGATAGACCGAGAATTCGACGTATATTAAGCGTATATTTTGTTACACAACCATCAAAACTGGCCCCCCATCCTTCGGAAGTGACCTTTGACTTATCATAGTAAAACCCCCGTTCCCTTAATAAGACATCCAGTTGCCGGCAACAGGCGAGCGAATGAAGCGCTGTATGCAACTCCTCATCATTCCATTGATCTTTCTGGTATATCAAGGCTGACTTTAATTCAGATGAAATCGCTTCATAAAAGGCGTCATCTTTATTTGACCAGAAGGACGGATTAAAACTATCGGGAGAATCGAGTATAAAACAGCGATCCCCCAGAACGGAAGCTGCAAAAGAATTAAATTGGGAAGCCGGACCATTTTCATGTCCATGCCAGGGAATGATAATCAAAGCTTCATTTTTATCGAGATCCTTAAGTCCGGAGCGCCACTTCCGGGCACATTTGTTTTCATGTTCCAAATATCGTTTAAGATTTGTATCGAGATCTCTCTCATTCTTTTCGTATGTCATTTCAGCATAGCATAGACCATGAATTAAGAAATAGAACCGATTTAGTTTTTTTAATTTAGCAAATGTATTTTCTGACCATAAAGTCAACCCCGCCCAGTGGACAACGTTTGGTGATCGTTTTGCCTGGTAAGAAACTTGATTTTCTAAGGGTTGGGTTTTAATCACTTTATTAATAATAAAAGCAGCGATGACAGCAAGCAAAATGATGACACTATTTCGTATTACTTTTTTCACACACATCTTACATCAGCCCTTATAAATAGTGTCCATATTTATAAGCGGCATCATACATAGCGACAATATTTTCAGGAGGTACGTCTGCCTGGATATTATGGACATTGTTAAATACATAACCACCACCAGACTTAAATATCTCTACATTTTTACGAACATGCCTGGTAACTTCCTCTGGTGAGGCAGTAGACAGCACGTTTTGGGAATCACAGCCGCCACCCCAGAAAACCAGGTTTGTACCATATTTTTTTTTTAGATGGTCCGGATCCATATTGGCGGCACTTATTTGAACGGGATTGAGAATATCGATCCCATTATCAATCAAATCGGGGATGTATTCCAGGCATGAACCGCAGGTATGATACCATATCCTGGCAGATGTAAGAGATTTGATGTGCTGGACAAGCTTCTTCTGCCTGGGTTTGACAACTTTTCGATAGAAAACAGGTGAAAACAAGGGGCCATATTGCCCGGTAAGATCGTCACCTATCATCACAACATCGATAAGATCTCCTATTTGAGACATAAAACCAGTATAATAATCTAACCAGAATTTGAGAATCTGGTCTAGTAGAGTCTCACAAAAAGTTGGGTTTTCAATCGTATCCTGGAACCACTGCTCCAGACCACGCATATACCAGCATGTTTCGTATACGACGCCACCAATACCCGTTGATATCGCATAGGGTGTATTTTTTCTTATCTGTATTGTGGCATCACGAACACCGTTAAAACGGCTGAGATCACCTCCATTGGGGAAAGGATATCCGGCAATATCTGTAATGGTAGCATCGGCTAACGGATGATATGAAATATCCATGTAGAGCTGCTGATCGTCTGGCATTGACCAGATGACACCAAATTCATCATGCAAATTATGCCAGATCCTACCATCCCGTGTGCTCTTAACGATCCCGCCTTTGAAGCTTTCAGGTGCGCCGGCACAAACATAGCGTGTATCAACGTGAAAACGCTCTAACAGTTCCTCACATGGCTGCGCTAATTGTTGGACGGGATCCAGAATTTTTAACTCATCGTTTATACCCAAATATTGTAAAAGTTTTTTATAAGCCTTCTGATGGATCCCGGTTTGAAATCCGCCAAGATCAATAGGAATTCGATCTGGTATCTCATGATTGAGCGCTTTAAGCATTCTCTCTCGGGAAGTCATCGTCTCTTTCATTATTTTGCCTTGGTAATGATATGGTAGTAAAAAAATAACCTGCAACAGTATACAATTATTTTTCTAAAAGATTAGTTTCAATGATATTACCAGTTTTTATATCGACGCACAACGTCTTTATTTCAAAACCGCTTAAATTAATGCTCAATTTTTTCTTAAAAACTGGCAGAGTAAGGATCGTTTTTCTACTTTTTCCTGTTGGTTCAAAAAGTCTGATAATTAAATTACTGCTATTTTCTGCTTTTTTAATGGCAGTAATCTGGACGACATTATCACTTAAAATTGCCAATGGCTGCAGCTTCTTTCCCTGCCCGGAAGGATAGAATGAAAGTGCAAACGGTTTCTCATTTTTGATCAACGCCTCACGATCAATTTTTCCCAATCTTTCACTGATTCGTCCGCCATTGAACCAGAATTTAAAAGATCTATGTCCCTGGTCGATCCTGGGACTGAAGCGGTCCAGAGGCATATAAACAATTCCCTTTTTATCCGGATGGGCAGAATAACCCGGCGATCTGAGCAATGTCAGCCGCAGTCCGTCTTTTGAATAATCTGAACCATATATGCCATCGTTAATACAGGTTAAGGCAAAATCCCGCTTCTGCGATGTAACAGCTACCCATTTTTGTGCCACCGCCTCTTCCCCGTTATTGGGCAACTCGTTTACCCCGTAAGCAACCTGACCAAGATACTTATTATCCTTACCAACGGTCGGAATTGACAGTTTTAACATTCGTGTTTTCTCATTCCAGAATACCTGAATTTCCACTTCAATCTCTGTACCTTCTTTGGGTAGTATGTAACGCTGGCAAATCGAGGATTTTTTGAATGCAAATACTGCTTCTACTATGCATCTTACCGGACCATCTTCTATAATCCGGACTGAATCAAGATCAGAATCAGGTAAACCTGAAAACTTTGAACCGGGACGCTTATCCATCAATTTAAATCTTCCGACAATCTTTCTAAAACTCTTACCGAACATGCCCCATGAATCTTCACTATCCCGCATCACAATAGGTTCAAAAGCATTGGCACCAATACAATTTCTGCCACCAACTTTATAACTATCTATCAGACCTGTTTTGGTATTGATAACTATTCTCAAATCGCTGGTCTTAAATACGATTTTATTTTTCTTAGCCTTAAGAACAGGATCAGGTTTTTTATCAATAATTTTTAGTTTACAGTCAAAGCGATTCATCTGACCTGCTTCAAGTTCTGTCGCGAAGACTACCCGCTTTCTCCAATCAACCTTGAGATTGCTAAGTTCTTGTTCCACCTGAGAATCCAACGGCTTGTTTTTGTTATAAACGAATACTTGAGTGAATTTACCCGATCTATCAAGGTCGGGAAGATTAAATTCACATTCAATCATTGTTTTTACTTTGAATGGATGCGGATTATAAACCAGAATTGGAATTTGGTTGTTTCTCGCGCAAGCTTGACCACTGGCAAGGACAAAAAAAGTCCGGGTTTTTAATCTGGAAATAATTTCAAGTCCGTGATCCAAGATCCTTAATGATGCTTCTTCGACGGGTTGTATGGATGAACCAGGTAAAATATCATGGAATTGCGCGGTCATAAGGTCACAGAGTGCTTCATGAATTTGTTCATAAGGATAGTCCATCACTTTTTGAACCATGGCCACTGAAGCCATTTTTTCCAGGCTATAAATTTCATTCTCAAGCCGGCGTTGTTTTTGTTTAATACGGATCTGTGATGTATAGCAGCCGATTGCCCACGGATTGAGATCTTTTTTATACCGCGGTAAACTATCTCTGGACTGACTCAAGTCCTTAAAATAATTCTCAGGCGTAGAGTGGGAAATGTTATAATCTGCGGCTTGAGATATAAAATCATTGACATCGTTAACATCCTTTCTTGAAGGACCGCCACCATGATTACCAACACCCCAAAGTATAATAGATAAATCTTTATCGGGATGATCTTTAATCCACCGTTTAATTTTTTGTTGCGCCTGTCCCAAACGAGAGTTATACCAGTCGTCAAACCGGGTTGCCATCACTTCTGAACCATCATAGCCGACCCATATAAACTCATCTGCTATTAATGCTAAGCTGCTACGATCCGGGCGACCGAACAGATAGGAGTCATACCCTGATTTAGCAAGAATTTGTGCCAATCCCCGTGTATGCCCAAATGGATCAAAATTTATAGCTGTGGTAATTTCAACTCCAAAGTGCTTTTTGAAATAGTTCTTGCCAATCAAAATCTGCCTTACAAAGGAATCGCCACAGGGCATATTACAATCGGGTTGAAGATACCAACCGCCCATAATATGCCACCTGCCATTTTTAACCAGTTTCTGAATTCGTTGGAATAATTCAGGTTCATACTCCTGAACCCATTTATATAGAATGACTTCATTATGATTAAAAATAAAGTGATCATTTTTCTCGCATAACTCAGCTGCCGTTCGAAAAGTCGACATCACTTCAGCCGCACCTTCTTCCCACTCCCATAGCCAGACAGGATCAAGATGTGCATTACAAATAAGATGTATCTTTCTTTTTTTCTCCAATTTCAATTGTTTCTCCTATAAAAATTATTCACTCTTTCATTTTATCATGCTTATTTCAGATATATAAAAAAAACGCCTACTCGACATTATCCAAAGATTTTAATAGTACTTTCTCATCATAACAAATGGCCATACAGGCAGTTTCCCGTTCGCCAGATTGCTCTTTCTTTCCCGCACGATAATAAACGGTAATTAATTTGCCATTTGTAAGGCGAACGGTTGAGGGATATCCAATATCTGTACCCGGTAAATTATCTGCTAGTAATAATCTAGTATTAAGCCATGTTTGGCCAAAATCACGACTGATCATTCCCTGAATACTAAATGGCTGATGCCTGACTCCAAAAATGAGTAATATAGCGCCATCGCTTAACATTACAAAATCCGGAGGATGTTCCCTGGCTTCCGTTACCTGAATCGGTTTAGACCATGACTGGCCATGATCATTTGAGCGACAAAGATAGATTGCCTGTTCACCCTTTTTTTGTGACCGGGCGGCACAAAGCCATTCACCATTTGGTAGAATAAGATAATCTGCTTCATTAACGCCTTTCGCAACTTCAATGGTTTCCCCCCATGTCTTACCATTATCTGTTGAGGAGATTAAAAAGGTATAGGTCGTGTCAAACGGTATCCGTACACCTGGCTCTGGGTTTTTTGCCCCGTAAATCGGCATATATAATACGTCTTTGGTATCGTTGAACATCTTTCCAAAGGGAGAATTCCCCCTTTGAATTTCAATGTTTAATAAAACCGGTTGCTCCCAGGTCTCTCCGTTATCATTCGAGCGGGTAATTTTGGTGTCTTGTTTATATGGCCCCGGGTTCCATTTTCCATCGTCATCATACCCCGCCTGCCAATGATAAGCAAGTACCAGTGTCCCGTTAGCAGCACGCCCGAGTGAAGGGTTGCGGTCATCTTTTTTGCTGTCAACGATAACACGGGGTTTGGACCATGTGGCACCGGCATCTGAAGAACGCACCAAATCCAGACGACCACCGACACCGATATGCGGAGCTCCGCCGCGTAAAACGACAAGGACTTCATTGGTCGGTGTTGCGATAATCACCGGAAAATAACCCTGACCCTCAACAACAACAGTTTCATAGCTATTTTCCAAGAGACGCACATCAATAACCTTTGCACTGGTTTGATTTTCCCAAGAGATCAGGAAGGTTGCAAAAGCACCGATCAAAGATATACTGATAAACGTTTTAATAAACGGCGGTTGATATTTCATCTATCGCTCCTGTGATTTAATGATTTGGGTCATTAATGTCCGGTTTAAAAATTTTACTGATTAGCAATTTACACCGGAATATATAGTGGTTTAGAGAGTAAATAAATATAGAAACTGAATTAAAGAACTCACCCTAAATCCCTCTCTTGGAAAGAGAGGGACTTTAGGGAGCCCCTTCTCTTTTCAAGAGAAGGGGTTTAGGGATGAGTTTTTTTAATCTCTAATTTAATCTTTTTTTTTAATCGGACACTAATAATTTGGATCATAAGTGAATAAACGTATTAAATTGTTTGTAGCAGATTTACTAATATATCGGGCCGATCAGTGATAATGCTCTCTACACCAAGATTTATTAGCCGTTGCATTTCTTCCGGTTTATTAACCGTCCAAACATGTATATCCTTTTTATTTGCATGCGCTTTTTCAACAAATTCTTTATCGACTAATTTATAGTTCACACTCAACAAATCCACATCTGATGTGAACACATCCACATCATCCGGCATTTTAGAAAAAATATATCCGACTTTAATCGTCTTATTTAGTTTTCTGACTTTATCGATGGCCTCAAAATTAAACGAGGTAAGTATACATTCTGCTATAAAATCTTTCCGCTCCACCAATTCGACAACACGTTCTGCCAATCGTTTGTCATGCTTATTGTATTTCAGTTCAATATTCAGTTTCATTTTTCCGCGAACCGTATCGATGACCGATTCTAATAAAGGGATCGCTTCGCCTGTGAATTTTGAATCAAACCAGGCACCGGCTTCGAGAGCAGTCAGACTGGCATAATCCACTTCCCACATGTTTTTCTCCAAACCAGTGGTACGTGTCAACGAATTATCATGCATGAGAACTAAAATACCGTCGCTGGTTTCCTGCACATCTAATTCGGAATAATCCGCTCCTACTTCTATGGCCTTCAACATGGCACTTATGGTGTTTTCGGGAGCTAAGCCGGAAGCACCGCGGTGCCCCGTGACCAAAACTGTTTTTTGGGTTTGCTGAGAACATGCGAGAAGAAAAGCGGTTAATACTGCTATACTAATTTTTTGATACATAATCACCTCCTAATATTATGTTTGTCTTTGTCTTCATTTATATTAAGAAATATAATTATATTATTATATCTTTAACACCACTAAAATTGTATAGATTGCTTTCCGCCTCGGCGGATCAGCCGGGGCGGAAAGCAATCTCTTATAATTTCTGGAATATATCTTCTGCCTTACTATTATCCTGATCAGAAAAAGCCTTGCCTTTTTCAGGCAGATTCCGATACCAAAACCAATACATGCCGCTTAAACAAATGATAAAAATAACCAATGTAATTTTAAAAGCTTCAAACGAATGTATGATTAACTGCATCGGTAACAAAAATAGACTTATTTGCCATCCCAATGTAAAGGGTAAAGCGATTAAATCATTTTTATGTTCGTAAGACATTGTCTTTCTAATCTCTGGTTTTAATTTTCGTTTTAATGGCCCCCAAAATCCAAAGGGGCGTGTGGTTGCATAAAAGTGTTCAACAACTTTTTCATCAGTCGGTCGGGTTAAAAACGTGCCAATAATTGTAGCGATTAATGAGATTGCTGAAATTATTGTAAACTGTTGCCACTCAACAAGTTCTGGCCAAATTGAACGTTGAATAATTGCGCCTAAAAGTCCCGCAACTGTGCCAAATGCAAATCCACCGCCATTAAATCGCCACCAGTAAAATTTAAACAAGGCCGGTATTATCAGCCCACATTGTAATCCCATTACCAGCCATCCCCAAATATCATTGATACTTTTTACGGTGTAGGCCATTAAGTAGCTGGTAATAACGAGTGCCAGTATGAAAAAATATGATGCAAAAATTAATTCTCGATTCGCGGCTTTCGGACGCAAATAACGTTGATATAGATCCCTGGTAAAAAATGCTGATGTTCGATTAACCTGCGAATCGAAAGAAGACATACACGCTGCAATTAAAGCCACTAATAATAACCCACGGATACCAATAGGAATATTAAAAAGGATAACAGCAGGAAGAATTCGCTCCGGATTAACTGTTCCACTAAAGCTTAGCAAATGGAGTTTTGATTGCCAATTACTCTGGAATAATGTTTTCAGCCCATGAATTAGTTCAGGTGAATATTTCTCGGGTGTGTTCATGATTCCGGACAAAACATCTGGCCACCTTTCCGGAGAAATATCAGTCACGAATGATTTGATCAACTCCGCCGCTTGCAGCATAACCGTTTTATCCGGGAATAGATCATTCACAAGATATATACCCAGAACGGCAAATCCGATCATCATCGGCCAACGAAACATCAATAAAAAAATCCACAAAAAAGTTAGTGATCCGCATTCACGTTCAGTACGGGCGCCAAAATATTTGGGATCCGCTCCTTCTGAAACACCACCAACAACACTTCTGATAAAATAAAAAAAGGTAAATAACATCAGGTGGCGATATACCTCGTACCCCTTGGGCATTACCGTTTCCCACTGAATGGCAGAACTCATCCACTGGGGATTGCCTGTAATCTTTCCCGTTAATGCAACAAAACTGGATACATCGGTAATTTTTGAAATTGCCATAGCAGAGATTATAACGACGGCAATAAGTATAATCGCAGATTGAAACAAGTCCGTAAAAACCACACCATAGAATCCGGACGCCATTGTATAAAGAGTTGCCACGCCAATTAATATTAGAGAGCACGTCAATGGAGAAAAAGGTAAAAACATTGATAAAAACAAACCAACGCCTTTTATTAGGTAGGCCAGTCCCCCTACTGTTGCGATTATCCAGGCGATAGCAGAAGCAACACGGGCAAATTGCCCCCCCCAACCGCTACCGAATCTGTATTCCATCCATTCGGCACCTGTCATACATTTTGAGCGATAATGCCATTTACCAGCCCATACAAGTATAAATGATAGCAGTAAACAGGCGCCGCCACGAAATTCAATATATAAACCGCGCGGTCCAAGCAGAAATAAAAAAGACACAATCAACATTGTTCCGGCAATATCTAAATATGATGCCATCCCCGATATACCCAGTGCCCACCAGGGTAAATTATTTCCTCCTAAAAAATAATCTTCAATACTTTTTGATGCTCTCCTTTTTAAGTAAAATCCTAAACCCACAAGTATACAGAGATATACTACAATGACAGTATAATCAACCGAATTTAATAAATCCACAACAGCTCCTATTTAGAACCAAAAAATAAAGAAATGATATATAATCTGATCATTCTGCGACCGATCGTTTTATAACAAGACCTGCAGGGGATGAGAGTTTCCAACCCTCGGGTAAATCAACGACAAGCAGTTCACCAGCAGGTCCGCTGCCTTTGACCGTTACAATGTTGTCCCGTGAGTTGATGCTAATCACACAGCCGTGCAGATGGATGCGTGTGATGGTCAGTTCGGGCCAGTCTTTCGGTAGCCGTGGGTTGATAACGAATCCGTCTGCCGTTGGGCGAAAGCCGAGAAAACCATACAGCATTACCTGTGGTACGAGAATGCTCTCGAAAAATTCTTTATCGAGCCCAAGCCCGCCGCCGATATTAGAGCCTTGCATCGTTCCGCTTGACGGATCTTTGTAGTAGGCACGGTACCCGCCGGCTGCCTGGGTTTCGTCGAACCAGACCAGAATTTCCTTAAGTCGCTGCCAGGCGTCGTCGGGTCCGTCGGTTATCAGCCGCGCTATCATGTCATGATAAGAAAAGCCCAGTACGGCGCCGCCATCCTGTACCTGATAACCCCAGGGAATACGCTCAGGGTTGGACCAGCTCCAAACATAATAATTTACGTTCCGCCTGGTGGTAGAGCGCGGACCAAAACGCCAGTGGTAGATGTCCTCACCGGTAGATGCATCACCCTTAACAATTCGTCTGCCGGAAATCCAATCACGGATTGAATGTGCCTGTGCCTGGGTTGCAAAGTTGTAATAGATAGCCTCATTATTCAGAAAAGTTAATCCGTAATCGTGGAGCACACCATCGAGATCGACTGTGCCGAAACGACCCGTTTTATTATTCCAAAATCTCCCGGTGCCATAGTCTTTCACCTCCTGTGCATGTTTACGCAGGTCAGCAGAGTTAAAAGATTCAGCACCGGTGGCGATACACCATTGCGGATGGCTATTAATCTGTTCTTCCAGATCCGCAAGATCACGCAAAGCATCGTAATAATAAATCGTTGCCAGCGCATCTTCGCCACCAAAGGGAAGCAAATCCCAATAGTTACTGCCGATTCCTGCGCCAGGGACGATCACTTTATGCCCATCGGAGGTTAATTGCACACCGCTGCGCCCTTCATGCCCGGGCCAGGTTGTGTAGACGCACCTCCGTCGATGAGTGTCAAATTCGTTCATCATGAATCGCATGGCAGAACGTATGCGTCCGATCTGTTCACGCAGAAAAGTGATATCGTGTGTCCATGTGAAGTAGCTATGGCAACCGCGGATAAAGTTAGTATTGTTGATATTATGCCGTGTATCGCAAGCTGTGTGGAACGACTTGATGACCACTTTTGCCGCAGCCGGGTTGTTGAAACCAATCCGTAAGCCCGTGATGGTTCCTTGCCACTCAGGGATACGGTAGACCGGGATCATCGTTCGGGTCTCAATGTCCTCAGTTTTAAGTTCCTTTGATCTCATAGGTAACAATGCATATTGCTGACTGTTGGGTGTAGCGGGAGTGAAATAGGCACGACATTTGGGATTGAACTGCGGTTGATCCTGGGTTGTCCATTCGACAAAACAGTTACTTCCTTCCAGACCTTCTGCCCACCAGTTCAAACGAAGCCACGGCGTATTTTTTGAATTGATAGAGAAAGCAGGTGTTTGTACCGTTGCGAATGCTTCAGTGAGTTCAACGATCCACCCTTTGTCACTAACTTTGCCTCCGACACCGCCGGTAACGACCCAGTTCTCGGGTGTTACAAGTGGCGCTTCGTATCCGGACACGCCGATTTCTCGGAAGTGCCATCCAACTCCACCAACTTCCATCCATTTCGGAAATGGCCACCCACCGGCGTGGGCGGGGCCATCATGCTGTTGTGTGTGCATATAGCCTTCGGTGTTCATTACACGATTAGACAATGCATTTGCCCAGCGCCTACGCATCGCATTTAATGGCACATTCGATCCGCGCGCCGGCCATAGGGTAGACATTGTCATCCACTCATCCCACAGCGGGATTAGTGGACCTGCCTGTTCATAGTGAAGCCAGAATAATCCCCTGAGCGATTCCATTTCTTTCTCATGACCGGGAACGATGAAGGATGGAAAATCATCAGGTATGGATGGCGCGTTTAGGTCATCGTTTATTTGGGCATTAACCGAAAAACTGGCAAATAGCAGGAGTAATAAAATTGTGGAGAATAAAATACTTGATTTCATTTTACTCTCTCACATTTCCCAATATCTGTATATCTCCTTTTGTATTATTCGTCACATTTAATCCTCCACCTTCAACGCTATTTCCCATTATGACGGCTGATCTCACATTTTCTCCGAGATAAATATGAGCATTTGGTGTATTGCCGTTGTCCAGAAAACGACAATTCATCATCTGCAGTGTGCCGTGGGTCATTTCGATGAATGGTATCTCCGGTTTCCAGTGGCATTCGATCCAATTTTTTGCATTGAAATGACAGGCGGTTAAATAAACGGTCCCTATGCCTTTATTTATTATATGAGTGCCACCAAGAGTTTCTGCCCATCCCACAAACATACAATTTGTAAATTTAACAGGTCCTCTGTTTTCTTCTTCGATTAAAATCCCATCCATAAATTGACAATTTTCAAATGCTATGCCTGTATGATACGAGGACTTTTCAACAACCACTGCCAGCGGTCCAACATCCGAACCGCTTTGGGTGATTAAAAGATTGGGTTGTGGATCGTTCCCCACTGGATCTCCCCGGGTCTCAATAAAACGAAAACCAACTTTTGCCCATATAACAAAACAATTAACCATATATTGCCAATCACAGCGGCCAATAATAAAACCCTCAAGATTATTAACGCAATATTCATGAAGCGCTTCGTGATCGCCCACCAGTTCAAACCAACTGCTAGGATGTATATGGATATTCTCCATACGACCAATGTCAACGGTTCGATCAACATAAATACCTTTTCGTAACGCACACATATAAATATTTCGCAGATAATCCTGTCCGTGGTATACCTTCCCACAGTCGATTCCCTTATACGTATTTACAATATCCAGATCAATGATATTGCATCTATTTCCCATGATCTGTATCGTCCAGGGGTAAGGATGGACATCCGTAATGATTTGTTCGGGGTAGTAAATCGAAAATCCTTTTACTGTGCTGTTATGATGCAAAGTAATAAAGGGTGAAGAATCTTCATCATCTCGTCCCGAATATACCATAAGCAATGTGCCTCGTTTCAGACTATTCGTTGTTGGTCCCTCTGCAATTCCTTTTAATGTAACACCTTCCGGAATCGATAATACACCATCGAACCGAAATTGTCCTGCGGGTACATGCACGGTCCCGCCCTTTTCCGAAGCTTTAATCATGGCGGTTTGAAATGCATGCGTATTATCAGTTTTCCCGTCCGCAATTGCTCCAAATTCAAGAACATCAAAATCGGATATTCCGGCGTATGACAAATGTAAAAATAGTAACAACGTTAAAAATATTTTTGTCATTTTATATATTCCTCATCTATTGATGCGTATTTGTCAAATAGTCAATTTAATCCCCGATACAACGAACGGAAAAACCAGCAACCATATTAAAACAGTCAATGTAAACCTTAGTATCGCCACGACTCAAATGTCGTTTCCATGCACTCGTTTTATTGCAATTTGTAGAAGACCAAAAAGTGGCATAATGCCTGATATTATAGAAATTTCCCTTACTGTCACGGTGACCGCCAGGTAAGGCGGAAAAACCATGTTCATTGTTCGCTCCTGTATTTGGACTATTCCAATGCACCGTTCCCGTTTCTTTCATTTGACCTCCAGCCACTTCCTGACCTCCGTAATAATCGACAAGAGATTGCCATTCAGCATCACTTGGCACATGACAGCCTTGCGGTGCCAATTGGCGACTGTCATTCACAGCATACCAGTTATACAGTTTACCGTATTTTTCGCCGTTGGCCGGATCGTTTTCATAATAACACCAGGCCGGTTTTCCTTCTTTTCCTGCATTTAGCCACTCTTCTGCGGTTTTGGCCTCAGCTATCGCATCTCCATTTCTAAAAACACTTAAATTCAAATTCTCCGTCATCCATACCTGGTTTCCAATATTTACTATCTTACCTGTTTGGCTGAAAGATGTATAAACTATCAATAATAGCACGAAAACAACTGTTAGCACTTTTAAGATTTTCATCATTCTCTTCCTTTTCTATTTCAGACAATTTTTACTATAGAGTTCTCATTTACCTATTTTTCTGTGTTACATTAGACTTGCACAAAACAAGAATATTTTTTATTTCAATCTCTTACATTTCCCATAATCTGTACATCCCCCATTGATTCATTCGAGACGTTTAATCCCCCACCTTCAACACTATTACCCATGATGACTGCCGATCTCACATTCTCACCTAAATGAACATGTGCATTTGGAGTATTCCCGTTGTCCAGAAAACGACAATTCATCATCTGCAGTGTGCCGTTGGTCATTTCGACGAATGGTATCTCCGGTTTCCAGTGGCATTCGATCCAATTTTTTGCATTGAAATGACAAGCGGTCAGGAAGACCGTCCCTTTGCCTTTGTTAACAACGTGGGTACCGCGAAGAGTTTCTGCCCACCCCACAAATGCGCAATTCGTAAATTTAACAGGTCCTCTGTTTTCTTCTTCGATTAATATCCCATCCATAAATTGACAGTTTTCAAACGCGATGCCTGAATGATACGAAGACTTTTCAACAACCACCGCTAACGGCCCGACATCCGAGCCGCTTTGCGTGATTAAAACATTTGCTTGTGGATCATTTCCCACTGGATCTTCCTTGGTCTCAAAAAAGCGAAAACCGACTTTTGCCCAAATAACAAAACAGTTAGTAACATACTCCCAATCACAACGCCCAAAGATAAATCCTTCAAGATTTTTTGTCGTATAATCGTTGATCAGCTTAATTTCTTCATTCATTCTTTTTGGATAATTTATGTCCCACCACGCCACGGAATGCATGTGTACATTTTCAATTCGTCCAATATCTGTGGTGCGGTCAACATAAATACCTCGCCTGAGAGCACATATATTGATATCACGTAGGTTGTGCGATTCATTATACACCGATCCGCAATCAATGCCATTATAGGCGTTGGCAATGGTAACTTCAATAATATTGCACATTCTTCCCGTTGCCTGTATACAATAGGGATACGGATGAATATCATCAGGCTTTTGCTCAGGGTACCAGATGCCCAGGCCTTTTACTGTACTGCTTGACTCCAGCGTTAAAAAAGGAGGGGAACTTTCATCATCCCGACCAGCGTATACCATCAATATAGTCCCCTTATCATAAAAAAGACTGTTGGGGCCGGGAGCAATTCCTTGCAATCCGACACTGCGCGGAATCGTGATCACGCCATTAAACTGAAATCTGCCAGCCGGAACATGGACAATACCACCTTTTTCAGCTGCTTTATTCAGGGCAGTTTGAAACGGTTTCGTGTTATCTGTTTTACCATCTCCGACAGCACCAAAATCGAGTACGTCAAAATCCGAAATACCGGCGCCAAAAAATGATGTAACCAGTAGAAAATTTAAAAACACAAAAAGGCATTTTATCATTTAAATACTCCTGTATGTATTCGTGTAGGGTATAGAACAACCACGTCACGTCGTAAATCCCATTCTACGGGAAAGGTGAGCGGGCAGAGCTGACAAAATAATTTTGAATTAAGAATGAAAATAATTAAAGCCAGCTTCTGGACGGCTTTTACTACTTGTTCCAAATTTTTAATTCTAAATTGTTAATTATTAATTGCCTTTTATCTGTGATCTCCTAAAAAATCACTCCGTTAATTCCATCTTTTAATCTTCCAATTTTCAAATTGATTACAGCTCCAACTCTAATATTCTCTGCGACCGGCGCTGGACTCGGAGTTTTTCACTAGTATTATTAATCTTGTCCCGCAATGATTTCAGATAAATTACATTTGTTAATATTTTGGATGGTGTCGACACGCAAAAAGATCCCTACGGGATGACTAATAATTTCTAATTACAAATTCCGAGTTCCTAATTCCTAATTAATCTTTGTGACCTTCGTGCCTTTTTCATTTCTCGATTTAAACAGGATCACACTACCGTAATTATTGAAGGTGAGGATTTAAGTGGAGATTAAACGGATTTTCATTTTTATCAATACAATCCGTGGCTTGAATGATCGCTTTTGGATTATCAATGGTAATAGGTTGTATAGTCTCGTAATCGCGCATACGGCAACCATACATCGATATTGTCAGTTTTTCATGACCCCTGACAAGTAAAAAGTCCTGTGATTTGTTCAAAGTCGTTAAGGCAGAGTTAGCTCCGGAGAAGGCTTCCACATTGGTCAACGCCGTATGGCCTTTTCCTTCGATGATTATCGGATGCACATTCTTTAGTGCATCTCCTGTATTGGCTATAATGGAACCCTGAGCAATTTGCCAATTACGGTTTTTTGTGTTGTCTCCCAGCTTGTGGATGCCTAGAGTCACGCAGTCAAAATTAAAATTTGTCATCTGACCATAAGTCGCCGGACCAAGATAGATACCACCATAGGTACCAAAAGTAAACACATCTATCACCTGAGCATTATCTGTTCTGTCTATAGCGTAAGCAAAAGTCTTTTTTGCAATAACGGCGTCGATAACCGAGGGTGAATATTGTCCCTCAATGTATCGCCGGTTTGCCGGATTGATATGGCAATGAAGAATCCGGGGGATATCATAACACTGATCGATTCTGATAAACTGTCCGCTTAGCGGATAACCATAACAATGTTCAAATAAGATTTGTTCACATGGATATTGGGGATCGGAATTAAAATCCATGGCGATGTATTCGCCATAGAATGTCAGGTTAGACAGCGTAACACCATTAACGGCGGTGGTCTGCGACACCTGAATCGTAGGAGGATAGGGAATGATTTTATCCGGTTCGGATAATGTTTGGTTTGGATACCAGAATTGAATACCGCGGATCTGCGAAGAACCTTCCACGGTAATGAAAACCTGTTCCGTATCTTCGATTCGAAAAACACTCCCGACCGGCTGTACCTTTTGCGGATGCCGTGTCCCCCGTCCTACCGGTCCATGTACACCAATCAGTGAGACATTCTGCCGAAGGTCAATTCCCCCCTCCATCGGGTATGGCTCATTTGATGGTTCCACAAACAGTGCAGCGCCCCTGGGTGATGCCCAGTCGATGGCTTGCTGCAGGTATCTGCTGTTTTCCTGTGCATTATTTTCTGGTCGCACACCAAAATCAGCAATTGATTTGTATAATGTAAATGGCTGGGCAAATGTATTTTCAGGAATATAGACTAGTATACCAGAAATGCAGATTATTGTTACCAATTTTAGATTGATCGCTATACTTTTTGTATAAAACATTGTAACTAATTCCTCTCTATTCAAATTTGAATTATAAATATTTTATAATTTGAATAATATCTTTATGACTTCAAAAACGGTTAATAAAATTTTAATTCAGATTATTTATCACCAAATTTAAATGAAAAAACATCCGCTTCCCGCAATATGAAACACAATCGGATTGCCTGTCCTTCTAACGATTTAAGATTACTCTGTGGTGTCCATTTCACGTAGTATTCGAGGGCATCACCAAAAATTTCCTGGCATTCATCACGGGTAAAACCGGGAATCGCCTGGCCATTGGCATTTTGAATTTCAACATAAATATTTCCGGCAGCGGATGTAGAAAAATTTAAATTTAGATTATTTCCTTTGAATTGAATCGGCTTGGTGACCACTTCTCCACCGTCACCTGGCGCATAGATGGAGGCAAAGCCATCTATCCGCAGGACATACCGACGCAAACGCGACATGGTACCGGTAAAATAGCTTTCTGTGGCATAGAGAGAAAGCTCGGCCGGCTGGTCATCTGATGTTGGCGCTGTTTCAACCACATGCCAGGCGATATAATTGTCGCCATAAGCCCAATTGTGTTGCGTTCGCAATCCCGGCCGAAGGAACGCATCATCCCAGCGATAAAAACTACGACCATCCCGACTGCATATCAAGGCAGCATCTGTGACTGCCGAACCATAACGTGCATGTCCTTTTGCCCTATTGCGGCGCAAGTCAGGTGACGGAAGGGCATCAGTGGCTGAAATCCAGCCCCGATCGCAGTATCTCGATGGAAAACCGATATACAAATGAGGTGCCCGGTAATAGGGACGGATTTGATTCGTATAAAATTGCTGCGATTTTTCGGGTCCTCGATTTTGGAAATCGAGTATACCCTCTTTTTTCCAGTGAATGAAATCATCGGAAACCGCGCGGGCGATATTGCGAACGTCATCGACTGCTTTACGGTAATACATCACATATTGCTGTTCAATCTCCGACCAGAAGGCGATGTTCTGCGTATCAAAAACCCAGCCCTCGTCCATGATGATAAAGTCATCCTGAACAAGGTCCCAGTGAATACCATCGGCAGATATAAAACCATATAATCCTTTTGGTTCTTTTTGCCCGAGGACATATCCAATTGCCTTGTATCGGCGATCTTCTGTAACCGTGGGATTGGTATCAATAAACGGCGAGAAATCATGGCAGCCATAGTTCCGGACCTGATTGAGGATAATATTATTTTTTTTAGATCCGTTATACTCAACGAGACCGAGGTCGGGTTTTTCCCAATGAACCCCATCCTTGCTCTCAGCGTAACAGATGACTACCGGATTTGTCACCTCCCCTCCCTGGGCAATGTGCCAGGCTTTGTAATACATACGATACCTGTCGCCATCCTTGAAAACGGTATGATAGCCACAGCCACTACCTTCCCACGGTGCATCATGAATCAATGCAATTTCGCGGCGCTGCGGGTGATGAAGCCGCAATTGTGCTTGTCCTGTCATATTTTGAATGAGCACATGACCAAGAAAGAGTTCCCGTTTAGAATCTAGATGTATGATATCATTTCCTACAAGACTTACACTAACGGTAAAAACAAATAATCCTATAAACAATAATTGCAGATGTCTTAAATTTTTCACAGGTACTCCAGCGTTTGTATTTAAACTCATGATTTGATCTTATTTTGTATTTGAATTGTCCTTAATATGGATAATTATATACATTGCATTGGCAATAATTCGATGAAACTGCAAGGAGAGCGTTAGTTATTACTAGAAGGTTTTCATTTTTTCAAATTTTACATTTAGAATGGGATCATCTGCTGAGATGGGTTTTCGGGCATCTTGAAAGTAATTACCCTGCAGGAAAATATTCTTATTAGCCTTACCTGCAAATTTCAGGAAAATTCCTGTACCGAGGTCCGCTTTGCATCCATTGATATAAATCCCATCGTTGTCTTTTAGAACAATCGCCGATTCTTCATCATTATTTTTATGCGGTTGACGACTTTGAAAATTTTTGAGAATTAGATCTGTGATGTGTTCAAAAAATAAAGCATTCTCCCATCTTCTTGAAACTTCACCCTCCCAATCGACTTCAACATCCGTCAATTTTAAGTCTTTTATATTGAAGCATTTTAAAACATATCGTCCAAAAGATTGACATTTATGATTCGAAGGAAAAATTTTTGTATGATAATAGTGTTCGTAGGTGTAAGGCTGATCTGGAAGTGGAAAGTCTAAAGCAGCGTCAGAGGAAACAATAAAATGAACATTTTGCAGTGATATATTTTGAAGGGAAATATCAGATAATCCCTCAATTAGACTCATACCTTTCGAATGAGCTATCGTATTGGTAACAAGCACATTCTTTATCACGCCTGGTTTCAACACACCTTTTCTAGGCCATGAAACGAAAAATATTGGATCGCCATTGCCCCACCAGAAATAATCATGACGCCTACATTCAATATTAAGGTTAGAAAAAATAACATCATTCACCATAGCACTGTCTCTAACGATAATACCAATACCGCGGTTTGAGTTTCGAATAATACAATTATTCACCACAATGTGCCGAATATCTGCATTGGTTTCGGTTCCAATTTTGAATCCACAGGAGGCGGATGTGAACCGGCAATTGCTCACCGTAATGTTTTCACATGGCTTTGCCTTACCATAGCGATTGGTTGTCTTGAGGGCAATCGCATCATCACCGGCAGTAATCGTACAATCCGAAATGTGAACATCCCGGCAACAATCCGGATTTATCCCATCTGTCCAGGCTCCCTCTGTTAAATTGTTCTCGATAGTCACCCCATCGATTCGAACGTTATCACACCCCCAGGGATGAATGGTCCAGCTGGGAGAGTTGCGAATGGTAATGTCCTTAATCCGAACGTTTTGACAATTTACAAGGACAATCATTTTGGGAGTAGGAGGAATTGGATATGGTCTCTTGATTGTAGGACTAAAATCTTCCGGAGCACATTCAGGGATTTTCTCTGAGACATCTAATTGACGCCATTCGTACTCAGCCCCGCCATTAATTACTCCTACTCCTTCAATAGCAATATTTTCTAAATCTTCACCGTAAATCAAAGCATTTTTTTTAAAGTCATTCGAATGACGACTGGCATTGAGAACAACTCCATTTTCAACATATAGTCTGATATTACTCCGAAGAAAAATTGTGCCTGATAGGTATTCACCGGCATGAATATATACTGTTCCCCCTCCTGAAGCAGCACATTTATCGATAACCTTCTGGATAGAATGCGTCGCCTCACCATCACCCGCTGTCACTACATATTCTTTAACATCAAATATTTTCTGTGGGGCAGCATACGAGCAGATGGATACAGAAATGGTTAGAAAAATAATCCATAAATAAAATTTATAGATCATCATTATGTACCTGATTTCTGTGAATTAATATTTAAAATGGAATTTATCAATTACTTAACTTTCGCCGTAAAGTGAATTTTATCATGAAAGTCTTGCCATTCAAGAGTGGTGTTATCTGGTCCAACCATGCCATTAGCCGTTTCAGTAACGGATTTCAATTTGAGGCCTGAAGGTAACCTAATATGTAAGCTCACGCGTGGTGCGGTACCATTATTGAGTTCTATATAACCAGTCACAAGCTTTTCATTTTCATTATAATTCACCTCGAACGATACACGACCGAAATGTGTTGCCATATCCTTTACGCCAATCGGTTGTCCACTCCCAAACCATTGTCGTGCTGCACCACGGGCGAGATGCAGTGTATTTCCATCTTCCATGACCAGGGCATCGCGGATAAAGCGGCCCACGGCCAGTGGCGTCCAAAGATGTTGAAGGTCTCCGGTGCACTTCTCGGACCCGGCTTCCTGCCCACGTTCTTCACACCAGGAATAGAGCGGTGTGCCATGGTTGAGCGTGGCATACAAGTATTTAATCGCCGCATCACCTTCGCCACGGTATAGCTGCACTTCCGCCAGATTATCCAAGGCAATGGCTACCCATAAACCATCTTTTAGCCAGCCTGTATTAACCGGAATTCCCCCCGGACTGATATAAGATTCTATTTTATTTATGGTTCCATTTATCAAGTCATGATTTCTGGATAAAGTTCTACAGGGCCAGGCAGCATAAAGAGCGCCCCAACGGCTACCATCTGTTTTATTGGCAACACCGGGAATCCATCGGTAGTCCTTTTCAGAAATAGCACCATGCTCTAACGACCATTTTAAGTCGTTCAACGCAGTACGATGAATCTGAGATATTTCTTTAGTATCAGCAGATTTGTTTAAAATGCGAGCTGCATCAAGCGTCAACGAATCAGCAAAAACAGCCCAGATGTTATGTGGTAAAAAAACACCAAATAAATCATCTCCATCCATTAAACCACAGTCGCCCATTCCACGAGGCATTAAACCATAGTCCGGGTTTCTTTTGCCGTCAATTAATTTTCTGGTTTTTAAACGCTGTAATTCATGCCAACGTGAGCTGGCAAGCATACGTGGATAAACAGACGCAAGATAATCACGATCTTTAGTAAGTAAATAATGTTCCATGATAGCCCAGGATTTGAATCCAGCCATAAACCACATATAATGGGCCCAGCCTTTGGGATCATTCCAATTACCATCTATTCCCTGCTGATCAATACATATCTGGAGACCTTGAGCAGCATCTGTATGTAAACCTACCTGGTCAAGAAAGATAGAGACTATGGATGGTTCTCCTGAACTGGCAGCACGATACTTTTCCGTACCTGGCGTACAAGCTATATATTCATCAGATGCTGGTTCGCGCATGATAAAACAATCCGCAAGACCGGCATAAAATGCGTTTTTTACTGCCGGGTCAGGGATGTGAATATGAACAGCTTGATTGATAAGATCATACCATATTTTCTTGGCCTCATTAAACGCCATCGTCCAATCTATTTTCCGCAGAATTGTGAGCTGTGATTGATAAGCAACATAGGGTCGAACGATCCAGCCAATACGTTTTTCTCCCGGCTTAAGATTCCAAACCTGTGAAATAGTTGTTACAGCCTTTACAGGCTGCTCATCGCCGCCGGTCATAAAAAGTATAATACGGTCAGCCCGGTCTTCCATACCAGCCAGCATAACATCAGCGTCCCAGTCTGACTGAATCCAGGCCGGATTAAATGCCGTTGTTATTCTGTCGTTGGAACAGTTCATGGTTACACGGTGTTTAGTTTGGTCTTTATTCTCCATTTCAATCCGAACCAAAGCTGCAGATTCAGCGCCAATAATCTGCATCTTTACAGTAACAGCGGGACTTCCATAAATCATTTCGACCATTGGCAACCAGCCATCTACCCGCCGCCAGGTACTTTTTGTAAACTCTTCACCATCTATTTCAGGTTCTATATTAACATGCCAATTGGCATCCGGAGTGGAAAAACTGGCAATTGGTTTGCTCAATAAATTATCAAAGGACCATTTTAAACGAAGATGATTGGGAAAAACATCTACCAATGTTTTGTCACTGGCATTGGGCATGGCAACGGTTAAACGATGTGGTGTAGAAAAGGCATAACTGAAATCGACTTTCATCTCTGCACTTTGAGAAACAATAATTAAAGCGAGAATGCAGAAAAATATTACATATTTAAACCAAACGGGTATTTTCTTTTTCATTTATTTACCAGGCTTTCATTCTTTTATTCGAAAAACGCTACCCACTGGTTGCGGTTTGTTTGCATGCTTGGTACCTCGCCCCACAGGTCCGCATACACCAATGAGCGACACGTTTTGACGCAGGACAATTCCACCGCTCACGGGATACGGTTCGTCGATCGGTTCCACAAACAGAGCAGCGGAATTGACGCCATCAATATGTTCCATTTTTTTGTCATTTTTCGATACTTTCCATTCAGATTCATCACTTGCCCCAGTTTGGTTCCTTCTGCATTAATTATATTTCTCACTTCCCTGGCGTTTATTCCTTGAACTGAAAGGAAAATAATTTGCACTCTTGCATAATAATCCACAGTTTAACAGGCTTGTCGGATAATTCGCTCACATCATCAGTTTGGCGCCATTTTACCGGCATGCGGACTGAATTGCCGTTGAGCGGCAAGGCATCATTCCGGCTGTAACCTTTTATGGGGCAGTTGTTTTTATCAAGAATTTCAACAAAAGCAGAACCGCCACCGCTGGTTTGTAAATTCAGTTCGAGCGATTTTCCTTTAAACCTGATCAACGGCGTAACGATCTCACCGCCCCGATAGTCCGTATCCAGGGAAACAAATCCATCCAACCGCAAGACTGCCCGGCCAATTCCTGATTTGAGATTTTGTGCCCCGGAACTCAACTGGCCGGCATGATCCTGATTCTTGCCGGAAAAATAAAGCCACAACTCATCGCCCATCTGAATGGGATTTGGCATCGCCCAAATCATTCCTGAATAAAAGCTGCCCTCGGGTCCAAGATGAAGAAACGGTTTTCGATCGGGCCGAGTAAACGCTTTGCCATCCCGGCTGTGTGCAAATCTTACATCAAAAGTATTTGGGCCCAACTTTGTATCAGTATTGCGATCGAACCAATGCCAGAATGCCTGTGCAAGCAAAATGTACATGCCTTTTTCGTCGGGATATTTGAAAACCGTTGCGCCATAGTAATCCACGGGAGGCTGCTGAGTTGGCGTTGTGTAGAGTCCTCTGTCAACAGAATCCGGCTCGAAAACGATCATCTCATTGTCCCAGTTCAACAGATCATCCGATTCTAATCGGCGCACATTTCTAAAGTTGCTGGTTTTATCCTCAAAACGGGTCCATTCCCGGGTGTACATAACATATCGGGAAATCGCCTCATCCCAAAAGATGATCGTTTGTGTATCCTTGTCGCCGATTTTGGGTTTGGCGAACAATCTCCAGTCAATTCCATCCGGGGAACTGTGCATGAGTAATTCGCCGCTGGGATACGCTTTAGCCTGCGTCTTTAATCGTTCGCTTGCTGGAGCTTTGGGATCGATCCAGACGGCACAGCCGCCAATGGTTGTCGGCAAAACAAAATTATTTTCTGTTGAACCATTAACCTCAACTTTGTTTAAAACCGGCTTGTTAAAATTTATACCATCATCGGATTCGGCAAAACCCACATAACGATTTCCAGTCTCGCTATCATACAAATCATACCATAGTTTTATTTTCCCCCCATCTTTAAGCACACTGCAATAAACCGCCACATATTTATTTGGCCCACTCTCCCACTGCTGATCATTTTTCAGCAAAACCTGATCAAACTGGTGGGGTTTGTTCACAGTTCGATTGACCCCACTGCTGGACTCGACAAGCAGATCGTCAATAAAAAGTTGTTTGTTGCACGATACATCAATTATGGACTGGCCCAACAAATTACCACATAAAAAAAGCAAGATGAATATCAAATAACTGATTCTATATTTGCCCATGACAAAAACTCCTGATACTTTTTATTTCACTTGAATCAATGGCTTATCATAAATCGAACGATAGCCGCCGCCCCTCATTACCCCTTCTATCGATTACCCGCATATAATAATGATAGCGCTCGCTCTGCTTTACATTTTCATCGATAAAACTGGATGGACCTCTTATAGGGGATTTGTTGATTAAAAAAACACTATGGTTTCGGGATTGAATCCGCCATTCGGCTTTTTCGGGAGCCTGAACCCGGTATCGGGATGGCTCTCTGCTATCTTAGTAATATAAGCTTCCTGGTGTTTATAAATCCTGAACCTGTTTTCAATCTATAGTAATATATGCCACTGGCATATTCCGAGGCATTCCATTGGACCTGATATTTACCGGCTGATTTTTTTTCACTAACTAAAGTTGCAACCTTTTGGCCAAGCTGGTTATATATATTTAATTCAATATAATTGGTAGTTGGCAATTGATAATTTATCGTTGTTATGGGATTGAAGGGATTGGGATAATTCTGCTCCAGCTCATAATTGAGGATGTATTGATCCCTTTCATTCAGGCCCCCTGACGTTTCCTGCCCAAGTTTAAACAGAATTCCTCCCCCCGGCAAAAATTGATACTCGAATAATGTCCCGCTTTCGGATTGCTCAATGGTGACATTTTGCCATGACTTTGTTTCAAGATCAAAATAATCAAGATTATTCACGTAGCGACTCAGGGTAATTTGCGGCGATATTTGCTGATTATAATCTTTATTCATGAGTATCATATAGTCATTATCCATTTCGTCTTTAAATTCCCCGATCATGACATCTACATCGGATGATATGGCACTTACAAGACAATGAGCAGGAGGACCGGAACCCCCGAGTGGCACAGTATTTAAATGGTAAACACCTGTTGACTGCAGATCCATCAAAACCGGGTCAAGTGCTTTTATTTCAGCATTCAATAATTGTATCGCCGCATAGGCTTCCTCCTTTTCCGGAGAAGTCATAATCCCATAACTGCCTGCCCAGGCAAAATACAGAATACCCTTTGCGCCATAGGCGAGTGAACTGTAAACCAACCAGCGATATTCACCGACATGTAATTTTCGCCATACATCAGTCCTGACTTGGCTGTTAATAGCCTGAATGATATTCCAAAAAGGAATATCATAGAGTACCGCATATTTTCGAATGATTTCAAGATTTTGAAAATAGTCAATGCCGTCCCTGTCTTCGACAAAGAAGTTATAATGATCATAGCAGATCAATTCAGGTTTTACAATTTCCACATATTTCCGAACATGTTCCTCATAAGTCGGTGTGCCTAATTGATCAGTATTCGCATAGGTTGGAAACAGATTAATAAAGGCAGGACGCTCCGGGTCTCTGGCTCGCAAATAAGAAACTATTTTCTCCAGATTGGGAAAAGCAAAAGCATTGGGTTCATCGCAAATATGATATCCGATGGGCGAGGGATGATTAAGGAAATTCTGAATGATGGGATCCAAGCCAACTAAATCATTGTCAGTTATTGCCGCTACCGGCTCGTTACCCGGGGCACGAAAATCTCCTGATATGTAAGAGCCAACATTTAACATACATTTCATTTCATGCTGCCATATAAAATCAACAACAGGCAATGTAGGGCTACAATAGGCAATCAGGTTAAAATTAGCAGCGGAATATTCATTATAATCCTCTTCTGTTTGTGCCGGTGGACTCCAGGCACTTAAAACAAATTCATTTTGCACCCAATATTTATCAACAAAAGACGCTTGAAATGTTTTTTCAACGACATCCATGCCTTCGGCCGTTAATCGGACTTTGGGAACAAATAATCCCGTGTCATCGGAGGTGATGGTCCACATTATCGTATCTTGTTCCGTTGGTTTGAGAAATCCACGCTGCTGGGAAATATTACCCGTATTGAGCGTCAATTCTTCCGGCAGTTCTAACTCTACCATATACTGGTCAAATGCCTGGTCGCCACTATTGGTAATAATCGCTGCGATGGGTATCTGCTGGTGTATTTTAAGTACCGTTCGGAAGGGTTTAAAATCTACATCGAATCGCGGACCAACGGAGGCAATCCTTATATAGTCAATTAAAATTTCCGTACCAATGGGCGCGTACAATCGCAATTTACTTATCTTAACTATCGTTCCCGTCCAGTATTGACTTGTATGCACAGCAATCTCATATTCGTGAAACAGGCTATCATTTTCTATAGTAAAACTCATTAATTTGGTCGTAGAAGAGTCTGATTGCCAATAAATTTTACCAAGTCCGGCACCAATAGCCTTCATACGAATATAAATAAAGCCATAATCGGATGCCGTTAAATTGATCTCGGGCCCATCTATGGCTGGTTGAAATCCGGAAACAGTTGTTTTGAGCAGGCCATCTTCTATTACCTCGTCCGATAATGAGCTATTGGCAAACCATCCTTCACTGTTACCATTCTCATTAAATTCCCATCCTGCACCAATCTGCTGCGCATAACTATTGGGTAATGATATTAATATTCCAATAATGACTAGTAATTTCCTCATTATTTTACTCACACTTTTCATTTCATCTTCCTTTCACAGGATTAGTATCAAAAGTTTTCATATGTTTTCCGTTTATCTTCTTATTATTATTGGCGATAAATAAATTCCCCCTTTGAAAGGGGGCTAGGGGGATGTTTTTCTTTCTATTTCTTCAATACACCCCATAATTA
>CAZBBC010000021.1:0-13570 GCA_964489835.1 uncultured Calditrichota bacterium
AACTTGCTTCCGGGATTCCTAAGCAATATGCTTTATACCATGCTTATCCCAATCCCTTCAATCCGAGTACGACGATACAATATGATATACCACAGATCTCCAAAGTAAATGTTAAAATCTTTAATATTCTTGGCCAAACCGTAAAAAACTACTTAATGGACTCTCAACCACTGGGAACCTATAATTTAACATGGGATGGAACCAATACGGCAGGGATTCAGGTTCCAAGCGGTGTGTATATAGTGCGGTTAAATGCTGAACCTTTAGAAGGAAAAAGAGAAATATTTCAGCAATCGATAAAGGTGACCCTGCTTCGTTAAGCCCGACACATAAATCAAAGCTAATAGGGGTAGATAATCTACCCCTGTTTAATTCAATAAAATTTATTAACACCGTTCAAGCACTATCCGGTACTTGGATTATCACAAAATCTTTAGACGAGTAAGTTACCTTCTTCCATAATTAACTGTCCATCGACGGTTACTGTAGGTTTGAGGATCACGCCATCGAGATGAATGCCCACATCACAGGTACCACCCATGCTTAAATTATTCCCCAGGGCAATATGAATCGTTCCCATCACCTTTTCATCTTCGAGAATTTCCCCGGTGACAATAGCCTGGTCATTAGTACCAATGCCCAATTCGGCAATATTGTATGCTTTTTTTCCTAAAGGTTTGAGCATTTTATTCAATTTAATTGCTTCCTCCCCACCTTTAATGCTTGTCGCATATCCCTTTTCCACCGTGACTACAATCGGTTCATCTTCAATCTTACCTACGCCGGCAAATGACCCGTCAACAATGAACACGCCATTGGTCTGGTTTTCGACGGGCATTAAATAAGATTCACCACTGGGTAAATTTCCAAAGGCTCCTTTTTCTGTTACCAGACCAGTGGAAGATATGGCTTTAATCCCCTCTACCGGAATCAGTATGTCTGTGCCCAGCGCTGTGGTAATGTGAACCTGCCGGGCTTTATCCAGTATATCGGTCAGTCGATAGGTTCTTTCGGCAATTTTATGATAATCTGCCTTAAGCGTTCGGATCATCACCTCCGGAGTGATACCGGGCATGGTGCCTACCCGGGCTCCTTTTTTGCAGGCATTACGGCGGGCATTGGTATGGGTTAGTGATTTTTGGGTGGGGCAGATAACCACATCATATTTTGTCATCAGGTCTGCAATTTCATCCGGTGGTTCTTCTCCGTTGACCATTCGAACAGGCATGATCAATAAGGCACTCTCTTTCGCTATCTGCTTTCCAATTTCAAATAGAACCATGCCGATTTCAGTGGTTTTATCATCGGTGACGACTAATAAGGTCTCATTCGCATGTAATGCCATACAGTCTTTCAAGGCAATGCGTGCAGATTTTTCCAATTCTTTCATACTTGTTCTCTTGTTATAATTGGGGTAGTGTCAATATTTTTCATCTGTTTTGCATTTAACTTATTATTTTTATTGGCTTAAAAAAAACATCTCCCTAGCCCCCTTTCAAAGGGGGAATCGGATCCTGCCCCCCTATTAAGGGGGGATTGAGGGGGGTGTTTTTTTGTAATGATAATTTCATAAATTTAGTTTTTCATTTTTTCATAGAACTTTTGACACTACCACAATTGGTGTTATAACCTGCATTAATATCACTTCCGCTTTAATTCTCATGTCTGCTTGTTCTATTTATCCACAGGAAAGGATTCGTGTTTAGGCCAGGGTCGCGGATCCTCTTTAATTTTTTTCATCAGGACTTCAATTCCCCGCATCAACTGGGCATCATATCCGCGGGCCATTTCTTCAGGTGAAAGATCTACGACGATGTCAGGTGTTACTCCTTCATTCTCTACAACCCACTTTCCATCCTTATCATAGATTCGATAATCCGGCACAGTCAGTTTTCCACCATCGATGAGATCTATGTACATAGAGACCCCTACCAGACCTCCCCAGGTGCGGGTACCGATCACCGGGCCCATATTTTTTTGTTTAAATTCGTGGGGTAGTTCATCACCACCGGAACCGGCCTGCCGGTTTGTCAAACACACCATATGAGCACGCGTCGTATATGTTGGTGTTAATTGATCATGGGAATAACGTCTTGTCCAGTAAGAGAGTGTTTCCTTTCCCAGACGGTGCAGAAAAATATTTGGATCTAAGCCACCACCGTTGTATCTGCCGTCAATAATAAGTCCCTTTTTTCGGGTCTGGGAGTAATAATATTTTGGAAATTCACGTGCAGAATCTGTATAAGTGTCCGGCAGATGAATATAGCCGATTTGTCCCTCTGACATCTCATCAGCAAGTTTACGATTATGCTCTACCCAGGCGAGGTAACGCAGCGTTCGTTCGCTGGCAAGTGGTTTCACCACAATTTCCCTGGCGCCTTTAAGTTCGGGTTTGTCATTAATCAGCACTGTTACCTGTTTATCAGCCAGATCGACAAAATAACTGTACACATTGCGGTCAGCGGTTACGTCAATCCCATTCACTTTTAGCAGATAATCACCGGTTTCTATATTGATTCCCGGTTTTGCCAGCGGAGGAATAATCTCCTGCGACCAGTCCGGCACATCATAAATCTTTTTAAATTGGTAGCGATTACTATTTTTGTCAATCTGCCAGTCCACACCAAGCATCCCGACAGGGACTTTTACCGCTTCCCGTTTCTGATCACCTCGGTAAATATAGGTATGCGAGGTGTTTAGTTCCCCGATAAGTTCGCCAATGATGAATTGAACATCCTGACGGCAGGAGGCATAGGGGATCAGTTTTCCGTATTTCTCCCTCATTGCCGGCCAGTCCAAACCATGCATATTCGGCTCATAATAAAAATCCCGCCCCATCCGCCAGGCTTCATTGTAGATTTGTTGCCATTCGGCCCTAGGATCGAGCAACATTGTCAAATCCGAAATATCAATGGGTTCTGTCTCTTTCCCTTCAACCCAGCCAATTTTATATTTGATCCCCTTTTCAGTGATATCCGCATAACCAATTTTAGTTTTTTTCTTATACAGCACTGTTGTTCCATCAAAGGATAGTGTGTAATCATCAATTTCGTTTAAAATTTTTTGCTCCTCTCGTTCCGCAAAAAGGAAGATAAATAAATCTCTCGGTGGAATGGCTCGAAATTCAAAGCGGTTAAAATCTCCCTCATTAACGTTCAGATATAATATACCCGAGGCATTAACCGCCAGGTTTCTGTAATTTCCTCCTGGCAGCGGCAGGGCCTCTATTCTATCACTCAATCCCTCAAAGTCGATTTGCATCTTTATATTTTGCGTTTTTTTAATTTCGTCTTTTTTTCCCTCCTCATCGCTCTCAAATGGTAAAAGGGATATCCCCTCCTTTTGCAAGGTAAGGGCATAGATACCGGCTATTTTTTTATATACCATCTCCCACTCAAAATCACAAAATGTTGGATCAAAGCGGCGATTTGAAATAAATAATAAGTGATTACCGTCGGCAGTAAATACCGGATTGAAATCATTAAATAATCCATTGCTGATACAGACAGATTTTTTATTTTCCAGAGAATAGATAAATAACTGAAAAACCAGATCCGCATTCATTTTCGAGTAGGCCAGATATCGGCTATCCGGTGACCAGGTAAAATCATAGATAGGTTTCAGATCCAACGAGACATCGACATTTTCATAGTCCGCTTTATCGACTTCTGTGATCTTTTTATTTGATAGTTCCAGATAGTAACATCTCAGGGTTTGATCAGCAAAAGCGATTTTTTTACTATCCGGAGACCAGCGCAGCGTATGACGGTATCCGTTCTTATGGCTGGTCAGCTTTATGCGTTCTTTTTTACCCAGAGGATCAGTAATATAAATTTCGTACTCACCGCTTTTATCAGACAGATAGGCTACAGATTTTCCATCTGGAGACCAAACCGCATCTTTTTCGCGGGAACCTGAGTCATTAGTCAGATTGCGTGTCGGTCCTTTTTCTATAGGAACAGAAAAAATTTCACCGCGAGCGGTAATTAGTGCACGGGCTGCGGATGGTGAAGAACTAAAACCAGTGATAAAATCTTCAATATTAATCATCCGGGGACGGGTTTCTTCGGCATCGGCTTTAATTTCAACAGCGACCCTTTTGGTCTGTTTTGTGGTCACATCCAGCAGCCATAAAGACCCGCCCAATTCATATACAATCTTATTTCCCCCATGACTGGGCCGGCGTATGTCATATTCCGTGTGTTGTGTTAGCTGTTCAACAATACCGGATTTGACCTGGTAGGAATAAATATTTAATGTCCGGTCGCGGTCGGAATTAAAATATATTTTATCACCGATCCACATCGGGATCCGGTCGGTCCCTTTAAAATCAGTTAATCTTTGATCATTTCTCGTTTCAAAATCAAATAAATAGATATCCTGTGCCATTCCTCCCTGGTATCGTTTCCAGGTCCGGTGTTCTCTGGCAATACGATTATACGCCATTTGTTTAGCGTCGGGTGAGTAGCTGCCGGCAACTGCCTCATGCATCATTAATTCTTCACAATCTGATCCATCCGGAGAAATGAGGTACAACCGTGAGAACCGGCTATAGCTATGCCGGCGGGAGCGGAAAATTATTTTATTCTGGAGGGGATGCCATCCCACGACTTCGTCGTAATCCGGATGATAGGTTACACGTTTTATATCACCGCCATAAATATTCATCACATACACATCACCATTTCCATCATACTCACCGGTAAAAGCGATCCGGGTACCATCCGCTGAAAACTTCGGATATCTTTCTGCACCATCATGAAATGTCAGACGCATTGCCACACCGCCATTTACCGGCACGGACCAGATATCTTCTCCATAAACAAAAACAATTATATTTTCGGACACATCAGGAAATCGCATCAAAGGTTTTTGATCGGAAGCATTCCCAAATTGAACCATAAAAAATATCGAAAGTATCAATCGTAAGTTAAGATGCCGGCTCATTAGACCTCCTATGTTTTGACAGACAAAATTCAAAAATTATTTTTTTCAATTTCTGCCGCCATCGCCGAAACTTTTGATTCTAATTTTTGAGTTATTTCATAAAATTTTGGATCATTACGAATTTCTTCAAAAAGTGGATCGACAGATAGCCAGGAATACAAACAAAAACCACCGGCAATCGCCTTTTCAAGCCACTGATAACAGCTCCGGTTATCTCCCCTGATCGCATAGATAGCAGCCATATCATAAGCAATTCCCCACCATTGGCTGCCCTGTGCCAGTGATTCTTCATTCAAGTTCTTACTATACCCTAACATTTCCTCTGCTTCGCTATAATGATTGGTTTTCCAGAGTATAAAACCAAGGCTTGTTGTAGCATTGACACCGGTAAACGGATGCCAGGCTTTGGGGGTTATCACCAGCGCTTTCTGATAATATTCTCCCGCTTCCGAAGGATTTCCTGAATATAAAGCCACATCACCGGCAGCGATAAAAACACCCACATCATTTGATATACGATTCAGAATATACTTAATTTTGGACTGTGCAACTTCTTGATTATTATTTAGCAAATGGATCATGACAGCAGCAATCGTCGGATTAGGTTTGAGATCAGGTTGAATATCATAGGCCAGGTCGAGCCAGCGGCTGGCCGCCTCATAGTCACCGATATGCAGATAGAGAAGCCCTAAACCAAGATAGGTTGAGGCGAAAGTGGGATTCACCCGGCGCGCTTTCTGAATCCAGTGATAGGCCTCCTCAAAATTTCCCAGATTGAGATATATCCATGCCAGATTATGCATGGCAATATTAAAGTTGGGATTAAGCTTGATCGCTTTTAAATTTTCTTCCAGTGACTTATCAAACCAGCTACGTGTATAATAGATCGATCCCATCGCTTTATGGGATTCGGCTAATTCCGGATCGATGGCTAATGCCTGATTACATCTGACCAACGCAGAATCCAGCCAGAACGAATCTTCGCCATATCTCAGAGTTTTTTGGACAAACGCATCGGCAAGGCCTGCGTACGCCGGTGCATATGCCGGATCGGTCAGGTATGATTTTCTAAATAATTGAATAGCGGTTTCATTATCATCCGCACGTAGACGGTTATAATAATTTCTACCCTTTAAATAATAATCATACGCCCCAAGATTTTCTGTATATCTTTTGTCGATTCTTTCTCTTTCAGCGTTAGTAATCCGGATTTCCAATGCGGAGGCGATCTTTTTTGCTACTTCGCTCTGGATCAAAAAAATATCACTCATTTCACGATCGTATTTTTCGGCCCAAATCTGTTCACCCGACGCCGGCCGAATTAACTGTGCTGTGATCCGTACCATATTATTCTCACGACGGACCGTTCCGGTAAGAATGTGATTAACGTTGAGTTCTTCTCCGATCCGGGAGAGACTTTTTGATGTATTTTTATATAAAGCACTCTGACCATATGAAATAACACGCAGATCGGTTATTTTAGAAAGCTGCACCACAATATCTTCTGTAATACCATTACTGAAATAATCCTCATAATCCTGTTCATTTAAATTTTCAAAGGCCAGTACGGAAATTGATTTCTCCTCCCGGGATTCTGCCGGTATGAATAAGTATTTAATGATAATGAGAAAGACAATCAGGAAGACAGTCAACGCTGAAAATAATGCGAATCGGTTGCGACTGGTTTTATCTTTATTAACAGGTATACGAATCTTAGTTCCGGTTTCAAGCCCATCCCGGGCTTTTTCCAGTGTCTCAAGCATTTCTACCATTGTCTGAAAGCGATCTGCCGGCTTCTTTTCTAATGCTTTTAATATAATTTTCTCAAGATTCCGGGGAATATTTCGCCTGATTTTTGACAGAGGTTCGGGTACTTGATTGATGATACTATAAATGATGGCTTGTTCATATTCACCGCGAAATGGAAATTTTCCACTGATCACCTCGTACAACAATACACCCAAAGACCAAATATCGGTGCGATCATCAACCACATCGCCTTGCGCCTGTTCGGGGGACATGTAATTTACCGTTCCCAGTGAAGTTTGTTCCTTTGTTACATTTGTTTGCCCTGCTAATTTCGCAAGCCCAAAATCCAGAATTTTTACAACACCATCCTCCGTTACCATAATATTCGCCGGTTTGATATCCCGGTGAACAATACCATTTTTATGCGCTTTCACCAATCCCTGGGCGACCTGGATGGTTAAATCCAGCGCGTATTTTAATGGCAGTGATCCCTTTTTTACCTTTTGATCAAGCATTTCTCCCTTATAATAGGTCATTGCCATATAAATCTGGCCATCATCCGTCTGGTCTACTTCATAGATCGTGCAGATATTGGAATGATCCAACGCGGAAGCGGCCTCCGCCTCCTGACTGAATCGAATTCTGGCTTCCTGATTCCGGGTAAGGTGTGGAGGAAGAATTTTTATAGCAGCTAATCGCTTTAATTTAAGATCCTCGGCTTTATAAACAATTCCCATCCCTCCTTCACCAAGTTGTTCAAGGATACGGTAATGTGAGACGATGCTCCCGATTTGAATAGACACCTTAATCTCCTAATGGTCCGTGGTTTTTTGATCCATCAAGAATAAATATCCAACACGAGATAAATATTTTAGCAAAATTTTTACAAACTGAATATATTCATTTAACGCAGAGACCGCAGAGATTTTTTTATAGTACATTTTTTAATTCGTTAAAATTCGTGTAATTTGTGGACTATTTTTCTTTGTTTGCAGCCTTGGGCTGCGGTATGAATAGATCAGGCTAGATTAATAAAAGATAATTATTGATTTATGTAATGGCAAGTAAATTCTCTTTCACCTGGAAATAAAAATCCCCGGGTTTGTTCAGCCCGGGGATCTCAATTGGGAAAGCGGTGTGACTTATGGATCATTCGTTTTTAAAACTGTCCATTGCTTCTTCTACCGTCTCATATATCTTGAAAATACTTACCAACTGGGTTATGATAAATACACTGCGTGCTTTTTCACCCATGCGGGCCAAACGCAAATCACCTTCCGCATTGCGAATGGTGGTCAAACATCTCATCAAAGCACCTATCCCTATACTGTTTATCCAGCTAACACCGTTTAAATCGATAACGATTTTGTTTACTTTCTGTCCCAGGAAACTCTTCATTTCTCCATGCAACTCATCAGTTTCCGGATAGCCCCTCAGATTTCCTTTTAAAGTCAATATACCAATACCATTTTCAATATTATCATTAAATTTCATTGGATTAATCCTCCTCTACTCGAAGTTATATAAAGCAATATAACCGACTACCGAATTTACTTCTTTTTAACAGTGGCGTCAATATTTTTCCAGGAGACAGACGACAGATCATCGATCTTAACTTTAAAAGCATAGAACATTTAAAATGTTAATAAATTTAGAAGTACCCCTCATCGATTCTCGGGGAAGGATGTGCGAAGATTTTTACCGGTCACCACCTTATAATCCGAGATCTTCAAATCCTCGCTTGTCTTTACTATTTTAGTAGAATCTTTATCCAAGGCTATCTTCCATTGATAGAATTGTGAGAATGTAGGTCTGAGTTTATCTACCAATTGTTCAAAAAGTCCACTTTTTTCATAAGCATCTGCATCCGCCTTACTATCCCAGATTGAGAGAGAAATCACCTCATTGGCCTGATGCATACTCTCAACAAGGTAAGCGTACCGGCATCCTTTAATATTCTGAAGTGATGGGATAATCTTCTCTGAAAAAATGTCACGAAACTCCCCAATTTTATCTTTCTGGAGAATATGAGAAACGATACGCACATACATTTTCGAGTGTTGTTTAAAAAGAACATCTTTTATTCGTTCGTGCACGGTGACGTTGAATTCTCCCAAATCCAGATCTTTGTCCCCTGGTTTATATTGTAACTCCAGGTCTTCCGATAAATGAATTTTCCATTCAACAGATTCTGCCAGAAGAGGTTTCGCCTGCTCTAACAGTTTTTTATACATACCGCTTTTTTCATAATCTTCTGCGTGTTTTTGTGTATCCCAGAGCGTGAGAGAAATCCCTTCCCGAACGTCTTTATTACTTTGCAGGAGACCGGCAAAAAGACAACCATCGATTTTCTGCAACTCCGGGATTACAATAGCATCATAAAACGAGCGTAAAACATCGATATCATCTGATTTTGCTTGCAGGTAAAGAAGGCGCATAAACATAATTCTCACCTATATTTATTGGTCCGGGCTTAAAGATTAAGGTAAATCCATCCTGATATGTTTATATGCTATTGTAACTAAAAACTTTGTTTTTTTAGCAAAATTTTTACAAACTGAATATATTCATTTAACGCAGAGACCGCAGAGATTTTTTTTAATACATTTTTTAATTCGTGAAAATTCGTGTCAGTCTTCGCCTGATCCGGCTTCGACGGATAATCCGTGGACAAATTCTTTTTTTGATTGCAACCAACGGCTACGGTATGATTTGATCGCGGTAAACGTAAGGAATCAAAGACGACAATACCGACAGCATTTTGTTGCCGGTTGACTTGAACTTTTTTTTCAGTTCTTTAACCACGATTCTATTTAAGATGAAATAAAAATTGTAAATAATTTTTTATGACAACTTTTTATCAAATGAAACTACTTACGGCCTGATCAGTCTGGTCAAAAATCTGGATAACACCTATTAATTTAGTGATTGAGAATATATTTTTTACATTTTCGTCCAGCCCGGCCAGGCGAAGATCGCCACCTCCTCCCCGTACGACGGTTAGTGCCCGCATAATACCACCAATACCCAAACTGGAAATGCGGGAAAGGTTTTTCATATTGAGAATTATTTTACTAATATTGCGTCCCAGTACCGATTTGATGTGTTCTTGCAATATATCCGTATCATCAGTGCTAATCAATTTCCCTTTCAATGTCAAGATCATTACATCTCCAAATTCCTTTTCAATACAAACCACTAAAAATCTCCTTTGCTTTCTTTATTTCTCTTAAAAATAAATTTTCCAAGATATCACGATCTTTTAATCACTAACAATGTCATATCATCGGCTTGAGGTGCGTTATCAACATGCTTCTGCACAATACTGATCAGATTTTCCGTTAATTCTTTTGGACTGACACCTCGGTTCTTCATTATCACCGCGAGAATGTTTTTTTCTTCAAATTCTTCTTCCCGCTCATTCATCGCCTCACTGATACCATCCGAAAATACAACCAGAATATCTCCCTTATGAATTGGTATCATCTCTTCTGTATATTCGAAATTTTCTAACCAGCCAAGCGGGATACCAACGGATTTTAATCGTCGTATCGATCCGTCCTGTGAAACGAGAAACGGACTGTTGTGCCCGGCGTTTGCAAAGGAGAGTTGATGATTGGATGTATTTAAAATTCCGTAAAATAAAGTGGCATATTTTTCCATATCAGTACTGTGGAACAGGAGCCCGTTTGATCGTTTTAAACACTCCAGAGCGCTGCTACATACCATGGTTGTGCCTCGCAAAGTTGCTTGCAAATTTGCCATCAACAAAGCCGCGGGCATGCCCTTCCCGGATACATCTCCGAGACAAAAGATCATTTGATCGGAACCCTTGAAGATAAAATCATAATAATCGCCGCCGACTTCTTTTGCAGGAAAACTAATGCCATAGGCCTCATATCCTTCGATCCGGGGCATATCCTTAGGTAGTAAATTAGTTTGTATATTGCGGGCCAGATTCATTTCCTGTTGCATTTTTAAGTAATCTTGCTCTTCAAGATAAAGCCGGGCACTTTCGATTACCTGAGCAGATTGTGCACTGATAATTGTCAGTAAACGGCGATCTTCTTCTGTGAAACCGGCGTCTCCCCGCTTATTGAATGCTGTTAGAATGCCGATCATCCGTCCCTTTTGCTGCAGTGGGACCGCAAGTAAAGACCGGATAAAAGATTTTTCATTCTTCGTAATTTGAAACCGTTCGTCTGATTCAAGGTCCTGAACGATTAACGGTTTCTGGTTTTTAATCATCCAGCCGGTTAATTGCGTATCCAGCCGGTATGGCAAGTGATTAGCGGCAGAATCTACTTTTCGAACCATTGTTTTTAAAGGAGTTTCCCCATCCTGCTCTTCTAATAACCAGATCGCACCCTGATCGACTTTAAGATGTTTCACACATTTCTGAACGATCATATCTATAACATGATCAAGATCCAATGTGGAACTGATAGCGGTAGCTATTTCGTTTAAAACCGATAATTCTTCCACCGCAATTCTTAATCGAAGATTTTCGTTTTTTAAATGATCAATTTCAGGCATTGAATTTGAGCGACTCATGGATACTCCCTGACGGAGAAATGATGACCGGATCTTGAAAAATATAATTAATATTCAAGGATTGGATGAACCCTTTAATAACATCTTTCGGGTATATGAATGAAAAGATAACTAAAACCAGATCTACCTGCAAAGAAAATAATAAATCTATTCAAAAAATCTTTACCACTTTTAATTCGAGAGATTGTAAACAAAGGTGGCAGATACACAATTTCAATTGAGTGTATTTGTCTAAATCGAATAGCGTATGAGTAGTTCCGAAGGAATTTTCCGAAGTGTTCAGGTTCCGATCGTTTTCTGAATAGCTTCTTCGGCATGGTAAGAACTGCGTACCAAAGGACCGGATTCAACGTGTTTAAATCCCATTTCAAATCCAAGTTCCCGAAGATCAGCGAATTCATCGGGATGATAATACCGGCTAATCGGATAATGCGCTTTTGTTGGCGGCAGATACTGACCGATAGTAATTATTTCGCATCCTATATTTCGCAGATCGGTCATCACTTCGACAATTTCTTCAAAGGACTCCCCGACTCCAACCATAATACCTGACTTTATTAATGCATCTGATTCCTTTGCCCATGTCAATATTTGCAGGGACCGTTCATATGAAGCCTGAATACGTAGTGCCTTTTGCAGACGTCTTACTGTCTCAAGATTATGGTTCAATATATCGGGTTTTGCTTCCAATATAATGTTCAGGCTATCCCGATTGCCTTTTAAATCAGAGATGAGCGCCTCTACTGAACATTCCGGTTGGTTTTTCTTTATCTGCCTGATAGTCTCCGCAACAATCAAAGCACCCCCGTCTTCCAAGTCATCACGTGCCACCATGGTTAAAACCGCATGTTTTAAATTCATTTCTTCTACCGCATGGCCGATTCGCTCAGGTTCTTCCAAATCATAAAAAAACGGTTTTCCGACTTTTATATTACAGAAAGTACAACTCCTTGTACAGACATCACCCAGCAGCATAAAAGTGGCCGTCCCCCGCGACCAGCATTCTCCTAAATTTGGACAACGGGCACTCTCACATACGGTATGTAATTTACTTTTATCGATCAGGTGACGAACATCCGAAAAGGTGCGTCCGCTACCGAATTTTACGCGCAACCATTCCGGTCGACGCAAAGATTCATTCTGTATAATATTTAGCGGATTTGTTTTAGGTGGCATGTTTAAAACCTAATCAGGGAGGACGCCCATGTAAATCCGCTGCCAAAAGCGGCCAAACAGACCAGTGAACCGTCTTTTATTCTTCCTTCCTCGATAGCTTCGCTTATCGCTATAGGAATTGAGGCAGCGGTTGTATTTCCATATTTTGCGATATTACTGTATACCTGTTCTTCTCTCAAATCCAGTCTCATGCGCACTGCATCGGTAATTCTCTGATTCGCCTGGTGTGGAATGACCAGATCAACCTCATTCTTATCCAAACCGGCCGCCTGAAAAGCTTCAAGGATCACTTGCGGGAATCTGGTTACCGCATTTTTAAAAACTTGTTTACCGTTCATATGCGGCCAGATCGATCCCGAATCCACAATCTCGTGACTAATTCTGGGTTCCTTTACGCTGCCGGGATCCTCACCCCACAATTCCTTTGCATATTTGCCTTGGGCATGTAAGTGAGAGGTTAGAATACCCTTGGTCTCATCATCAGAACGTGAAATAATGGCGGCGCCGGCACCATCACCAAAAATAACGGCAACATCTCTTCCTTTGGTACTTTTATCGATACCCCGGGATTGCACTTCAGAACCAACCAATAGAATATTTTTATACATACCTGTTTTGATGAACTGATCAGCAATAGCAAGACCATAAATAAAACCGCTACATTGATTTCGAACATCCAATGCACCAATGGTAGGTAATTTCAAACGTTCCTGAAGCAGGCATCCCGTACCAGGGAAAAAATAATCAGGGCTCAGAGTGGCAAAAATAATGAAATCAATATCTTCTGCTTTTAATTTTGCCTGATCTAAAGCCCGCAGGGAAGCTTTTTCTGCCATATCAACATTATTCTCATCTTCTTTCACCCAGCGTCTTTCCATAATACCTGTTCTTTCCCGGATCCATTCATCAGATGTTTCCATCATTTTTTCCAGGTCATGGTTGGTGATAACCTGATCCGGCACATAATGTCCTATCCCTGCAATTTTCGCTCGAAACATATTTCCCTCACTTTATTAAATGAATTCTTTACCCATGTCAAAATATACGATTTACCGATTTTATTTCAAACATATATTCAAGGTCAGGATTTTTTTTATTGTTTTCTCTTAATTCATATTTCTCATCTCATTATTCATTGCATCCA
>CAZBBC010000021.1:13580-47922 GCA_964489835.1 uncultured Calditrichota bacterium
CGTCACTTTATTTCCACCCACCCAGACTTCCGCATTCATTGCATCCATTCGTTTAGCTTTGGAGATGTAGATTAAAATAAATGTAATAATCCCTAAAATATCGGCAATCCAATCCCAAAAGGAAGCAAAGCGACCGGGTATCCAAAGTTGATGAATTTCATCGGAAGCACCATATATGATACATATAATAATGCTCAAACTCATGAATTGACTCTTCAAACGGGTACTTGCTGAATGTCTGAAACCACGAGCGGTAAGCAGACCCAGAATTCCAAAGACAATGAAATGCAGAATTTTGTCCAACCAGGTAACACCAATATCCGGTATTTCTATTGTTCCTATCGATGATTGAATAAATAAGGCAAACATTAATATCTGCCATGGGAACTGGTATAATAAATATGTTTTGATTTTGGATCCCCCATTTTTTAATCGTTTACTATAATTTCTGGTTACATGACCGATACTAGAGAAGAAAAGGGTCTGATGTGCGACAGATTAATATGCGGATAAATATAAAAAATATTCAAATTTATTTCAGGTAAAATATTTTTTTGGAATAATATTACCATTTATCTATATTTTAAATAAGCTAATGAGAATTGAAAACAGGATAATGACTACACATAAATCTCAAAAATTTAAATTGAAATTTTTCAGTGACACCGTGTACCTGGAAAAGGTAGAAAAACTTAGCAGTAAGGTCGCGCGCCTGGCCGGGTTGAGTGAAAGCCATAGCGATGATCTTGGAATTGTAACGACAGAACTGGTTAACAACGCCATTCATCATGGCAATAAAAATGATCCGGATAAGGAGGTTCAGATTATTTTTACTATTGATGAGGATAAAATTGAACTGCGTATACGGGATCAAGGAAATGGCTTTAGTCCTGAAGAGTTAAAAGATCCGTTAGCACCCGAAAATTTATTCAGTGAGAGTGGTCGGGGTATTTTCCTGATTCGCAATCTGATGGATAGCCTCGAATTTAAATTTTCGGACACCGGCACAGAAACTATCGTCACGAAAAACTTGCGTTGATCCCCTTCCTGTGATAAAATCACCAAGAGATTATATCATAAGATATTCCGGAATCATCTATTATAAACGGGATATTTTTTGTAAAATATAAGATATGGCGCGGAATTAAACTGAGGTATTGTCATCCCGATTAAAACGGAGCATGGCAAAAATGAAAAAAGAAAAAAAAACAGTGGTTGTTGCAATGAGCGGAGGTGTGGATAGCTCCGTCGCTGCTGTATTATTACATGAACAAGGCCACCAGGTTATTGGCGTCACCATGAAGTTATGGGATTATGAGGAAGTGGGAGGCAACGTTAATCTTGAAAGTGGTTGTTGTTCTCTTCAGTCTTTTAATGATGCCAGCAAGGTCTGCGTTTCTATGGGTATACCTCATTACATTCTAAATTTCAGTCAGGATTTTCATGAGGGAGTCGTCGAAGATTTTATTGATGAATATCTGGCAGGACGAACCCCTAATCCTTGTGTACAATGTAATACTAAAATTAAATGGCATACGTTGATTAAAAAAGCTGACGCGCTTGGTGCTGATTATATTGCCACCGGACATTATGCACGCATTTCTCACCGTCCGGAAAAAAATCTTCACCAATTACTGCGTGCCGTTGATAAAAACAAAGATCAATCATATGCATTGTGGGGAATTCGTCAATCCAGTTTATCAAGAACGATTTTTCCATTGGGAGATCTGACTAAACCGCAGGTAAGAGATCTTGCCCGGAAATTTAAACTTCAAACCGCAGATAAAAAAGAAAGCCAGGAAATTTGCTTCATCCCGGATAATAACTATCATCGCTTATTAAAAACAATGCGGCCCAATATGGAAAAACACCTGTCCGCAGGGGAACTGATAGACACTCAGGGAAATGTTATCGGCAAGCATAAGGGTTATCCTTTCTATACCATCGGTCAGCGGAAGGGTTTGGGCGGTGGTTTTGCCGAGCCGATGTATGTTGTAAATATAGATGCTTCACGGAACCAGGTAACTGTTGGTAATGGTAAGTCTCTGCTCTGTAGAGAATTTGTTGTCACACAGCTTAATCTGATCAGTCAACCATCTTTATCCGGATCGGTTAAGGCGGAAATAAAAATACGTTACAATGATTCTGGTCATGCAGGAACTATTTACCGAGAAAGCGACGATCAAATACGGGTTGTATTTGACCAGCCGCAAAAATCGGTGACGCCAGGACAATCAGCTGTTTTTTTTGATCACGATATTGTGATCGGCGGTGGTATTATTAATCATCGTGTTGAATAACTTTAGTAGTGATCATTGTCATTTGCATTAATATGAACAATTATAAATGTCCAGTTTAAAATTTTTTTATGGAATATGGATAAAGGCTATTATTTACAGTGATTGATATAATCTAATAACTCACCCTAAATCCCTCTCTTGAAAAGAGAGGGACTTTCTTTTGCCGGTAACAAAACCCCTTCTCTTTTCAAGAGAAGGGGTTGGGGATGAGTTTTTTCATCTGACAATTTAAATAGGACATTCATGACTAATAATATACAATCAGCAAGGAGAATAATATTGCACCCATTTGCCACAATCATTTTAGCAGCGGGACAGGGTACGCGGATGAAATCAGATATTGCCAAGGTTTTGCATGAAATTAACGGACGGCCTATGATTCATTTTGTCATTGATCTTGCTCTAGATCTGGGTTCAGAAAGAACAGTTCTGGTTATCGGTCATCAAAAGAAAAAAGTAGAGGAAATGTGCAAAGATTATCCGGTGGATTATGCGATTCAGGAAAAACAGATGGGAACAGCCCATGCCGTTCTCATGACCGATCATCTATTACATGATTATGAACATGATGTGTTGATATTATCCGGTGATGTTCCCCTGTTGACACACGGAACGCTGAAAAGCCTGATCGAAACTCATCAACAGTCAGGTGCTATCGCCACATTGCTTACATCACAATTGGAGGACCCCACAGGATACGGACGTATTATTCGTGATACTAATGGCCATGTGATTAAAATCGTTGAGCATAAAGATGCGAATCTACAGGAACTGGCAATAAATGAAATAAATGTGGGTATCTATATCTTTAATGCAAAACCACTTTATCAGGCCTTAAAACAGGTAAAAAACGATAACGCCCAGGGAGAATACTATTTGCCCGATGTTGTAAAAATGTACGTGGATAGTGGAATAAAGGTTATCGCTCTGCTGACACCTGATTTTGATGAAACCCATGGTATAAATACTGTTGAACAGTTAAAAGATGCTGAAACTATTATTAATTTACGCAGTAAAATAAAAAAAAGTTGACATTGAAGAAATGACTTAATACTTTTTTAATATACGCCTTAAATTAAAGGATTACCGATGAAACGTTTCGGATATTTTTCAATAATTCTAATTTTAGTCCCTGCCCTGGGATTTAGTCAATTAAAGACTGATGTAAGTAAACCAAATATCTCAAAAACGCTGGAAACATACCAACTTAACGATGCCTTTACCGGTTTTTTAGATCCATCGCGTTTTAACATCAGTCACAGTCTGTCCATGTCCTATATGACATTAGGCGGTGGGGGGGGGACCATGATCAATACATATGTAAATACGCTGAATTATCGTTTCAGTGATAATTTGTCGCTGACTACAAATCTGGGAATCATGAATTCACCCTATAATTCGCTGTCTGGCAATAGTTCTTTTAATGAATATGAATTTTTTGGAGGAGCGGAGTTAAAATACCTTCCCTCTGAAAACTCGGTGATTACTTTGCGCTATGAAAAAGTCCCAGCCTATTATTATTATGGAAATCAATATAATCGTTACCGAAGCCCCTTTGGATTTTCCCAGATGGATTGGTAATCAGGTAATAACAAACTACCGATTAATTAACCGGATTCACTGATCCGGTTATTTTTTTTAATCAAAAATTTTATAAAAGAAAAACTAATAAAACCGAACCCGAGTGCGTAGAAGAAGAAGACAATCTACTCAGACAATCCGAAAAAAAACTGTACAAAGTCCCCCCTTCAGTTCCAACTATTCATCGGAAAAGACCGCTGGAATTGGGCGAAAAATATTTTACTACTTCTTGACGATTATCATTCTTGCCTTCGTTGCCTATTATTTGTATAATTTTACCTCACCGGATGAACAACCGGGCGAAGAGGATATCAGTCAGGAAATCCCGAGCGGATCGTCTGAAGAGACAGTGGAACCCCCACAAACGCCTGCTCCATTTAAACATAAAATTCAGATCGAAATTTTAAATGGATGTGGAGTAAGCGGCATTGCCAAGATCTTTCAATCTAAATTGCGTGAAAAGGGATTTGATGTCGTCAATACAGAAAATTACCTAGAAAAGGGGAAAGTAAACTGGAAGGTAAAAAATACTTTTATCATCGATCAGATTGGTGTTTCGGAACAAGCAAAAATGGTTGCAAAATCATTAGGCATACCTCTGACAAATATTGAAAACCGGAAAAATCCCGGTTCGATCTATGATGTGAGTGTCGTTATCGGTAAAGATTATAAAAAATTAATCTCAGAGTAAATGGGGTTTTCCCAAACTTATCTCTGTATCCTCTTCCTGACCCACATAAATGAATGTTTTCAACAAGGGACAATATATCAATGGAAGCAAAAACTTTAGCTTATAAGATAGTTGATCTTGCTCAGGATAAAAAAGCAAAACAGATAATGGTAATAGATCTGGACGGCCTGACCGGTATTGCCGACTTTTTTGTTTTGATGAGCGGAGAATCGGACATACAAATAAAAGCAATTGCTGATCATATTACAAGAGAATTAAAAAATATTAAGATTCGTGTTTTTCACAAGGAGGGATTTACCTCTTTACGTTGGGTGCTGCTCGATTATGTAGATGTTGTGGTCCATATATTTAAACCTGAATCAAGGGAATTTTACGGTCTTGAACGACTTTGGGGTGATGCAAAAATCGATTTTATCTTGGACGAAAACCATGCGGGCTGAAACATATATTCGCAGTGAGATAAAACGCTTTCTTAAGTCAAAGGGCATAAAAAATGTCCCTTTTATATTTGAAAAACCAAAACAAAAGCAATTCGGAGACCTTTCCACCAATATCGCCCTGATACTTGCCGGTATTTTAAAAACCAATCCAAGACAAATTGCAGCAGAAATAGATTCCTATATCTCTAAAAATCCACAGTATATAGACAAAATCGAAATTGCCGGACCAGGCTTCCTTAATTTTTTTATTTCCACGGACTCCTATTCCAATCATCTGCTCGAGATTATTCAACAAAAGGAGAATTACGGCCGCTCAGATATGGGTAAAGGGGTAAAAACACAGGTCGAATTTATCAGTGCTAATCCCACAGGACCACTTACTATCGGGCACGGACGTCAGGCAGTTTTAGGTGATACGATTGCAAAGTTATTGGAAGCAATCGGTTACAAGGTTACGCGGGAGTATTATTTTAATAACGCCGGCCGGCAGATGCGTATTCTGGGTGATTCAGTTCGACTGCGGTATTTACAACTGCTTGGTGAAAAAATCGACTTTCCTGACGATTACTATCAGGGAGATTATATTACCGGTATTGCCCGCCAGATATATGATGCAAATGGGGACAGTTTCAGGGAAGAAACAGACGTTACTTATTTTCAAAAAAAAGCAGAAGAAGAAGTTTTTAAAGACATTAAAAACACCATATCCCGACTCAATTTTCAAATGGATGTTTTCTATAATGAAAAATCGCTTTATGACGAAGGGAAGATAAATGAGGTGGTTTTATTGCTGAAAGAAAATGGACTGGTGGAAGAGCGAGAGGGAGCTGTCTGGTTTTTAACAACCAAACTTGGAAAAGAACAGGACCGTGTAATTATTAAGAGTACGGGGGAACCCACCTACCGTCTCCCGGATATTGCATATCACAGGGAGAAATTTAAACGTGGTTATGAACTTATTGTAGATATTTTCGGCGCCGACCATATTGATACTTATCCTGATGTACTTCTGGCTATAAAGGCACTCGGGTATGATGAATCGAAAATAAAAGTTTTGATACATCAGTTTGTCACGCTTACTGAAGGATCAGAAAAAGTAAAGATGTCGACACGCAAAGCAAATTTCGTCACACTGGATGAGCTAATGGATGAGGTCGGGGAAGATGTCACCCGTTTTTTCTTTCTTATGCGTCATATGAATTCTCATCTTAACTTTGATCTGACACTGGCAAAAACCCAGTCTGATGAAAATCCTGTTTATTATGTACAATACGCACATGCCCGTATTTGTAGTATTATCAGTTTTGGTGAGGAAAAAAATATTTCTTATGACGAAAACGCGGATCTGGGTTTACTCAAAACAGAAGAGGAATTGGACCTGATCAAGCACCTGGTTGAATATCCAAAAATCATCCAATCCAGTGCACTAAATTTCGAACCGCATCGAATGGTTCATTTTCTGATTGATACCGCAACCTATTTTCATAAATTTTATACGGAGTGCCGGGTGATCTCAGATAACCTACTGTTGACCCAGGCCCGTATGGCGTTATGTGAAGCAACCAGAATTATTTTGGCCAATGGCAGCCATTTGCTCGGTATTAATGCACCGGAAAGAATGTAAGGGGAGATTAAATGAATATACTTGTTGTCGGTTCGATTGCTTATGATACAGTAGAAACACCATTTGGATCGGTTGAAGATTCACCGGGCGGCTCGGCAATGTATTTTAGCAGTGCGGCAAGTATTTTTGCTCCGGTAAATATCGTCGGAGTGGTGGGAACTGATTTTAATCCGGGCAAGATTGATCTGGGGAAAAATCGACCAATAAATTTCGATGGTCTCTATTCAGAAGAAGGTAAAACATTTCGCTGGGGAGGCCGATATTATGAAGATATTAATAAAAGAGATACTCTTTTTACAGAACTTAATGTTTTTGAAAATTTTCAACCCAAAATCCCGGGCAATTATCGAAATACTGAAGTAGTCTTTCTGGCAAATATTGATCCCGACCTGCAATTAAAAGTTCTGGAACAAATGAAAAAACCGAAATTGGTAGTCCTGGATACCATGAACTTTTGGATCACGCGAAAGAGATCATCTCTGAATAAAATTATCGGGAAGAGTAATATTATTATTCTGAATGACGAAGAAACAAAACAGTTAACCGGCGAAGCAAGTATTATCCGGGGCGGTAAAAAAATACTAGAAATGGGACCTGAAGTTGCTGTGATAAAAAAAGGCGAGCATGGTTCAATTATGATGGGTAAGGATTCATATTTTGTGGCCCCAGCTTATCCGGTGCAACGGGTGGTTGACCCGACAGGTGCCGGTGATTCTTTTGCCGGTGGTCTGGTCGGATACCTGGCAAAAAATGGTAATTTTGGTATTGATGAATTAAGAAAAGCTGTAATTTATGGAAGTGTGATTGCTTCTTTTAATGTGGAAGATTTTTCATTTAAAAGGCTGGCATCGTTAACTAGAAAAGAACTCCATGATCGTTGGATTGAGATCAAAAAAATGATTTCTTATTGAGGATCGATAGTGGTTTCTTCTTTCTGTGGTTCTTTTATTTTTTTGAATGGTAAAACGACCGTAAAAACAGTACCGCTGTTTTCTTCACTTTCCAGTAGTAATTCTCCCTTGTGAGACTCAAAAACTTCTTTAACAAGGGTTAAACCAAGACCGATACCCCCACCCATGAATTCTGTTTTAGAAGTCATATGATTGATAACATTCTGAACTTCATAAAAGGGTTCAAAAACGAGATCTAATTTATCCTTTGGGATACCGATTCCATTATCTGAAACTTTTACATATAGCTTTTTGTTTTCCTTATTTATTGAGTACTCCATAATCACATCCCCACCCTCAGGAGTAAATTTTAAGGCATTCTGTAAAAGCTCACGTATCGATCGTTTAATCTGTCTCTCATCTCCGCTGACAATAACTCCCTCATCGTCCAAATTCAAATCAAAATTTATATTCCTTTTCTCAAATAATAATTTCATTTCTTTGTAGATCAATTGTAAAATCTCTTCAATATCAATATCGGTTGCATTCATTTTCTGCTTGCCGTAATCAAAAGAGGAAATATCATGCATCCGTTCGACAATATCCACCAGCTCACGCATGGTTTCTGTGACAATATCAATAGCATCATTTATATCCTCATTGCGGCTTTCTTGAAGATAATAATCAATCAGTTCGAAATATCCCTTGAGAACTGTTACCGGCGTGCGTAATTCATGGTTGGTGATGGTAATAAATTTATCTTTGAGCTCATTAAGCTCTTTTAACTGTTTTGTTAATGAACGAAGTTCTTCATTTTCTTTTCTCGATTGTATTTGCTTCACACATTTCGATAAAACAATCCGGACATGCTCAAGATCTATGGGTTTGGAAAAATAATCATAGGCACCCACCTTCATAGCTTCAATAGCATTCTCTATCGTTGCAAAACCGGTTATTACGATAACTTCTATATACGGCTTTTTTTTCTTTATATATTTTAAAACATCAATCCCATTCATTTCCGGCATGTTCAGATCCGTTACAACGATATCATAATCCTTTTTTGTGATTCTGGACATTCCTTCACGTCCGTTCCGCACCGAATCAACACCATACCCAAAAAATGAGAACATATCCTCGTAGGACTGACGCACCTGATCTTCATCTTCGATCACTAATATATTTGGTATCTTTGAAGGCATAAATCCTCAGCTTTCTTAGAAAAAATTATTTGGTATTTTTCGGATATTTTGAAATGATATTCCGAATTCTTTCCATTTCCTGATTTACACTATTCAAATATCGCTTTGCCTTAGGATCATCAATATTGGTTGATTCGTGAAGCAAAAAAAGAGAAGTGCTTAAGACATTTAATCGTGTCCGTAACTCTTCAATCATCGTGTTATATTCACGAATAATATCGTTACCACCTCCACCTTCATACCCGTCATCAATCTTTTCTGCGTGTACTGCCAACGAAGTCATCCTTCCTTTTTAGATTTCTACCGCGGAAGTTTTCCTACCTTTTCCTGGTAGAATTCTCTCTCTTTTTAGTATTATCGTATCGTTCGTTTTAAATCTTGAAGAGAAAAGAATATTTTTATTAAATATATTTTGAGGATATGAGGAGCGAAAATACTGTTAGAAGTTGCATAAAAAAATGATAACGGTTGTCATTGGCGTTAAACCTCTGAACCAATATTTAATGTTCAGCGTAAGAAGGGACTTTTGCAAATGAGTATATTTTTATAAAAAGATATATTTTCTATTCACGGGAGCAAAATCTATTCCCCCTTAGAAAAGGGGGTTAGGGGGTTGTAATTAAATAACATAGAAGAGTATATATCCCCCTTAGTCCCCCTTTATTAAGGGGGAGACAGATCATGCAATTCTGATAAATTGTGCCAATAAATCAAATCTGCAACAGCCTCATTAAAGGGGGAGACAGAGTTTTCATACATTACAAGCTGTACGAATAATGTGATATTGTAACAGCTAAAAAAAAGGGCCTAGATGTTGTTTAAAAGAAAATATTATACCGCACCTATATTATACTTCTTTAGTTTCGACATAAAGGTGCTACGGTTAATTTTAAATTTTTGTGCGGTTTTAGCTTTATTTCCTTTGTTGCTTTTTAATTCCGATATTATCAGTTCCCTTTCATAGGCATCAACGGCGCTGAGCAAACCATCCTCCTCATTATATTCAACTACTGCCGTTTGCTTGCGGGCAATTGTATCCGGGAAATCGCCCATGGTCAGAACACCGCTCTTATTAAGAACAATGGCCCTCTCCATATAGTTTTCCAATTCGCGTATATTTCCCGGCCAATCATATTCTTCTAAGGCCCTGAGCACTTCCGTCTCGATCTTTATAATATTCTTTTTATAGACCTCATCAAATTTTTCCAGAAAATGCATTACCAATAATTCGATATCATCCTTACGATCACGAAGCGGCGGGACATACAATGATATTACATTTAGGCGATAATACAGATCCTGGCGGAAAGTCCCATCTTTTATCTTTTCCTCAAGGTCATGGTTAGTTGCGGCAATGATTCTTACGTTTACTTTAATTGTCTCCGCACCGCCCACTCTTTCAAATTCCCCTTCCTGAAGTACCCGCAACAATTTTACCTGCATATTGGGAGAAATATCCCCGATTTCATCAAGGAATAAGGTTCCACCATTGGCCAATTCAAATCGCCCTAATTTATCTTTAATCGCTCCCGTAAAAGAACCCTTTACATGACCAAAAAGTTCTGATTCCAGTAAGGTCTCTGCTAATACGGCGCAATTAAGTTTGATAAAGGGCTTATTTACATTTGGACTGTTGTAGTGAATGGCATTGGCAATCAATTCTTTACCGGTCCCATTTTCTCCCTGGATAAGCACCGTGATTGAGGTTGGTGCAATGTCGTGAATGAGTTTAAAAAGCTCATTCATTTTTTCACTTTTCCCGATAATGCTTTTTACGTTAAACCGGTGTGCCAGCCGGCTTTTTAAATATTCATTTTCTTTTTCCAGGCTCTTCAGATGTGCAATCGTTTCTACTTTGGCCAATATCTCATCAAGACGCAATGGTTTTAGAATGTAGTCTTTAGCACCCATTTTAATGGCTTCAACTGCTGTTTCAATAGTACCGTGGGCGGTAACCATGATAACCGGAATATTAGGATAGTTTTTACTCAGCACCTCAAGCAATTCCATCCCATCCATATCCGGCATTCGAATATCACTGATAACCATATCAGGTTCCTCCTCACGGACAATCTTAAGCGCTTCGACACCATTGGTCGCCGTGAGTGGCTCGTATCCACGGTTTTCAAATAATTCATGCATTAATTCTAGGACATCAACCTCGTCGTCCACGATCAGAATTTTAGTTTTCAATGTATCATCCTCATTTGTGACTTATACAATTATAATGACCTTTTTGTGAACCACTGACCCTCCCCCAGCCCCTCCATGCTTGCAGGGAGGGGTGTCGAGCGTAGCGAGACGGGGTGGGTCATTAATCCAAATTTATTGATCAGTATTGGTTTCATCTATCATTTCTCTAATTCGCCGATAAAATCTATTGCCTTATTAATTCGTCGGAGAACGACCTCTTTCCCCAATATTTGCATCACATCAAAAATACCGGGACTTACCGTCTGTCCTGTGAGCGCCAAACGCAGGGGATGAATAAGGTCTCCGGCTTTTATTGACATCAATTCGGCTAAATTACGAATGATTTCTTCAAGATTTTCCGCACCGAATATTGTTGTGTCCTTTAATACACTCTCTATACGCTGAAATAAATCGAGAGCATGTTCATTCCGGAAATATTTACTGAGCCCTTTTTCATCATATTCCGGGGGATCATAAAAGTAAAATTTTATCGCCTCAGTTATTTCAGGCAACGTTTGTGCTCTTGTTTTTACAAGATCGATGAGATGTTCAAAAGAATTTCGATTTTTACCGACCAGATCCCATTCCGTATTGTTCATTAAAGGGTGGAGTAAATAAATAATATCCGCCGATGACTGCTGTGAGAGAAACTTTCCATTCATCCATTTTAATTTTTTTTCATCAAACACGGCATTCTTTTTATTTACCTTCTCTAATGAAAAAAGGGAAATGATTTCATCACGCGACATTATTTCCCTGTCTCCACCCGGCGCCCAGCCAAGAAGACAAAGATAATTAAATAAAGCTTCCGGTAAATAACCCTTTTCACGGAACTCATCCACAGACGTTGCCCCGTGCCTCTTGGACAAACGGGCACCGTCAAAACCGTGGACCAGCGGTAAATGCGCATACAGGGGCAGTTTCCACCCCAGTGCCTGATAAATAAGGATTTGTTTGGGGGTATTGGGTAAATGGTCATCCCCTCGGATGATGTGGGTAACTTCCATATCATGATCATCCACAACCACCGCCAGATGATACATTGGTGTTCCATCAGAACGCAATATTACAAAATCATCCAGTTCGTCATGATTTACCGTAATTTCTCCTCTGATTAAATCATTGAATACGGTCTCTCCTTTATCAATTTTGAGCCGGAGGGCAAATGGCTTTTTGGCATTTAGATTTGACTGTACACTTTCGGATGTCAGGCGTTGACAACGACCATCATATAAAAAAGCCTTTTTTTCTGCCTCTGCCCGCTGTCTCTCTGCTTTTAACGATTCCGGCGTACAAAAACACCGGTACACCTTTCCCCCGGCAAGAAGTCCCTGAGCGACATCATAATGCCTGTTCTGCTGTCTGCTTTGATAGACCGGGTCGCCATCCCAATCTAAGCCCAGCCAATGGAGACTGCTGAAGATCTGCTCAACCGATGCCTGTGACGAGCGCTCTTTATCGGTATCTTCAATGCGCAGTAAAAATTTTCCGCCATTTTTCCTGGCTAACAACCAGTTAAATATCGCCGTTCTGGCACCGCCAACATGCAGAAATCCGGTAGGACTGGGTGCAAACCGGTAAATACTGTTTGTTTTTTTACTCATGAATTAATATAGTGTCTGATTTCTCATACGAAGAAATTTATGTTGTGGTAATTTTCGACATAATTTAAAGGAATAGCTGATTTAATGCAAGGAAGAAATCCCGCGTCTCCTCGTAAAATTATACACTTATTACTAGACAACTAGCCTGATCGATTCATAGCACAGCAAGAGGCTGCAAACAAAGAAAAAAATAGTCCCACGCCTTAGGCGGGCAAGCACGGATTTTCCGCCACAGGCGGATCCGCCTATCCCGTGAAACGGGATATACAACATGGCGGACACGGATTGACACGGATTACTTAACCGCAAGGATCTACCCGCCGGCAGGCGCGGCGCAGACGGGCGTGAGGTCAATTGACCAGGCTGGTAAAAAACAACTGATACCTTTTTTATTCGATCACATCCATGATTTACTCCTGAGCAATAGGGACAAACTTGTCCTTTCAACAAACATATTTTGCATAACTTATCCATTAATAATAATCACTATCCCATTTGAGGTTTGACTATAGTGCATTTATTGTGTATAATTATCCACATAAACATGTGGATAATTATACAGGAAAAATAATGAAAACGATTCAAATGACCCTGGATGAAAAATTGTTGAGAGACGTAGATAAGGTAACCAAGAAGCTAAAAACCACGAGATCTAAATTTATAAGGCGTGCCCTGCACAAACTTTTAGATGAATTGGAAATAAAGGAATTAGAAAAGTTGCATCGTGAAGGATACAAAAAATATCCTGTCCAACAGAACGAGTTCGATATCTGGGAAAACGAACAAAGTTGGGATTAGAATGGAAAGAGGAGAAATTTGCTGGTACAAGTTTAAATCACCGGATAAACAAAGACCGGTTTTGATTTTAACCCGGAATTCAGCAATAAATTATCTGGGTGAAATCACGATTGCCCCAATCACTTCCACTATCAGATCTATTCCCACTGAAGTCGTCTTGGATGTAAAGGATGGTATGAAAAATAAATGCGCTGTCAATCTGGATCATATACAAACAATACCAAAATCACGAATCGGCGCATTTATCACAAAATTATCTATGTCAAAAATGCAACAAATTTCTAATGCGATTGCATTTGCTCTCGGATGATCGGGATAAGATTTGATCAATTCTTGAAATGATGCGGCGGCTTTTTCCTTATCATTAAGAAAAGCACTATAAATGACCCCTTTGCCATACAGGGCTCCCACTATAATTTCTTCTATCGAACAGTCTTTCAAGTTCTCATTATAATGTTGAATGGTTTTGAAATCATCTTGTTATCTCCCTTGTTAAATGTTATTTGATAAACTGATAGTTGACGATGGACATCCTTCATTTTTAATTCATCATCCTGAAGGAAGTAGATAGCAAAAGAAAATGCGTTTTCATTATTTGGTGATAAAGGATTTCTATTTATTTCACAAGAAAAGAATAAAAGAAAAGAATAAATTACAAATGTTCTGAAAGACAGAGCGATATTACAATACTTTCTTGTCATTTTACTTTCTTTTACTACCATGTAACATAGACTCCACGGGCCTGCAGTGCTGGTATATATTCAGTGATTGATTTTTCGTCTAATGGATTGCCGTCCAGTCCAATAATATCTCCTTCTCCAATTCCTTCATTTTCAACCAAGGATTTGATGTTGGTTATCTGGTTATCCCATAGCCGAACATATCTTAGATTTGATAAATATCTCAAGGATGCAATATTTGAAATATTGTTTTTTTCCAATGCAATCCATTCCAACTTTTGCATATTTGATATTGGGGAAATATCATCAATATAATTCCATGCTAAATGTAGATTTATTATACTATCCAAATAGGTTAACTCTTGGATATTACTTAAGTTACAACTAACTAACCATAACCGGCTTAGTTTACTCAAGTTAATTATTGCGGATATATCCTGTATATTGGCTTGAAATAACAATAATGTTTCTAATTCTGCCATATTTTTAATTGCATTAATATTATCAATGGGATTAAGCTGCAAATTCAAGTATTTGAGATTTATTAAGTTCTCCAATGATGATAATATCTTATTCACAACGCTTAAGCATTGAAAATATTAACAGTTCGGGAAAAATCTGAATGATTGAATATAATTTCAAATGTACAGATACGGTACAATATATGAATGATCGTTTCATCATCTTTCGTCTTAACGATATATTTTGTATTTTTAATATAAATATTATGAATAGATCTTTTAATCCGTAAAAATGGTTATAATTTCAATAATTACAAGAGATTGCGTCGTCCCGCCGGTGGGCGGGCAGGCTACTCATTCTTCGTGACTCGCGCCATGACGGCCTCATTATCGTCATTGCGAGCGTTAGCGAAGCAATCTTTACAATTTTTACGGCGTTAAGGACATAATCAATTAATATTTATACAGATAATAAGAGGCCTATGGAAGTTCATCCAATACAGTCAACCGCTAACCAATCAATAAAGACATATCCGGGAAGCCCGGAACCCCTGGGAGTATCGCTCACCGGGAGGGGAATTAACTTTTCCCTTTTTTCCAAACATGCGGATTCGCTTCAGTTAATTATTTTTGCCGATGCTCACTCATTGGCGATGGAATTACCTTTTGATCCCAAAAAGAATCGCAGCGGGGATATCTGGCATATTGAGATCGAGGGACTTCCGGATCAATTTGAATATGGTTATCGCGCCGATCGGGAGAAAAAACAACAAACACCGTCTGATCATTATAATCCTGAACGTATCTTAAATGATCCCTATGCCCGGGCCTTTAGCGGGGGTGAACAGTGGGGTAATATTATACCAAGACCGGCAGCAGAGTCCTCCCGTCGTTCTCTGTATAAGGCAACCTCTTTTGATTGGAAAAATGACCAACCTCCGAATATACCCCTGGCCGATACCATTATCTATGAATTACATGTTCGCGGTTTCACGCGTCATACATCCTCAAATGTTGCCCATCCGGGCACCTTTGCCGGACTGATGGAAAAAATCCCCTACCTGAAATCACTGGGAATCACCGCCGTGGAGTTGCTGCCGATTAATGAATTCGATGAAACACTGATACACCGTTTGAATCCGATCAGTGGTGAAAAACTGTTCAACTTCTGGGGATATGATTCCTTGGGTTACTTTACCCCAAAAGCATCGTACGCGGCAGAAAATGATCAGGGCAATCAGGTCGTTGAGTTTAAAACAATGGTCAGAGAATTTCATAAAGCAGGGATTGAGGTTATTCTTGATATCGTGTTTAATCATACGGGTGAAGGGGAACGTGACGATCCGATTTTCTCCTTTCGCGGACTGGATAATGCCGTATACTATATGACCGACCGATCCAGCGGACAATACCATAATTTCACCGGATGTGGGAATACGGTTAATTGTAATCATCCGGCCGTTCAGCAAATGATTCTGGATGCTTTGGGTTACTGGGTAACAGAAATGCATGTGGACGGTTTTCGATTCGATCTGGCCTCCATATTAAGCAGAGGAGAGGATGGTTCTGTAATGGACCAGCCGCCCGTCCTGGATAAAATAAATAAAGATCCTGTTCTTTCTAAAAAAAAGTTAATCGCCGAGGCCTGGGACGCGGCCGGTCTGTATCAGGTGGGATCGTTTCCCGGAGGCAAACGCTGGGCCGAATGGAATGATAAATTCAGGGATAATATCCGGCGCTATATCAGAGGTGATAAAGGCCAGGTAGGGGAGCTGGCCACCCGAATAGCCGGCAGTTCCGACTTATTTCAGAATAACGGTCGTGCCCCGTATCACAGTATCAATTTCATTACCTGTCATGACGGCTTTACCCTGAATGATCTGGTTTCCTATGACCGGAAGCATAATCAAATGAATGGTGAGAATAACCGGGATGGGATGAATGAAAATTTTAGCTCAAATTACGGTAAAGAAGGAACATCAAAAGACACAGAACTCAACTTTCTGCGTGAGAAGCAGATAAAAAACATGGCTACCCTGCTCCTGATATCCCAGGGCGTGCCAATGATCCTTGCCGGAGATGAGTTTGGCCGGTCGCAACAGGGCAATAATAATGCCTATTGCCAGGATAGTGAGATCAGCTGGGTTAACTGGGAACTTACTGATAGGAATGCAGGATTACTACGTTTTTTTAAGCATCTTATCCAATTCCGTAAAACTCACCCGGCTCTGCGACGGCAGACCTTTTTTGATGATGACCCATCAGGAAACATTAACATACGTTGGTATAAAAGCCAGTTGAATAATCCTGACTGGTCGGGAAAAATAAATGCACTCGCCTTTCATTTGTTACCTGTCCCGGGAGATACGGATATTTTTGTAATGTCCAATAGTGAAAAGAAAAAAAAGCGTTTTCTGCTTCCCAGTCTGCCTTCCGGGAAAACCTGGTTCTTAACATTAAATACAGCGTTAACAGATCCTGAAGATATCCATGCACGAGATCAGGAAAAACATTTAACAGAGCAGAAGCATTACCTGGTCGAGGCCCAATCGACGGTTGTTCTTATTTCTAAATAAAAAGGTCCAATAATTAACCCGTATCATTCATCTTTCCCATCAACGAAAAGCTTTTAATCCACGGATTATCCGTCGAAGCCGGATCCCGTCATAGCCGGGCAAGCAGGCTTCCGTCTAAGGCCGGATCAAGTGATTGACTGACACAAATTAACACGAATTTCCGCAAATTATATTTATAACATTTAACCTGATTAATTCATGAATTTTAGATCTATCATATCGCGATAATTAAGTTTCCCCTTATAAAAGGGGATTAAGGGGATGTAAATAAATAACATAGAGAAGAAATATCCCCCTTAGTCCCCCTTTATTAAGGGGGAGACAGATCATGCAATTTTGACAAATTGTGCCAATATATCAATTCTGCAACAGCCCCTGGTAAGGGGGAACTAAATCATTAATATTATGATAGTTATACACATCTATTCACTGAGTTCTATGAATTATGTAGGATAATATGATTATAAAAAAAATACAAAAAAATTCGTGAAATTCGTGGATCAATTTTCTTGGCGGATTAACACTTGCCTGGCGTGGCGAGCTTCTATTTCTATAGCACCAACGGTCGCGAGATCATATCATCAGGTTTTATTTACGGGATCTATTGTGCTGCAAATATTTCTGTAAAAGAGCAAATTCTTGTTCAAAGTTTGGTGTAAAAATATTTTTACCCAGGTTTTTTGATATTTCCGCGATCCGCCAGAATTTCCCAAAAATGATCTCCTCCGTATTTATTTTAAATGGACCATTAGAGAACAGGCGATAAGTATAGATCAGCTCGCTTTCGAAATCATTGCGCATGACGTATGAATATAGAGGTTCAAAATGACCTTCTTTTATTCCTAACTCTTCCTGTGCTTCCCTTCTTAATGCCGTTATAATATCTTCACCGGCATGCACATGACCGCCCACGGCAGTATCCCATTTCCCGGGTTGTATTTCTTTGGATAGTGCCCGCTTTTGCAGATATAGTTGACCGTTTTTATTTAAAATATGCAGGTGCACGACCGGATGAAGCAACTGAGGATTTCCATGAACGGTGCTTCTTGGCGACTGTCCTAACACCTGCCCCTTCTGATCAACAATATCAAACAACTCTTCCTGATCATTGGCTTTAATGGCTAATGGAAGTGGCCTTTTTATCTTATAATACAGCCATTGTCCGAAAAAGATCAAACCAAAGACAATATAAAATAATCCACCGGAGATAAAGGCCCAGGCTTCTTTACTCATGTAATAGGCGGAATACATGATCAACACGACATGAACAAATACCACAAAAAACAGGAATTGGCTCATTTTTCGGATTAATTGCATCTGCAGATCATTTACCGGCATATTTTTTAAATACCGTTTTCCGAGCATTAGAAGCAATGGTTTGTCCGAGAAAGCATGAATGCCGATTAAAACGACCAGGATCAGTTCAATAAGTGCCGGTTTCATCTTAAAAAACAATTCGTTTTCCAGGATAATTGACACGGTGCCCAGGACAATGATCAATCCAACATCGAACAAAAGGAATGACTCAATTCGGCGATACTTAAAAAAGTAATAGCCGAATTCCAACATTCCCACGGAAATAGCAGTGATAAGGCCTATCTTTGTGCCGAAAAGTTCGTCCGCAATAATAAAAATTAGTAAGGGAACAAATCCAATGGTGAAATTTTTCAGCAGATCTTTTTTATTAATAGAATGAGCAGTCATCTTAAAATTTTATAAAATGAGCATATTTCCATTTGTACACGAAATATATTCTGGTTATATTTGAGTTTGGTATATGTCTGCGATTTTGAAAATATAGAGGGATAGTTGATAAATATCAATTTAAAAGAATTGAAAGAACAGGTTCCGGACACCATATTCAAGCAGGGTCTGGAATATTATAAAAATGGGAGTGTCAAGATAACCAACTGGGACAATTCATCCGTGATCGCCTCAGTCCTTGATGAACATCCCTATGTTGTAAGACTGAGTTTGAATGACCGCTTTTTTGAGACGGTTTGTACCTGTTCCTATAGTCATATATGCAAACATGCGGTTGCCGCAGCGCTGGCAATTATCGAAGACCATGTGCACGAAGAGGAATATATTGAAGGTACTAATTGGCGGGAATATTTTGAAAAACAGATAGCCATTCAGCGCGTTAATACGGACTTTTCACAAGAGGTCCGCTGGAAACTCATTTATGTCATTCATATTCTTGAAAATTACTGGAACCTGAAACCTATAAAAGTATACATGAAAAAAGATGGAACCCATGGTCGCGTTCAGGAACCCTCTTTTAATGAACTATCTTTACAAAATGTATTCAACACAGCCGGTGACTTGATTGCCATAGCATATCTCGAACGTTTGCAATCACAGCAATCGTCCACCTATTATCGCGGTCGGCTGGAGGCTTCTTACCTAAAATTTGGCATTAATGCGGGAGAATTATTTAATCTTTTACGCAATAGTGAAATTCATCTAAAAAATGAAGATGGTTCTATTGGTGCCCGAATCCGGTTTGGACATAAACCATGGCGATTGGTTTTTCGATTGGAAGAATCCAATGATCATTATCGTTTTCATCCATATTTTATAAGAAATAATGAAGAGATAAAAGTTGATAACAATATTAAGATATTAGCGACCCGCCCCATCTGGTTTTACCGTGAGGGGAAATTGCATATCTGCTCTTTTCCCTTCTCCTATGATTATCTAAAATCGTTTATCGAGGAGGGAATGAATGTCACCCTCTCCCGTGATGAATATCAGATATTTATTTCAGATTACCTGGCCAAACTACCAATCTTTCCCTATCTTGAATTCCCGGAAGGAATTGAAGTACAGGAGTTTAGACAGGTAACCGGTAAGCGGATCTATCTTGAGGAAATTGATGATCAGCTGGTAGTGACGCTCTCCACACTTTATGACAATGTAGAAGTTCCCTTTAATCAACCAACCGATCAATTTCTCCAATATGATAAAAAGAACAACCAAATTATTCGCGTTCGACGTAATCGTGAGCATGAAGAACAAATTCGTGATGAAGTCGTCGATAGTAATATCCTGGAAGATACTCCCGGATTATTTTATACTAATTGGGAATCAGCCCTGGAATGGATGTTTGATGGTCTAACCACTCTGGTAAAAAGTGGTTTTGAAGTAATGGGTGAGGAAAGTCTGACTCGTTTGAAGGTTAACCGCAAAAAGCCCAAGATCAGCATGGCCCTCTCCTCTGAAGTTGATTGGTTTGATCTCAATCTGATCATCGAGTTTGACGGTATCCCTTTATCCCTTACCGAGTTAAAAAAAGCACTTCAAAAAGAGAAAAAATTTGTACGCTTAAAAGATGGCAGTATTGCCCGCCTCCCCGAAAAACTCATACAAAAATTTCAGTATTTGATTGAATTCGGCCAATCAGAAACCAGCTCGATACGTTTCCATGATCATCATCTTTCATTTGTAGATAAATTACTTGAGGAAGCTGACAGTAAAGAACTTGACCGTCTGAGTGAAAAAAAACTTAAGAAATTAAACCGATTTAAGAAGATCAAGGATCACCCATTACCAGAAAATCTGATTGGCGAACTGAGAGATTACCAAATTGCCGGTTACAACTGGTTGTATTTTTTAAAAGATTTTACATTTGGGGGATGTCTGGCTGATGACATGGGACTTGGAAAAACTGTCCAAACCCTGGCGTTCCTGCAAAATGAAATCAATAATAAAAAAGGACCCAATCTGATCATTGCCCCTACTTCCGTTCTTTTTAACTGGCAAAGGGAGATCGAAAAATTTACGCCGGATATCAGTTATCTTCTTCATTATGGAACCAAACGGAGCCATGACACCAGAAAATTAAGGAAAAAAGAACTTATCCTAACGACTTACGGACATCTTCGTCGGGATATAAATTTCCTGAAAGATATAGATTTTCACTACGTTGTCCTCGATGAATCTCAAAATATTAAAAATCCTCATTCTGATACAGCACAGGCTGCTAAGGGCCTCCATTCATTAAACAGATTGAATCTGACCGGAACACCGGTAGAAAATAATACGATGGAATTATGGTCCCAATTTTCCTTTTTAAGTCCCGGGTTGTTGGGCAGTCAGGCTTTTTTTAAGGACAATTTCATGCGACCAATCGAGAAAGAGCAGAATGGACAGGTTGCTGAAACTCTTAAAAAAATTATTTATCCTTTTATATTAAGGCGAACAAAAGAGGAGGTCGTTAAAGAATTACCACCAAAAATCGAGACCATCATTTACTCTCCGATGACCGATGAACAGCAAAAAATATATGATAAAGTCAAGGAAAGTTATAGGCATGCGATCGAAGAGGAAATTGCCTCCAAAGGCTTAGGTAAATCAACAATGCGTGTTCTGGAAGGTCTTACAAAACTGCGTCAGGTCGCTTGCCACCCCTTTCTTATAGATGCCAAATTCGAATATGACTCAGGAAAATTTGAAGCATTGAAGCTGATGATTGAGGATATTATCGCTGAAGGCCACAAAGTCCTCGTCTTTTCCCAATTTGTTAAAATGCTTTCTGTTATTAGGGAGCATCTGGATGAGCAGGCGATCGAATATTCCTATCTTGATGGATCTACAAAAGATCGTGAAGGTGCCGTTAATCATTTTCAGGATGAGGAAGATATTCGCATTTTTCTCATTAGCTTAAAAGCAGGGGGTGTAGGATTAAATCTTACCGCTGCCGATTATGTGATTCATTACGATCCCTGGTGGAATCCTGCGGTGGAAATGCAAGCCAGTGACCGCGCACACCGCATTGGACAGACGAAAAAAGTTTTTACCTATAAATTGATCGCCAAGGATAGTGTCGAAGAAAAAATATTACAACTTCAACAACAAAAGAAAGCGCTTGTCCAGAAACTGATTACGACAGAAGGAGGCTTATATAAATCGCTGTCCAAAGATGATATTATAGATCTGTTTTCATAATTCTTCTGGCCCAATAATCGCTCCTTAAAACGAGATTATATGAAAGTCATCCATTTTTTCATTTTCTTCCTCCTTTTTTTATTTGCTTGCGTCTCAAAAAAGAAATTAGAACTATCGGAAACCATCGATTCTGACAAGGAATTAGTCACAAAAAATAACTATCTCTGGGTTTTTAAACCTTCTGTTAATATTAGAGAAAATGATACGATTAACTCTCTCCTGGTTGATCAGATAGTGGATGGTGATTCGGCGCTTGTCCTGACAAATAAAAAAGGATGGTACCATATCCAAACGGAGGATAATAAAACCGGCTGGGTGCGAAGTGATTTATTAGGTCCAAAAAACTTAAGTGCCTTTCGCCAGGCTGTTTCCTTTGCCGATAGCCTTAAAGAGAAGGATAAAACCGAACTTTTTCTTGATAAAAAACTCTACCATAAAAGAATTTACATCACCTACGCTTCTGCCGCTTATCATTCCCCCAAAGAAATTGAGATTAAGACCAAAGAATTGGTAAAAAAATATCAGGAAAAAGTATATCGGGGAGAAATCACCGTGCGGGTTCTTAAACCGGGAACAGATGAAGAATATTTAACTCAGACGTATGAAGGAGATAAAAACGCTGATCCTGTTTTACCGGTTATCCCTTTTGGTTTCATACAATCTGTAGATCGCGAAGACCCGTCGACAATCGCTTTATCTTACTCTATACCTGCAGAAATATCTAATCAGGAACTCCTGGAAACCGCCCGTCATATATCATCAACTTTTCCATTATCCTATCAACGTGTGGAAATCAGCTTTACCGATCTCCATTCCTCCAAAGATAAGATCTGTCGCCTGTGGTTCAGGGAAGACCAGCGTGGAGAAGAGTACACCTTTAATCAATGCCCTTAGTATTTCTGATTATCAACCTGGCCAAGGCGGGAAAATTACCTAAAGCTAAAGCGATCTTTTTTGCTTTATTAAAAGCCAGATAAAAAAAGGACCACCGAGAATTGCCGTAATGATACCCACCGGTAATTCGGCAGGTGTAATTACTGTTCTTGCCAAAGTATCACACCAGATGAGAAACACCCCACCAAAAATTGATGCTGCAATCAATAACTTTCGGTGATCTGCGCCAATTAAAAGACGAATAAGATGGGGAATGATCAGTCCGATAAACCCGATGGGGCCTGCAAAAGCAACGATTATCCCAACCAGAACAGAGCAGATAAAAAATACCCTCTTCTGTAAGCGAAGAACATCCACACCTTTACTAAGTGCTAATTCTTCTCCTGAGTTTATAATATTAAGTGCAAATGCCTGATGAAATAGGTATAAAAATGACAGAAGCACAAAGGGGAAAGTAATAATTGAAGAGGACCATCCGCTTACCTGAAGCCCTCCCATCAGCCAGCGAATCATACGGTAGGTCTCAGTAAAATCAGCCAGATAATGTATAAACAGGATGAGGGATGAGAATAAAAGACTAACCGTGACACCCGTTAAAATAAGGGTTAACGGTGATATTCTGGCCGAGCCTTTTGCAATGGAATAAATAATAAATATCGTTGCTACACTGCCAGCGACCGCAAATAATGTAACTGTTGAAATACCGAATATTGTAAAGACCAGACTACTTTTTATGGCAGTCACGGCACCAAGTGCCCCACCTGATGCAACTCCCAGTGTATAAGGCGTTGCCAATTCATTTTGTAATAACGATTGAAAAGCCACACCGACCATGGCTAAAGAAAAACCAACCAGGAAAGCAAAAACAACCCTTGGAAGCCGTAGCTCAAAGAAAATACGTTGCCCGATTTCAGTTGAAAAAAAGTTAAATATATCGGACATGCCATTCCCGATGAGCGGAGCAACCAGGAATGTCACGATTAAAAGGAGAATTAAAAAAAATATCTTCACACGAAAAGATATCTCTGTCAGCATTCATCTATCCATAGGGTAATATATACAGGCTTTTTGTTAATGGATTAATATCAATATATACTTTCACACCGAATGTGTCCTGGAGAAGCTGGAACTGTAATACTTCTTCCGGTCTACCATCACTGATAATTTTCCCATCACCCATCAGGATGATCCGTTCACAAAATTGGGCGGCCAGATTAATATCATGTGTGACAACAATGATGGTGAGATTTTGTTCCTTTTGAAGTTTTTTCAGAATTTGATAGATTGCTATCTGATGATGTATATCCAGTGCACTAGTGGGTTCATCCAGCAGGATAATCTTCGGTTGCTGGGCAAGTGCGCTGGCGATTAATACTCTTTGTTTTTCACCACCACTCAGTTCATTAAAACTACGTTCAACAAAACCATCAATTTCCATGAGTACCATCATCTCACGAATAATTTGAAAATCCTCTTTTGTATAAGCCCAAACGCCATTGATATAGGGAAACCTCCCCATCAAGACCACTTCACGGACTGTATAGTTAAAAGTAAAACTGCTTTCCTGAGGCAGGTATGCGACAATCCGGGCCAGATCTCTTCGTGAGATTTTATCAAGTGGTCTTTCTTCAAGCATTACCATATGACTTCTGGTGTGCAGGATACCGTCAACTATTTTTATCAGGGTTGATTTACCCGCACCATTTGGTCCGATAATAGCAATAAATTCACCGGAAGTAGCCGAGATATTGATATTATCCAGCACATGATTTTTACCATATGAAAAATTCAGATTCTTGATTTCTAGCATTTTACCATTGTTATGCTATTATAGTTAAAAACTTTGTTATTTTAGTAAAAATTTTAAAAACTTTTATCCAAGGATTTCCTGTCGAAGCCGGATCCCGTCATAGACACGTCTGCGCCACGTCTATGACGGGATCCGCCTGTGGCGGAAAATCCGTGCTTGCCCGCCTAAGGCGTGGGACTGTTTTTTTCTTTGTTTGCAGCCAACGACTGCGGTATGTATTAAATCTTTGTATAAGTATCACCAGGGCGATTAGTAGAGTTTTAAAATAACAAATATCAAATAAATTCCAAATTCAATTATTTTTCATTCGATTTTGGTCATTGGAAATCTGAAAATTATTTGTTATTTGGATTTTGTAATTTGTAATTTGATATTTGTTTGCGATCCTGGGTTGCGCTATGTATTATTTCTGCGAAATCCTTAGCCAGTAATCCTATCCTTGGTCCCGGAATTAATGTATGATCCCCACCTACAACAAATAAATTGCCATTTTTAATCGCTTCAACCCCTGATAGTAACTCCCATTCCGCAGTCATTCCGGATCTGAAAACCCCTTTTATTCGTTCCAGGTCAAATTCAATAATCACCTCAGGATTTCTAAGTAAGATAGATTCCAAATTAATGGTTCCATACCGAGTGGGAAGATCTGAATAACTATTTTCCCCACCAACCAATTTCCATATTTCATCCAGATAGGTATCTTTTCCGGCAACGGTAATATTACGAAGTGTTCCATTTTCACGCCCGATGATCAATGCCGCCGTTACTTTGTGATTTTCTGCATGATCAATCCTTACGGAGTCCAGCGTCCGATTAATATTCCCGATTAATCTTGTTGCCTGCTCTTCCCGTCCTATCTCGTTACCTATTTTTTTGATGGACAATAGCACATCAGATACTTTTTCATTGGGCGTCATGACAATACTTAAACCAAATCGATGCAAATCCTGGTCAAGTCTCTGATGTGAGGGAACCCCGAAAAGATGGGTCGGCTTTAATATTACGATTTTTTCAATATTCGGATTTAGTAATCCGCCTATTTTTTCTTTTTGGATGGCCTCTTCGGGAAAACGGCAGAAATCACTTACAGCCACCAATTGTTCCTGGGCCTGCAGGGCATAAATAATTTCAGTTACATGCGGCGCCAGCGAAATAATCCTCGTTTCAACTTGCTTCGACCCCTTTTTTTCGTTTGCACAGGTAAAAAGAACAAAACTTAAAGTACATATTCCCAACAACATTGCTTGCTTATTCTTCAAGGGCATCTACCTAACCTGATCTATTCATAGCGCAACCCAAGGCTGCAAACAAAGATTTTCATCAGTTTAATCCAATTGCGTAAATCTCTCGCAGCGGCGCGGCGGCCGCAACAAATAAAAAATAAATAATACAAAATATAATAATAAAGTCTACGAAAACCGGCTATAAACGGAAGTTTAATATATTTTGTATTTGTTCTTTTGTATTTTGTCTTGTTTCCTTTGCGTCGTCGCTGTATATGTTAAGTAATTCGCCCCGAATTACTTAACATATACAGTCGCGAGAAATGAATTATCCAGATTTGTAAAATTTTGCGAATCCTGCCTGCATCATCAAAATTTATTGATAACAAAACAAGCACAGGTTTTCTGATTCCCAAGGATCATATGATTCAAATTTAAAATTCTCTGAATCATTCAGTTTTCTGAATTTTTTAACTTACTCAATATTCTATCCAGTTTCAAATCACCATCAGCCGGTATATATTCTTATCAAAACCATTTAGTTTTTAGGCGCCTTTTGTCTTAAATTAACAATCAATAAAGAAATAGATAAGACTATTTCTATTTACACCGTTTTTTTTTACCTTTTCCAGGCAATAATCTGGATGGTACATGTTTAGACTTATCAAATCATTAAATACAATTTTATTTTATTTAATCTGCTTTCTGTTTGCAGATCTTTTTGCAGATTCTGATGATCATGACCGCATAACCAGTCTGTTTCAGAAAGAGACTGTTCCCCGTCTAATTCCCAATCTGCAGGACGGGAGTGGCGTAGCATTCCGGGACATTAATGGAGATGATCTACCGGATATTTATCTTACCTGTTACCAGGGGAACAATCATCTTCTTCTCAATAGTGGCGCTTATCGCCCTTTTAAAGACGTTACTCAAATTTCAGGTCTCTCGGGCAATTTGCGACCAGAAGGGGTTTACAATTTTGAATCACGCAGGACTACTTTTGATTTAAAAATCGGGGCTGTGATTGTTGATACGGATAATGATGATGACGGAGATATTATTGTTACTGGCTGGGGGATTTCCACTGCCCTTTATCGCAATGATGGATCATTAATTTTCAAAAATATAACCGATCATTTTGAACTCTTTCCTCCCGTTGATGCCAATGGCTGCATAAGCGCAGATATAGACAACGATAGATTTCCGGATATATTTATTACCGAAGAGAGACAGAATAACCTGCTACTCATTAACTCCGGGGATGGTTTCTTCAAGGATGCTACTGATATCTCCAACCTGAATTCTTCCGGTGCCTGCAAAGGCGCCTCCTTCAGTGATGTAGACCGAGATGGAGACCAGGATCTCTATGTCTGTCGATCGCGTTTACCTGATCTATTTTATCGTAATTTAGGTGATGGCCGATTCGAAAAAGTATCACTTCCACTGGCCACTCTGAAGGATTCATTAAATACGGTTGCGGTAAGTTTCGGAGATATCGATAATGATGCCGATTTCGATATGCTTGTCACCCATTCCGGTGGAAGAAATTTTTTGTACCTCAATCAGACGGTCGCAAAAGATTCCCATTGGATATTTATAGATAAAAGTGAAGAGGCCTTTGGATCTAAGCAGGGCTTATCAGTCGGAAGTGTAATCGCCGATTTCAACAATGATGGATATCCCGATTTTTACTTAACAAATGAGGGCCCTAACTGGCTCTGCCTTAACGATGGTGGCGGCACTTACACATTAACCATTGATGAGAGTCATTTGGCGGATGGGGAAAGTACTGAATTGAGTCGGGGAGTTGCCAGTGCTGACTTCGATTTGGATGGTGATATTGATCTTTTCGTTTCCAATAAAAATACCTCTTGTATGTTATATATGAATACTCTCAACACCGATAATTTTATCAAATTTAAATTGATAGGAATTCTTTCAAACCGGGATGCTATTGGAGCGCGGGTAGAAATCTACCGGAGAGAGGGCTTGGGAGAACAGGATCAGCTTTTAGGTTCGAGGGAAATTACCGCTGGATCCGGTTATTATTCACTCAACGATCCGACTGCTCACTTCGGTTTAGACACCATCAAGACCGTCGATGTTCGTATTTACTTCCCCGCCGGAACGGTTGTCGAAGAAAAAAATCTTCCTGCAGGTCAGTTATACACGATTTATGAACAACCCCTGACATTACGTGCAATCATTCTTTCAGCCCAGCATCTCAATGCACTCATGCAGCAACCATCATTCTGGTATCAAGTATTACTGGTTCTTATCTTTTTTGCTTTAACTTTTCTTTTTGTCCGCCTGGGATCACGCCGTTATAAATGGAGTGCAGGAACTGCCACCGGTTATTTGATCGGCTTTTTTCTTATGGCTTTAATTGCTATCACTGCGCTTAATAAATTGGGTCTTTTCTATATCTTCGCAATTATTGACCTTTTAACCGTTGTCTTTGTAGCGATTTTTATTGTCAATTCTGAACGTCTATACCGATTACGGATTATCCGGGCAAGATATCGTACGGTTTTGATCGATCTCAGTAGTCAGATTGTTAATATTCGTGATGATCAGGAATTATTTCGGACGGTTATAGATAACATAACAAAAAATACTGAATTTGATAAAGTAGCGATTATCCCTATTGACCGTATCACTAGAAAATTTGATCAACCCATTGGTCATGGAATAACCTATTCCCAAGACGAATTGAACAATTTTCCCGATTTGTCCGAATTAATAGACACCATGCAAAACAGACATCATTTACAGAAAATCGATGTAAAAATTTTCCAGGATTACTTTGAAGTTATGTCGTCTATGATATTTATATCGATTGAAAGAAACGACAATTTATTTGGTATCTTATCTCTGGGGGCCGGGATACCCATTTCTCCATTAAACACCGAAGATATCGATCTTTTCATGTCTATAGGTAACCAGATGGCGATTGCGATAGAAAATAATGAATATATCAAACGATCAACTGAGATGGTTAAAAAATTAACGGAGGCAGAGGTTCGTGAGCGATATTTAAGAGAGTTGGAGAAAGCTAATGCCGTCCTGGATTCGAAAAATCGTGATCTGCAGAAACTATATGACGAATTAAAAAACACGCAAGCTCAGTTGATTCATTCTGAAAAAATGGCCTCGCTCGGCCAGTTGGTTGCAGGTATTTCACACGAGTTAAACAATCCCATCGGTTTTATTTACGCCAATATAAAGCAGTTAAAAACCTATACAGATAAAATTGAAGAATTTACAAAAAACCTGACCGACCGAAACAATAACCAGATTCCATCAATACTTCCTGATATTAAAAACCTCATTGAAGACACAATACACGGCAGCCAAATGGTAAAGGAACTGGTGGATAATTTACGTAGATTTTCACATCTGGACCAGGCCGAGTGGAAGGAAGTCGACATTCATGAAGGTATTGAGAGCAGCCTGATGATTCTTAATCCTCAGATAAAACACCACATCCGCGTTGAGAAGAATTACACAGCAAAACGTCGTATTGACTGCAATCCCGGTCAAATCAATCAGGTTTTTTTAAATCTTCTCGCTAATGCAGCCCAGGCAATTGAGGGAGAGGGAACGATTTCCATAAAGACAAGCGAGGTTGAAAAATATCTGACTATCGAAATAACCGATGACGGTACAGGTATTCCTGCTAATATTATTGATAAAATATTCGATCCTTTTTTTACCACAAAAGATGTAGGTAAAGGAACAGGTCTGGGACTAAGTATTTCATATTCAATCATTAAAAATCACGGCGGTAAAATTGAAATCAGGAGTAACGTTGGAAAAGGAAGCACCTTTAAAGTTATTCTTCCGTTTAACCGTGCACCCGATTTAAATAGTGCTTAAATTCAGTGAGAATTAAAATGTATTATATTTTCAGGATCTTACTGATCTATCATTTGGAAACGCTGATTGCCTCAGGGAACATCAGGAAATATACATGATGCAAAAAGAAAATATTTTAATTGTCGATGACCAGGTGGAAATTTTGCACGCACTGGAAAGACTCTTAAAAGACGAGTATAATGTTTATACAGCTTCCGGCGGCGAACAAGCGCTTCAACAGCTCGATAAACAGAGATTTGCGTTGGTATTGGCTGATCAACGCATGCCCGGAATGACCGGCGTTGAGTTTCTATCCAAATCGCTTATTATTCAATCTGACATTGTAAGAATCTTAATTACTGCCTATGCTGATATTCAGGCCTCGATTGATGCGGTTAATAAAGGTAAAATATATTATTATATATCTAAACCATGGGAGCCTGAAGATCTCCGGCTAATCGTTCAACGCGCTGTCGAACACTACCTCCTGCAGAAAAAAAATCAAAAACTCAGCGAAGAACTAAAAAAAGCAAATGAACTGCTCAAACGAGAAAACATATATCTCAGACAAAATATTCGTGGGGACTATGATTTCCGGAGCATCATCGGTCACAGTCCAAAAATGCTAGAAGTGTTCAAGTTAACGGAAAAAGTGATTAATACGCCAACAACCGTTCTGCTTTTAGGGGAGACCGGGACTGGGAAGGAACTCTTGGCTCGGGCGATTCACTTTAACAGTTCACGTAAGGAATTAAATTTTATTGCTCAAAATTGCGGCGCTCTTCCCGACTCGCTTCTTGAAAGTGAACTTTTCGGGCATGTACGCGGTGCCTTCACCGGTGCCATTGCAGATAAAAAAGGAATTTTTGAGATGGCCGACAAAGGGACGGTTTTTTTAGATGAACTAGCTGATACATCGGCAGCACTGCAATTGAGACTTTTGCGGATTTTACAGGAAGGTGAGTTCAAGGCAGTTGGCGGAACGAAAACCACGACTGTTGATGTACGTATTATTGCTGCAACAAATAAGGATCTTGAAAAAGAAATATCATCAGGAAGATTCCGGGAAGATTTATACTATCGATTAAATGTTTTCCCCATTTATCTCCCCCCCCTGCGGGAAAGGCGTACAGATATCCCGGACCTTGTCACCCATTTTATTCAAAAATATTCTAAAAAAATCGAGAAAAATATTAATGGCATAGATCAGCAAGCGCTGCACTTGCTATCCCGCGCGCCTTTCCCGGGGAATATCAGAGAATTGGAGAATGAGATCGAACGCGCTCTCACTCTGGCCGATGATAATACACCGATTACTTCCGATCTTCTGTCCCCGCGTTTTCACTCCCCGATCCCGGATGACGTGGTCAATGCACCCGACGGATCTCTGAAGGAGCAAGTTGAAACACTCGAAAAAAAGCTAATTATGGAGACACTTAAAGAAACCAACGGCAACATCCTTCGGGCAGCCAAAAAACTCCATCTGAGCCGGGCAGGTCTTCACAAAAAATTGAATCGCTATCACATCCATCCCAAAGATCTGTAAACAACGTATACATGTGCTGCATACAACGTTGTCATATTTGTTTTTTTTTACCTATTACTGATCCGTTATTTTATCTTTATATTTATAAATAACAATTAGTTAGGGAATATCGCCAAAAGATGGTATGAAAGTTGTACATATAATAAGTGGACCAATGAAAGAGGTGACGAAATGTTAAAAGATAAATTATTTAAAAGCGCGATCTTCCTGACCATAATGATAGGCATGACCAGTTGCTATACGCGTCTTGGTTATGTCGATCAAGAACCTGTATATGAGGGTTATGGATATGAAGACGAGGCAAGCGGTGAAGAATATGCAGATGATGCTGACACCATTGTCTATTATGAAGATGATCTTGATGCCGATCAAATAGTGGTGCATCATTATGTAAATGTTCCGCCTTATTATTACGCGCGTAACATTTATTATGATCCTTACGATGACTGGTATTTTGAGCCTGGTTTCAATTTCTGGTATGGTTACTATACAGGACCTGGATACTATGGTAACTACTGTTATCAGCCATACGTTTACCCCTTTTGTTATTACCCGCCATATTATTATCAGGGATACCATTATTCGGGATGGTATGACTATGGCTACTACGGATATTACAGCCCGCGCTATAACCATGGCTATAGCTCGAAATCATTTGGGAAAAGAGACTTTTCACGCCGTTCTCAAAATGTTTATGCCGGCCGTAAATCGATTCAAAGATCCAGCCCCCAGACAGCCGGTTCATATAAGGCAAGGTCAAAATCAGCGGATGATATTGAGAGAGTGGCAGTGGCCGGAAATTCGGGAAACAAACGGCTGATTACCACCACAGAAAGACAGAAAACGAGCACACCTGCCGTTAAAAATGATAATGGCCGCACGACAATCAATAAACGCACAACTGTAAAAGATACGAAACGTCCGACAATCCGGAAGCAGACTGTTAAAAAAAATGAGGGGGAGATTAACAGAATAAAACCGACAACATCATCGAATAAAAAATCACCAACGATTAAACGAACAGTGATTAAAAAGACAACAAGCAAATCTAAAACAACCAGTAGCTCTAGTCAGAAAAAATCCAAATCTACTGTTAAACCAAAATCATCAACAACCTCGAAATCTTCATCCAGCCGGGTCTCCGGGTCCTCCTCGCGACGTTCCTCATCCTCAAGTGGATCAAGCGGTTCGTCTGGCCGGGTCTCAGGATCCTCTTCCCGGGGTTCATCCTCGGTCTCAGGTTCCCGCGGGTCTTCGGGAAGCGGCCGTTCCAGCAGTGGATCGCGCAGTTCATCAGGTTCGAGAAAAAGCAGTTCGGGTAGATCGAGCAGACGTTAATCATGGAAATATTATCCAGTGGAATTGGTGAAGGGAGAATAAAATGAAATTAATAAAAATATTATACATCGGGTTGTTATCAACCGTACTCATCGCCCAGACGCCCGAGGAAGCCGTTGACTTTATGTATGACGAAGGTGGCGTGGGTATTAAGGCGCAGTCCATGGGGAATGCTTTTACGGGAGTAGCGGATGATTACAGTGCGATCTACTGGAATCCTGCAGGTCTTACGCAACTTGAAAGCAGCGAGATTGATGGTGGCTTATATCATCTCACTTTCAATAATAAAGCGACGTTCGCAGGTTCAACCATTTTAGATGATAGAAATTTTACAAAACTGCAATCACTAGGCCTCGCCTATAAATTTCCTACGATACAAGGAAGTTTTGTGATGGCTTTTGGTTACAATCGCTTTAAAAGTTTCGATGAATACCTCTACTTCTCAGGATTCAGTAGTGATATTATTGACCTTGGTTTTGAACTGGAAGATGAGACTGGGAATATTAACTACTACCCTTATGACGGAGATGCACAACGGACGGAAGAAATTCATCAGGAGGGCAATCTTAGTGCCTGGTCAATAGGAGGCGGTATTCAGGTTTCTCCAAGATTTGCGCTTGGCATTACGCTTGATATTTATTCCGGAAGCAGCCAGTACATCATGGACTTTTATCAGGATGATACGGAAAATAACTATAATCAATATCCCTCCGATTATGACGCTTATGAATTGCATGATAAGATCTTAACCGATTTCAGCGGCTGGGGTCTTAAAATCGGCAGTCTTTTTCATCTATCAAAAGCCCTGCGCCTGGGATTAACCATCGACTTCCCCCGGTCTTTGGTCATTAATGAGACATATTCCAGCCGAGATGTTATCTACTTCGATGACGGCTATAGTTCAGAGGCGGAATTATCATCCGGTGACTGGGAATATGTAGTAAAATATCCATTCAAATTTTCCGGCGGTGTTGCCTTTGATCTTGGACAATTCACCCTTGCCGGTTCTTTTGAATATAGAGATTGGACACAGGTCGAATTCGACATTCCCGACGATCGCGTTTATACAGAAGACTATGAGAGCCTGCTGGACGAGAACAAATTCTTTGCACAGGCATTTCAGTCAACGCTCGGTTATTCTTTCGGTGCGGAATTCCGGGTACCAGGTTCCGGTATTAAATTACGCGGCGGCTACCGTTCAGTCCCTTCACCACTTGTCAGTCCTGATGAGACACTCGACCGAGAATATTTCAGCGCCGGGTTAGGTTATCAAATAGATAAAAATACGGTACTGAATTTCAGCTACACCCGTGGAGACTGGGAGAAATTCAGTTCTGATAATTTTACCCCTTCAGGTACTTCTGAAACAGTAAAAACAGATCGATTACTGGCAGGCGTAACATTCAAATTTTAACAATCTTCAAAAAGTCCCACCCGTAGGTCCACGAGCATCCGGAGCAGTGCGCGCTCCGGATGCTTTTTTATTGCGGAAAATAAAACGATTCTTTTTACCAACCTATAATATATTTTGTATGTTGACCAACAAATCTAAAAAATCAAGACATCATTTTATGTCGCGACTACCTCCTAACACAAGAAATATCATCGGTTTAGATATTTTAATTTTGGTCATATCTTTTAACCTGAATTATTCATAAAATTAAATATTTAAGTCTATAAATA
>CAZBBC010000022.1:0-14780 GCA_964489835.1 uncultured Calditrichota bacterium
CTACATCGCCTCAATAATCGCATTAAAGGTCGCGCTGGGACGCATCGCTTTTTCGGCCTTTACAGGATCGGGGAGATAATAACCACCAATATCAACCGCCTCACCCTGCGCAGCTAAAAGTTCTGCAGCGATTTTAGATTCACTTTTCTCTAACGTTTTCGCTACTTCCGTAAAACGAGCTCTCATCGACATATCCTTATCTTGCGCGGCCAGCGCCTGGGCCCAATACATGGCAAGACTGAAGGTGCTGCCCCGGTTATCCAGCTCATTCACCTTACGGGAAGGAGATTTTGCATTTTCTAAGTATTTGCTGATTGCCTGATCCAGTGTTTCTGCAAAAATCGCCGCTTTCTTATTCCCGGTTTTTTCAGCAATCAGCTCCAGGGATGGTACCAATGCGCAGTACTCACCAAGAGAATCCCAGCGCAGGTGACCCTCCTTTAAAAATTGCTGAACGTGCTTGGGCGCTGAACCCCCGGCACCGGTTTCGAATAGTCCGCCACCATTAAGCAGATGGACAATGGACAGCATCCGAGCACTGGTACCGAGCTCGAGGATCGGGAACAGATCGGTCAGGTAATCACGAAGAACGTTGCCGGTAACAGAAATCGTATTCTCACCCTTGCGGATCCGCTCCAGGGTAAAGCGTATGGCGTCAACCGGTGTCATGATCCGAATATCCAGACCAGTAGTATCATGATCCTGTAAATACTTTTTTACCTTTTTAATGATTTGCGCATCGTGTCCTCTTTTTTCGTCCAGCCAGAAAAGGGCCGGTGACCCTGTCGCTTTTGCCCTTAACACGGCTTGAAGGACCCAGTCCCGGATAGCAATGTCTTTCGCCTGACACATTCTGAATATGTCGCCGGTTTCTACATTTTGTTCAAGGACGGTAGCACCTTTTTCATCAACTACCCGGATCTTTCCATGGCCCGGTGCTTCAAATGTCTTGTCATGAGAACCGTATTCTTCTGCTTTCTGAGCCATCAGACCAACGTTTGAAACACTTCCCATCGTTGACGGATCGAATTGCCCGTGTTTTTGACAATTTAAAATCATTTCCTGATAGATAGTGGCATAACAACGATCAGGTATCATGGCGATAGTATCCTGTAACTGATCATCCTTATTCCACATTTTACCACCGTCACGAACAACATTGGGCATTGAGGCATCGATAATAATATTATTGGGCACGTGCAGGTTCGTAATCCCTTTTCTGGAATCGACCATCGCCAGCGCCGGGCGGTTTTCATATACCGCGTTAATGTCTGCTTCAATGGCTGCTTTTTTATCGGCGGGAAGCCTGTCCAGTTTCTCAAGAACGTCAGCCAGACCGTTGTTGACATTTGCCCCGATTTCCTGCAACACATCGGCATGTTTTTCCAACGCCTCCTGATAATAAACAGAAACACAGTGACCGAACATGATCGGATCAGAGACTTTCATCATGGTTGCTTTCAGGTGCAGGGAAAGTAATACTCCCTCCTTCTTTGCTGCCTCCATCTGCTCGGCATAGAACTTGCGCAGGGCAGCAACATTCATGACGGTCGTGTCAATCACTTCACCCGGCAAAAGCGAAAGTTTCTCTTTAAGAACGGTTATCTTTCCATTAGCATCAACAAACTCAATCCTTACATTGCCGGCTTTTTCCAAGGTAGTCGATTTTTCATTTTCATAGAAGTCGTTACTCTCCATATGGACCACACGTGCTTTAGATCCTGTCACTGGCCAATCCTGCATCATTTTATGGGGATTTTTTTGGGCAAACTTTTTAACGGAGGTGGCTGCTCTGCGGTCGGAATTTCCTTCACGAATGACCGGATTGACCGCAGAACCGAGCACCCGGGCAAATCTTTTCTGGAGTTGCTTATCTGCTTCGTTTTTTGCCTCTTCGGGATAATCAGGAATATCATAACCTTTTTCCTGTAGTTCCTTGATGGCCGCTTGCAGCTGTGGAATGGAAGCGCTGATATTTGGCAATTTGATGACGTTAGCACCTTCAGTTTTTACAAGGTCTCCTAAAAGTTTTAAATAATCCGGAATTTTTTGCTCTTCTTTAAGATGGTCGGGAAAGCAGGCCATGATTCTGCCGACAAGAGAGATATTACTTTCTTCAATTTCAATGCCGGAATCCTTGGTATAGGCTTTAATAATTGGAAGTAATGCGTAGGTAGCCAAAGCGGGGGCTTCATCAACTTTTGTCCAGGTAATTTTTGATGTGGTCATGTTCTCTTCCTTGTTCTAAAACTGTTAATGTCAAATATTAGCCACAGAGGTCACGAAGATTTTAATTATAATCTATCTTAATTCGTAAGTTATAAATTAATTGTTTTTTATTCAATCTTCCGCCGGGCAATTTTCAATATGTTATTGTAGCCAAAAACTTTGTTATTTTAGCAAAATTTTTACAAAACGGACTAATTTATTTCTCGCAGCGGCGCAGCGATGTTACTATTTATTAATAATTATTTTAGTTTTAATCCGTGTTAATTCGTGTCAGTCAAAGCCTGATCCGGCGAAGACGGATAATCCGTGGACAATTTCTCCGCGTCTTAGCGCCTCTGCGTGAGATTTTTAAGTTAAACGTAAAGGCTTTCCCGGAAGCTTTCAATCCTTATGACAGTCTCGGTGAAGCATACATGCTGGCCGGTGAAAAAGAACTGGCGATTAAAAACTACCGGAAATCAATTGAAATAAATCCGGACAATGAGAATGGTAGAAAAATGTTAGAAAAATTAAAGAAGTAAACAGCGAAGTAAGAGGACTCTTTTGATACCACTTTATATACTCGAAGTTCTAAATTCGAAATCCCAAATAAATCCCACTACCTGATTTCGCCCCCGCCTGAAAGGCGGGGACGGGCAGGTCTGATATTATATATATTTTAAACAAATTTTTATTTTATTTATTCACATTCTCACAGGGAATTTTTAACGGATCCCCTATCCCATCAAACTTAGTCTTCTGGAAGGCATTGCTTACATAATCCTGTTGAAAAGTAACCAGATTCCAAAGTGTGCAGGTGCCATCGCTGTTCTTTACGGCAATGGCCGCTCGTATGTATCTGTGTAAAATTACGCCGGTAATCTGATGTCTGCGTGTCATCCAATCGGGGTCAATAATTACGATCCGCAAAACTTCCCCTTTAACTCTATCTTTATACGTCTGAGAATTTTTGAATGCCGCCAGCATCTCAGATTCAAGTTTTTTGTCGGAACGGGCGGATTTCGGCATGACCGTATCTTTCGTTTTTAAATTGGAGGCCGATTCATTTATTCCGCCGGACATTTTTTGGTAAGCAGCGTAATTATCCCCCTTAATAATGAACTTACCTTCGGCAACAGCACTATAATTGCACATTAGTCTGACAATGATTTCGTGCGCGCCAGGCTCCAGCTTACCAAATCGTTCCGCAAATCTTACCGGTCCGTCAAACCTTGGACCAAATTTTTTGTACACCAAATCCGGATTACCGTATGCGGTCATGTCACTTGCTCCGGGAATAATATCGAGAGGTAGATATTTATTCTGGAGAGCAGTTCCTGAGACAACCAATGAACTTGTTTCCAATTGCATTTCACTCGGTTGTTGATAGTCATAAAGCGGTTGTTTCAGTTCGTAAATGAAAACTTCCATGGTCACTTTTGATTTCGTTCCTGATCCACTTAATTCCTTTATGGCTTTGTCAAAAAATGCGACGGCATAAATGTTGTCACCGGATTGAAATTCAGCGGTTAATCCACCGGGACCGGAAGGATTGATTAATTTCTTTGAAAAAACGATCTCACCACTTTTTTGGGCAGAGGCGGTCATCGAAATCAGGCAGAGAATGAGTGAAAAAATTGTAATTGACGTGGCTTTCATATTAACTCCTATTTTTAGAGGACAGTGAAATTTTCAAACGTAAATGATTATCATCGGGTAGATTTCTGCTCCAAATACGCACCTACTTCTAAGCACCTTTCTGAGGGTGGTGATTTATTGCTGCGATGAGCATTATCAATGGTCATAATCCTGCTGATGATAAACTATCTGAGTTTTCTGATTTTACAATTATATCGAGGAAGGATTGTTAATATTATAGGAATAATATTAAGAATAAACAATGGTAAACATTAATTTTCAAATAAAATATCTTAAAGTACTATCCAAAAATTCTCCTTGCCATTTGTAGCTAACCTAATTAGTTTTGTGTATATCTGCTTCCTATTTTCCAATTTTAATGATCATTCATACTGATTTGACGGTATTCATATTTTTATAGCATTAGCAAAAGGTATCATTTTATAAGTATCGAGACTGCCCGGGAAAACTAAAGGGTATTGAAAATGGAACTTGTAATTGGTAATTCGGAATTTGCTATTTCATGGAAGATTTAGCTAGTTCCTAATTCCAAATTCCTAATATCTAATGTCAATTCAATTTATTTTTTCCGGTCTCCTGACTCCGGTTTCCGGTCTCCGACTCATTTAAGCAATATTAGTTTTTTAGTCTCAACATACCCATCACCTGTTTTTATTCTGTAAAGATAGACACCACTGGCAAAACCTGTCGCATCCCATTCTACCCTGTAACTCCCTGCATTCTGCCTTTTGTCCACCAGTGTCGCTACCTTTTGCCCCAATAGATTATAAATACTCAGTTCGACATCATTCATCATTAATAATTTATAATTTATAATTGTTATTAGATTGAATGGATTGGGATAATTCTGAAACAGCTGATATCGCTCCGGTGTTTGAGTCATATTTTTATTCTCATCATCGATCGCCGATGCCGTTTTGTTAGGATCAAAGGCCAGTAGATATCCGTTAACGGTAAGCATTAAGGCGGTTTTACCACCGGCCATGATATTGCTGCGATAACCTTCTTCTGCGGTAAGCGTTAGTGGAATCCAGCAGTCCTCCAGAGCATTATAGGTCAGATGATACTTTAAATTATCCACAGATCCGCTACTTCCAAGGACCACCACCGCATTTTGGCCATATTCATAGGCGAGAAAATCGCTGGCATAGGCGCTGGTTGTCCCGGTAAACAGGCTGTAGGCCACATACTGATTATTATTGTTATAAGCGATAAAAAAATTGTCTTGTTTATAGGTATAATTATCCATATACCAATAAGTATCGTACCCGAAAGGTAAGGAAATATTATCCTGACCGGTCAGCCCGTTAAAGAGTGATATATGGTCCCCATCCAGATAATAGATATAATCGCGCTGATTGCCAAAAATCAGGTTTTCCCGATCCACTATTTTTTCCGTCCACTGGTCCGTACCCGGTGAATAGAGCAGCAATTGGTTCATGATAATAAATCCACATACATTATCAGCAACGATTTTCGCATAATACCCGCTCCCCGCTGTTTCCGTGGTATATTCCCTGCGTATGGTCATCGTATTGGTCGTACCATTAAACGTGTATATGAATAAGGTATCTGAGAATACCCGTTTGACATCCGCCAGCGTCCAGTTTTTCCTCGCCTCAAGACTGATACCTGCCTGATATCCTTCCACTCTCGGTGGTAAAGCGGCGCTGGCCATATGCTGATCGGTTACATCATAGGCCATCACCGTATAATAGTCAACGCCTGTAAAGACCGATCCCCCACAGCAATGCGGACGGCCAAAGCCACAATCAAATAAAGGAGATGTGGTATGCGTAAATGTGTGTGTTTTGCCGTTATAAACATAATAGGCAAGACTTTCATCCCCACCTGAATTCACGGTGCCCTGGAATCCGATTTCTGATCCTGTCCAGGAATCATAGGTGGAAAGACCTTCAACCATAATAAAATGATCGAAACTGCCAATCTGAAAAGAACCGTGGCGCGTATCGTACGCATAGATAAATCCCGTATGCACCGGATACTCTTTCTCCACTCTGTAAAAGAAGGTAAAGGTTGTACGCGGATATAGCAGCAGTGCTCCCGGTGAGGTATCCGTTACGTAAAATATTTGTCCAGGGGTGATTTTACTATAATCACCCGTATAAGCACTATACCCGCCAAAGAAATCATTGATCACCCAGAATACAAAGCCATGATCCAGCCGCTCATGGACCAAGTTATCACTATTGATTTCGGCAAAACTCTTGGTATGGTGGCTGTAGGTGATCAAGGTTCTTTCCACCCAGCCTGAAGTGTTCGCCAGCTCCACCACTACATCATCCGTTCTGCCATCAATATGTACCCAGATAGCCTCAATATCTTCCGTTGGTTTATTATAGGGATGTTGGTACCACTGCCCGTTTTCGGCATCAAAGACATAGAAAAAGGCATCGGTTAGAAAATATGCCATAAAGCCGCTGCACCCATAGCCGGAACTGGACCCTAGAAGCGATCCTTCATAATCCAGCATGACGAATTCTTGCAGTAAAGCACTGTAGGCGACCACAATGGAATCATTCCAGATCATCGCCGCATCGTCGCCTGCCGCCGCCGTATACCGCCAGGGCATCCCTATCGATGTTTGATAGGTATACCAGGCACCGGCGTGAATATCATAGGCCGCGATCAGACTGTCGTCAGCACCGGCAAATATCAGACAGTTTTCTCCCACCGCCCGGCGCCAGGTTCCCGGCAACACATCCGGTAATTGGTATCTGACCCAATCCCCTTTTTGACCGGCATAAAGCGCATTCATTGTGAATAAGGTAAAAACAGATACTAATAAAATAATAGTATTAACACTCGTTTTTTGTAATGTTTGCTCTTTTTGCATGACCAGTGCTCCAAAAATTTATACATTTCTTGTGACCTTTATGGTGAATTAATTTAGATCATAAAATATAATAAGAGAACTTGGCGGATGTTTAGCAGATATGCCGGTTTTTCGAGATGAATATAACCGTATACAGAAGGGACAAGTAATTAGACGGGTGTTTGAGAGTATAATATGCTGATGCTATCATTCCAATTCAAAAAGTACAGGAATAAGGGTCATCATAGGTGACTTAAATTTTTCTATATAATCTCCTCATGACTTATTATGATAAAATAAATGCCATGTAATTTGGGATTCTATCCCGATAAATATAAACAATGGGTACAAAATTGCAATAGAAAATTTATCTTAGGAATTGGGAACTTGGAACTATGGATGAGAAGAGAGAAGCGTAGAGCGAAGAGCGTGATACGCTTTTCCCCTCCCAATTCCCATTTATTTAATCTCAGAATTTAGTCATAAACTTTCTTTTATCTTACAAAATTTCCCCTTAAGTTAGCGGCCAAAATTTGTATCAATAAATAAGAGGTGAATAAATGTTTTCTCTCAGATTATTATCGGTTAGTCTCATTATATTTATCGGAGCTGCCTGCACGGAGAAGGAACAGGCGAAAAAGATTGAGGCAGCATCAGAGATGCACCAATCCGGGGCAATGGATGAAACACGTTCCAGTGTCCCCGAACTGCGGGCCTTTCACGAAGTCATTTACCAGATCTGGCATAAGGCCTGGCCGGCAAAGGACACCCAGTTACTGAAAGAACTGATCCCAGATATCGAAGAAGGCTTTGCAAAACTCTCCAACGCCACCCTGCCAGGGATCCTGCGTGACAAACAGAATGATTGGTCAGCAGGAATTAAAACCATAGAAAGGATTATTGCTTCCTATAAAACGGCCGCCGCCGCGGACCAAAAAACAGCCCTGCTTAAAGCAGCCGAAGATCTGCATACCCAGTTTGAAAACCTGATGCGTATGGTCCGGCCCGTTTTGAAGGAAATCGATGCTTTTCATCAGGAACTGTACAGGCTCTATCATTATTATATGCCAGCCTATGATCTGGAAAAGATACGGGTATCAACGGCTGAATTAATCAATAGAATGGAACCCATCAAACAAGCACAATTGCCGGGCATATCGGCAATAAACAATTTCATTCAGATATGCTTCTGGTTTTGTTAAGTCTTATATTGAATTCCTTTGAAGACACCGAAGGAAAATCCGGATCGGGCAGATCATCAATACGGACGATCAGCCAGTTGTTTTTCCGGGCATAATCGGCAATGCTGATTTCCTGGTCAGGGGCAACATGCTCGTCCGGATTGACGATCATCCGTAAACCACGGCTGAATTCAATCATCTCTTTATCCCCACGGCTGTTGCCGGCCACCAATAGGGGAATATCCTGTACAAAGGTTTCAATCGCTTCTTTCTTGCCACGATCCTGTGGTACGGGCTGAACAATTTCATCAGTTATTTTTCCGTTCCGAATGACCGATTTTACGCCGATGATGTGTGTGATCGGAAGACCAAATTCTTTACTCAAAAATTGTTGATACATGCCCTCCGGAGAGGCAGTGACGATCCATATTTCAAAATGATGGGCTTTAAGATGATTGATCAGTTGGCGCATCGGTTCAAAAATTTTATCGGAATAATATTTCTCAAAACAGTCCTCGCCTAAATCACGATAGAATTGCAGGGATTTTCCGGACATGTAAAAAACCCGGTTTTGGACATACGGCAAAGATACATTTGATTGTGTTATCATTTCTTCGATGATATCCGGGTTTTGTGCCGGATGCTCTTTGGCATACAAATACATACATTCATCGGCCAGATAATGGGGTGTCTGCCCAAGCACAGTGCCATCACCATCAAAAACAGCAATTTTTCTGCCTGCCTCATCTTTGGTCTGAATGAGGAAATGTTTTAACTGGGTATTTGCTTGATCACTGAATCCATCGATCGGCTGAATAAACAAACGATTTTGAGCACAACCAATCCAAACGGATAAAAATAGTAAACAGACAATACTTTTTCTCAGGGTAGTCACTGGTTTCATGATAATTATCCCTTTATTTATATAAATATAAATAGGTTAGATCTTTTATATCCAGATTTCTATTTTAAAAGTTAAATAAATAATGCGAGGAAAGGAAGGATCATTCCAATGGGCGGCAAATCCAAGAGGATATTCTTACATTTGAATTTCGAACAAGGATTAATCCCGCATCAAGTGCGGGACAGGCTGATTTTTGATTGAAGAACTGAATACAAATCAGGGAGTAGTGATTCTTAACACCTAACCGTTTTCTCGCAGCGGCGCAGCGACCGCAACGAACGCTGCGTTTTTATTATTTTTTAATTATATAGTAGGATTTATATTCTAAAGCACCTAAATATATTTTGGATATTATAAAATATTATTTCGCTGCGTCGTTGCGTCGTTGCGTGAGAGCGATCAATCATTTAGGATCGTTGCGCCGCTGTGAGAAATCACTATCGAATGAGCACCATTTTCTTCACATCCACAAATTCACCCGCCGAAATTTTATAGTAATACACCCCGGATGCAAATCCTGTCGCATCCCATTCAACCCGGTGAAACCCTGCATTTTGCGTTTCATTTACCAGTGTGGCTATTTTTTGCCCCAAAAGGTTGTAAATGCCTAAAACAACGTAATTCGTAATTGCTAATTCATAATTTATAATTGTTTTGGGATTAAAGGGATTGGGATAATTTGGGAAGAGCTGAAAATCTTTAACCGGGTTACCCTGCGGTGAGTCAGAAATATATGTAAATTCCTTGTTATAAATATTTTCAGGTGATCCGTCTAATAAATCAGGTGCAGATGCCGTCATATCCATAAAAGCGGCACTCCATGACGGTAGATCCGGTTCCTTTTTGTTCCACAACATTTCACGCCATTGCTCATCAGTCAGCCGGTCAGCAATCGGCTGTTTAAATTCATAATAAGAAAAGATAGCTCCCTGGGTTAGGTGTAATTCATCGCCATCAGGAACGATAACATATATTTCCAGCGGATAACCGACCCCCTCTTCCAGGCAACGGTCAGTGTTTGAGTCGGTATGGACATCGGCAATCACGGCCATATCATCTGTATCTTTTTCCCAGATTTGTTGCGGATCAGATTTTTCAGCGATCAGTTTTTCCATAACTTTACCGAAGCAGAAAAGGTTTTCATAATTCTGATCAGAAAGTGGAATATTTTCCAACTCTTTGATCGATATATCACGCAGAAATAAAAGCAACGATTCAAACAGATTTAATTTTTCCTGAAAGCCCGGCAACAACAAATCGCGATTATGTAAACCATCATATGTATATTTGACCAGGCTGGCCAGACGGGCATAAAGGTGTGGATTAGGCTCTACATAACTGTGCGGTGGACCGGGAGGAATACAACAGGGGCTCATACTTTGCTTGGCATAAAGAATGGTATCATGACGCAGTTCCGCCCAGGAGGCCAGTGCCGCAAACAATTCTTTATCCGTCCAGGCCGACGTGCACATAAAATAGGGATAGCCGGTTGATTTTTGATATAGCAGCGGCATCAGGCAATACAGCCAGTTCCAGTACAAATTCTGCGTCCAATCCGCCGAGGATTTCAGTGAGAATTCGGTTTTAAATTTTTGAATCTGTTCAGGGTAATTCAGATAGGATGTTTGATCATAAACCGAATCCAGAATGGCGTAGGCCCGCTCGGATCCTAAGATCGCCATAATATCAAGACCCTTCGGCATCCAGCGCTGATAGCCAGGGCTGCCGACATACGGATACACCAGATGGGCAAACATATAGGAGTCCGGGATAAAACGCTGCCCCATAAAACGAAATCCTTTATAGGTTACATATGTATCGTATATCCAGTTCGGAATGGCCGGTTCCGGAAGCTGACGGGTTTCGGCCATAAATTGGGCCAGCAATAATGAATCGGCCAGGTTATCGGCGGACAGGTAAATAAAATCCGGACCGTATATCCGATCGGCAATATCTTTATATTGATAGATATTGGGATCATCAGTCTTTCCCACGAAAAAGACAGTCGGAATATAGATATTTTCCCATAACGATTTATTGTCCAAAAGGGCAAATAGTTGTTGTGTCAGCAGCAGAGATTGCAGGGTATGTTGAGCACTCAATTCACCGAATAAATCCGGTTCCATGGTGAAAATCGTCCAGCCATACCACATCATCGTCTTAAAATAGGCTCTCAGAGTATCATTCTGCGTATAATGGCCCCGCGGAATAAACTGGCTGTAATCGAGCTTGGAAAAGGAACCCAGAACGGGTGAATAATGAAATCCGTCACTTTCTGAGATAAGCGTTAATTCAGAATTAACCAGGGTAGATACCACCTCAGGTATTACCAGATTAGATGGCTGTATTAAACTCCGGGCGACATACAGGAAGGCCAGATTGTGTTTCGCCGCTTCTTTAGCTGTTGAACTTTCAGCATTTTCATAAATGAGACTGGTTTGATCGATCATTTTTTGGGTCAGATCGTCCAGAGCCGGTACGAATTTGCTCATTTCAATCGCAGCCAGCATTTTATCGTATAACACATGATAGATATGCAAAACCGCATCGGAAGTCACCAAGATCGGCGTCCCATCAAAGGTACTTTCATTATAGATATCATAGAGTTGGGTATAGCGGCTCTTTTTAACCGCGAAATGATTCTGGCGGAGAAGATTTAATTCATATTCGTCAAACACATATTCAAACCAGGAAAAATTACACACATTGGAAAAATCTGCTTCCACCGTATAGGGCGAAACCTTTGCCGTAAAATCGGCCGGATAAGGATGATAGATGGCAAATTCAGTGGAGATATCATCATGAATGTCAGCGATCATTTGAGCCTCTATGCGCTGACCGGCAAATATGAGGATAATCATGGCGATAAATTTAAACACCTTCATTATTATAACCTCCCGCATGGAATTTACAGATGATAATATACATAATCTCAAATTGTATGCCAGCTTTTTCTAAAATTTATAATGTATTAACATAGAATGATTTATATCCCGAATACACAATGATACCCGCGTACAACGTGTTATTTCTATAAGTAATAAATCTCATCTGACTGATTTTTAGTGCGAATTTTTTTCGCGGACAACGCAAAAATTTCATACCTATTTCAGCTGGTTTTTATCTATATTGATCCGTCCTTTACCGAATAACTGATCCCTGGTCATTGATCATTAACAATATATTCTTTAAAATTCCCTATCAGGAAATCAGGTTGTGGCAAAGGTTTTATGAGTGAATGAAAAAATGGATTTTAAACCACAGAGACCACTGAGAAATACTACGTGTTCCAATAATAGAAAATTGGTAATTAGGTCACAGGTGAGGGGTTTAAAGTTATAAAAATATAGTGGAACTAGTCTATAGATTTCTTTATGAGGTTCGGTTTAGATGTTAATGAAAAATCTGCTTTCCCTTTCCAAAGATAAAATCAAAGTCGTTTTATTTGAAAACATCCATCCACGGGCCATTGAGGTATTTAGGGAACGCGGCTATTTGCAGGTGGAAACCTGTCCGGTTGCCTCATCAGAAAGTGCGCTAATCGAAAAAATCAAAACTGCCCATATCGTCGGCATCAGATCAGGTACGAGTATCAATCAAGCAGTGTTGAAGCAATCTAAAAAACTTATCACCCTTGGTTGCTTTTGTATCGGTACCGACCAGGTCGATCTTGCCCGGGCTACCCGGATGGGGATACCGGTTTTCAATGCGCCCCATTCCAACACACGGTCCGTAGCCGAACTGGTGATTGGTTTAGCGATTATGCTGATGCGCAGCATTTTTCCAAAGAGCATGGCCGCTCATAACCATCACTGGATAAAATCGGCCAAAGGCAGCAATGAACTACGTGGGAAAATCATCGGCGTTATCGGTTATGGTCACATCGGATCCCAGGTTTCCATCCTGGCAGAAGCACTGGGGATGCAGGTAATCTATTATGATATCCGTACTTGCTTACCATTGGGAAATGCCCGGCCGGCGGATACCCTGGAAGACCTGTTAAAAATCGCAGATATCGTCACTTTTCATATACCGGAAGATGAATCCACCATTAACATGCTGAACCGGGATCGACTGGCATTGATGAAGGATGACGCCTGTTTATTAAACGCCAGCCGTGGACGGATAGTCGATATTAATGCGCTTGCTGAAGTTTTAAAACAGGGCAAACTTCGCGGTGCGGCCATTGATGTTTTTCCTGATGAACCCAATTCAACACAGCATCCCTTTGAATCTCCTCTGATCGGTATGGGAAATGTGATCCTGACACCACATATCGGAGGTTCCACACAGGAAGCTCAAAATAATATCGGTACCGAAGTGGCAAATAAACTGATAAATTTTAGTGACCTGGGTAATACAGAAGGAGCCATTAATTTCCCCAACGTCAATTTACGACCGAACGTGCAGGCAACCCGCCTGCTGCATATCCATGAAAACAGGCCTGGGTTGTTAAAAGAAATTAATACTTTGATCGCCAACAGAGGAATAAACGTAGTTGGGCAATATCTGGAAACAAAAAATGAAATCGGTTATGTTGTTCTGGACATTGAACCTTTTGATTCCCGGGAAGAATCCAAGGAATTAAGAGCAGCTCTTGAAGATATTGAAGGCACGATTCGTACCAGAATTTTGTACTGACATTTCTTTAAAAAAAATATTGTGAATTTATATAATGCACACGATTTATTTAAAATACGAAACAGAATTAAAACCACCACGCCAGTGGGCGGGCAGGCAGAGGGCACTGAGGGGAGAGAAGAAGAATCTCATATAATTCAATAAATATTAAATAATACTCTGTGCGCTCTGCCTGCCCGCCTACTGGCGTGGTGGTTAATTTTTGACACTACCGGAAATATTTAAAGGAGAAATATATGAAATATATAGCAATACTTCTGATTATTTTTTCACTGATTGCCTGTGCGGATAAGCCGTCTGTTAAAAGTGTCCGTATCGGGATGTGTTCCGATGTTCATTTGCCCACGATGCATGATTCTGAACAACGGATTACTGCCTTTATCGACAGTATGAAAATCGCGCAACCGGATTTTATCATCGAACTGGGTGATTTCGGAACACCGGCTGATAAATATGCCCATTTGTTCGCCATCTGGAATGCTTACCCGGGTAAAAAATACCATGTGATTGGCAATCATGAAATGGACGGTGGATATTCCCTCGAAGAAGCGATCGCCTACCGGAAAATGGCTGCCTCATATTATACCTTTGAGGTTAACGGTTTCTATTTTGTGGTACTTGACGGAAATGATAAAAAATTTCCGGAACAGACAGGTTACCGAAAATTTATCGGTCCGAAACAGACCAACTGGTTGAAGGAGAAACTGAATTCAGCTACCGGACCCGTAATCATTTTCTCTCATCAGGGACTGCAAAGCGGCGATGACGGCGTTGACAATGCCCGGGAAATCCGGGCCATACTGGAAGCACACAATGCTCATTCCGAAAACCATAAGATTATTGCCTGTTTCAACGGCCATACGCACAATGACAGCGCGGAGGAAATAAACAGTATCTGGTATATCTGTATTAATTCTATGTCTTATAAATGGCTGGGGGAAGAGTATGCTCATATTCGATACAGTGAGGAAGTAGATAAAAATTTTAAATGGATCAAATATACCGCCCCTTATAAAGATCCTTTATTTACCATCGTAGAGATTTCCACGGAAGGTTACATTCGCATATCCGGCAAAAAATCGGAGTGGGTAGGCCCCTCCCCATGGGATGTTGGCTATCCTGAAGAACATAAACCCTTCACAGCCCCACAGATTACCGAACGAGAACTACACTTTGAATGGGATTAACAGGAAGTGATAAAATTAAATCAGGATTTGATTGGGAATTGGTAATTAGTAACTGACTTTAAATTTCAAATAACAAGCACCAAATAACAAATAAATTCCAATATCGAAATTTTAAATCCTAAATAAATACAAATACAAAATGACCGAATGTAAGTATATTTTTT
>CAZBBC010000022.1:14790-34859 GCA_964489835.1 uncultured Calditrichota bacterium
TTATTGGGTAATTGAAATTTGCAAATTATTTGGGATTTGGGATTTGGTACTTGGGAATTCCCGATGTGCTGGAGGACAATATCTTTCATCGGGGTTACTTTAGACGGCCCTCAAGCCGTTTCTACGATTTCCTTATACCTTATACCTTATTCCTTATACCTATTGGGCGCATTATATCGCGCCTCGAGCGTAAAGCATCCGATCAGCTCGTATATTTTTCTCTCACAACCACATCATAAACAGTCGGGATTACAATCAAGGTCAGGAGTGTTCCGGTCAGGAGTCCGCCGATTACAGTGACCGCCATGGGGGTGCGAAGTTCCGCGCCCTCACCAAGTCCAAGGGCCATGGGTAAAAGACCGAGAACCGTGGTAATAGTGGTCATGAGAATCGGGCGCAGACGGATCTGACCGGCCTGTCTTATTGCATCGCGTTTGCCTAATCCGCTTTTGCGCAGCTGGTTGATATAATCAACCAGAACAATCGCGTTGTTTACCACGATCCCAGCCAGCATGATCAGTCCGATCAATACAACCACACTGATGGGCGTGCCGGTAACAAGTAGGGTAAGAATCACTCCGATAAGGGCAAACGGTATGGTGAACATTATAATAAATGGTTGTACCAGAGACTCAAACTGCGAAGCCATGACTAAATAGACCAGAAATATCGCCAGGGCGATAGCCAGTTTCATACTGTCGAAAGAAGTGACCATTTCGCGCTGCTGGCCTCCGAGTCGTACGCGAAAGTCGGGAGGTAGTTGCAGGTCATCAATGACCTTTCGGATATCTTCTGATACACTACCAAGATCTCGTCCTTTGAGATTGGCCGTTACCAGGGCAACACGCTCCTGATCGATGCGCCGGATTTCGCTTGGTCCGCGATCTAATTTCACATCAGCTACTGCAGACAACGGGATAGAAACTGAACCTGTCGTATTAACCACCAGTCTCCGTAAATCTTCGACGTCATTGCGATCCTCTTCCCGGGAACGGACACGGATATCCACTTTCCGGTCTTGCCGGTTTAACTCAGTAGAGACCTCACCCATCACCTTATTCCGGATAATATTTCCGATAGTAGCCACATCCAGCCCGACATGCGCCAGCCGGCGGCGGTTAAAAACGATCTGTACCTCCGGATTTCCCCCTTCGGTACTGGCTTTAATATCACGTAAACCCGCAATATTGTTCATTTTCTGCACCAGGGTGAGACTGAGCCGTTCCAATTCCTGCAGATTGTAGCCGCGGATTTCCACCTCGATCGGAGTTCTAAAACTAAAGAGGGTTGGACGGGAAATCTTATACTCGAGACCAGGAAATGAAGCAAACCGATTCCGCAAATTATCCATAATCTGTTGTTCGGATTGACGGCTGTCACGATTTACCATCTGTATATGTAATTGGCCAAGATTTTCGCGTAATTCAGTTGCACTAAAACCCATTTGTGCTGCTGTTCCTGAGACTGAATAGACACTATAAATACCCGGGACTTCCTGTGCCTCTGCAGCCATTTTAGAAATCACCTTTTCGGTTTCCTCAAGCGGTGTGCCGATGGGTAAGAGTACATCCACGAAGAACTCACCCTGGCTCATCTCCGGTATTAACTCTGTGCCGATAATTCCAATACTGAACACGGATAAGATGAAAAGTAAGAGCGTACCAACAAGAAATTTCAGACGATGTTGAAGTACGGTATCTATCCATCGAGGGTAGGCCTCGGTCAGATGTTGCATGGTATGGTCGAAGACCTTATAAATGGGTCCCATCAGTCTTTTTATAAATCCACTGATAATCGATAAGAAACGCTGTATCAAGTTAAGAATAAAGGCCGGTAGGCCCACAAAAATCCGATGGATTATTCTTTTTAATACGGGATGATTTTGCGATGATGGAGAGTGTACGGTGTGTTCTAAGGAATCGTTTGGTTTAAATTGTCGTGATGATAACATAGGGATTAAGGTCAACGCTACCAGTAGCGAAGCCAGTAAAGAGAAGGTTACGGTAAGCGCCTGATCGTTAAACAGCTGGCCGGCGATTCCTTCAACAAAAATTATCGGTATAAAGACACAGACCGTTGTCAGTGTCGAGGCGATGACAGCTTTACCGACTTCGGTTGTTCCCTGATCGGCGGCATCCGTTGGTGACAGATCGCGCCGGCGATACCGGTCAATGGACTCAAGAACGACAATGGCATTATCCACCAACATCCCGACACCCAGAGCCAGGCCACCAAGGGACATGATGTTTAGCGATACATCAGCCAGATACATAAAAAAGAAGGTTACGACAATTGAAATGGGTATGGTAAAACTGATGATTACTGTACTTTTCAGATTACGAAGGAATAAATAAAGCACCAGAATCGCCAGGATACCTCCCCAGATGGCAGTATTTAGTACTTCATCGACCGAATTCTCTATAAAAAGCGACTGGTCGTTCACAATCGTCATATTCAAAGGAACTCCGTATTGTCGAAATTCTTCCATAACATATTCCAGACGCGCTTTTATTGTCTGGGCAACCGTTACTGTATTTTTATCTGCTTCCTTGTAAACGGCAATCTCCACTGATTCTTCACCATTGAGGTGGGTAATAATTTTCCGGTCTTTGTGACCCTTGGAAATTTCTGCGACATCTTTGAGCTGAATAGGCGCCTGACCGCGCATACCGATAATGATATCACGCATCTCATCAGGGTTTTTGAATTCATTTAGCGTACGTACCAGAAATTCAGCATCACCATCTTTGAGTGTGCCTCCGGTCAGGTTGACATTTTCCTGTGCCAATCGCTGAGTGACCTGACTGATGGTAATCCCCAAAGATGCCAGGCGACCCTCATTGACATTAATTTGAATTTCCTCCTCCAATCCACCCGAGACCTGGACAGAAGCAACCCCATCCAATGGTTCTAATTCTTGTTTAATACGCTCTTCCGCAAACAATCTTAAGGCGATCAGACTCTCATCACCGGCCAAACCGATGCGCATAATCGGATCCAGAGAAGGATCGAAACGCAGCAGTATAGGGGATTCCGCCCCTACCGGAAGAGTCAGCATATCTAATTTTTCCCTAACCTCAAGGGATGCAAAATCCATATCAGTGTCCCAGTCAAATTCCAGAACAACATCAGACATGCCCGGGCGGGATATAGAACTGGTACGCACTACCCCGGAAATGATGCCAACGGCTTCTTCCACAGGCTTGGAAATAAGATTCTCCACTTCCCCGGGTGCTGTACCTTCATATTCAGTGCGGATCGTAAACGTGGGGTAGGAAATATCCGGTAGAAGATTAATCGGCAGACGGTTAAAAGCGACATAACCAAAAACCACCGATGCCACCATAAACATGGTGATAGTAACCGGACGACTGATAGAGAATTTTACAATTTTCATATATATTACCTTTTACTTGTTCTTTTGTCTTGATACAAAAGAACCAAAAAATCAAGGCTGTAAAATAATTTGAAGAAATTCTACCGCTCGCTTCACTGAAATTTTTAAACTCGCTGCGCTCAGACAGTAAAAATTTCTTATCGTTCCGCTTCGCAGAGATTTTCTAACAAATTATTTTAATGCCGCTTCTTATATGGGCAATAAGATACAGCTTATGTTTTATGCTATTACAGAAATAAACTTTGTAATTTATCAAAGTTAGTTTAGTTACTTTAGTGACTAAAGTTCCCTTTAAACTTTAGTCACTTGTAATTTACTACGCGATGAATTGATCACATAAACTTTCAATCACTGATCCTCCCCCATCCCCTCCCTGCTTGCAGGGAGGGGTGTCGAGCGTAGCGAGACGGGGTGGGTCATTATTCAAAAGACTTAATTTAAACGTCAGCTACTCCGGGTCGTAATTGACGTGCGGTTGCAAAAATTTTTGAAATCCAGGTTACCAAATCATCGAGCATGACATAGACAATCGGCATCAAAAACAGGGTCAGAGGTGTGCTCGTTAAAAGGCCGCCAACAACCGCAAGACCCACCGGGGTGTACATTGCAGATCTGCCTTCCTGCGGTCCAAAAAATCCCGGGAAGATCGCCGGTAAAGCCAGGGGCATTAGTCCTATAACGGTAGTAAGCGTAGTCATCAGGATGGGCCGCAACCGATTTCTTCCGCCTAATCGAATTGCCTCGCTACGAGACATTCCCCGGCGACGAAATTTATTAATAGCATCGATCAGGATGATGCCGTTGTTCACCACCAGACCGCAGACGACAATAATGCCGAGGTAGGCCATATTCGTCAGGTTTGTATTCGTTGCCCAGAACATGAGGAGCACACCAATGATGGCAAAGGGAACCGTAAATAAGATCGTGAACGGATGGATAAAGGATTCAAACAAGGAGGCCATAACGATATAAATAAGGATAAGCGCCAGAATAATGGCAAAATTTGATTCGGTCTCCATTTGACGCATAAGCATCCAATTACGTCCAAGACCCCAGTTATAACCAGGTGGTAGCTTAATATTTTCCATACGTTTTTTGATCTCCTGACTAACATCTCGTAAACCGGCTTCATCCGTATTGGCAAAAACCCTGATCGTTGTCTGCCTGTCTTCCCGGCGAATAGCATCAGGTCCTTTTTTCACGTCAAAATCCACCAATGATCCTATCTGAACCATTTCGCCTCGACTGCTTCGAATGGCCATATTCCCCAGCTGCTGCATATTTACACGGTCTTCCTCTGACAGCTGGACCAGTATTTTTACCTCTTTGTCCTGGGTCTTGAATTGAGAGTTAGAGCGGCTGCCTAAAGCGGAATTAATTGATCTTGCCACTTGTTCCGCAGAAAGTCCATACTTTTGGGCACGAACCCGGTCAACGCTGATCTGCATTTCCTCTTCCCCCTGTTCCAGGGACGTATCGATATCCTTAATACCCGGAATATCCCGGAGCAGTTTTTTAACCTCTTCTGCATACATCTTTAAAATCGACACACTCTTTCCTTTTAGTTCTACCCTTACGCCCATTCCTTCGCCTCCACGACCACGCCTCTCTCCGACTCTATACAGAACGCCCGGAATGGGGGGAAGCAAAGTACGGATATCATCGTACAACTCAGCCGTTTCCTTTTTTGCTTCTTCTTCAGGGACAAAATATATGGTCAGATTAGCATGGTAATGACCACGGTGCTTCATATATCGGCTGGAAACCTGAGAAATCTCCAGAGCCTCCTTTTGATTAAGTAATATTGATTCCAGCGTATCGTACAACGCTACAATTTGAGTCACTTCATAGGTACGGGGCAGATCAATCGCCAGATCCATTCTTCGTTCCGGGATGCGCGGTTGCCAATCCCGGTCGATACTTTCATACAATTGCCAGGCACCCCAACTAATCGCTAAAAAAATGAGCAAGGCGGCAAATCTATATTTGATGACCTTGCGAATACCACGTCCATAGGAATCACCCATGCGCATCAGGAAACGGGCACTTGGTCTCTCCTTGCCTGTAAAAATGTGAGACGCCGCTAACGGAATCAAAGTAAGACTGATAACCAGACTGGCAAGCGTCGCCGTTACGATAGCAATACCAAAATCCCGCGACCATCTGCCCATGGATGATTCAGACATAAAAATGAGCGGTACAAAAACGATCACAGTGGTGAGTGTGGCAGAGATAACAGCCACAGAGACTTCACGCGCTCCCACAATGGCCGCCTCTCGGGCATTCAGTCCTTCTTCCTGTTTATGCCGGAAAATATTTTCAAGCACCACGACCGCCGGATCGACCAGCATACCAACAGCGAACATAAGCCCGGAAAGTGAAACGATATTCAGGGTGATTTGGGAATTAAACGGTGCCAGTCGTAAGATGTACATTAAAAAGGCAGTGGCAATTATTGAAATGGGAATGGTAAAGGATATAATGATTGTACTTCGAACCTTGCGTAAAAATATAAAAAGCACCAAAGTGGCCAGTACCGCACCGAAAATACCCGCTAATGCGAGATTGTTCAAACTGTTTAAAATTTCTTCGGACTGATCGCGTACGATATGCATGTTTAAACCGCTAAGATCAGGTTCACTACGAAATGTCTCTAACAGATCTTTTACATTTGCAGCGACCGCAACGACATTGGCAGTGGAGGCCTTGAACACCTCAAGTACAATCGCATCATGCCGGTTAAGCCTTCTGAACCTGGTTTTCTCCGGATAACCTAATTGAACATCAGCGATATCACCCAGGACTAAAGAAGTGCCCCTAATTGGCACCTGGGCAATCTCTTCAACGGATTGAAATTCACCCATCGTTCTTACCGTGTACTTGCGTCCACCCTCGATAACCCAGCCACCGGCAGTATTTATATTGTTTGTACGCAAACTGCGACTCAAATCGTAGACATCTATATGATGGGCCCGCATCCGTTCGAAGTCGAGTTCCACCATCACCTGATACTCATCTAATCCCTCAATAGCTACATTAGCCACCCCATCGATGCGTTGGATCCGCGGAACAACGATCTTGTTGATAATGTCGTAAAGTTCATGGACCGGTCCTTCCCAGGCAAGACTAAACTCAATCACCGGAAAGTCGGTCGACTGCCAGCGCCTGATACGGATCCGGTCCACATCATCCGGCAATTGAGGCCGCACACGGTCTAAACGGTCACGAACCGCAACAGCGGCCAGACCCATATCGATGCCATCGACAAATTCCACCTCAATTCTGCTTCCATCTGATGATGAGGTGGAACTGATATTTTCCAGATGGGGAAGTGTACCCATAATTTCTTCAATCGGACGGGTGATCAATCGCTCCACTTCCTCCGGGGAAGAAGAAACGTAGGACACAAAGATATCCACATCATCGGAGGAGAAATTTGGCAGGAATGCCAGCGGTAATCTCTGCAGAGCCAGAAAACCTAAAACAATGATACTCAGGATTATCATGACCATGGAGATGGGCTTATTCACCGAAAATTCTGAAATATTCATGACATCAATCCTCTAATAACATCTTCGCTCTATTCAAAATCAATTCGATTCCTCGGCACCCCGCGTAAGTGTTTCTTCCTGCTCCGGTATTCTAATCGGTAAGCCCTCCCGCAGACCATCCTGACCTGCGGTTACCACTAAATTACCCTCTTGCAGACCAGAGAGCACTTCTAAATCATCACCTGAAGCAAAACCAAGCGTTAGGTTAACCTTGTGGGCATTTCCCTCCCGGTAGATATATACCTGGTCAATATCACTTTCCAGAATCAATGATCTTTTTGGAATAATTAAAGCGCCGTGATGGGTTTCGGTGGTAATGAAAACGGTTGCGAACATGCCTGGTTTTAGTTTCCCCTGATGCTCTTCAATATCGATGGTTACTTTTGAGGTACCACTGGCTGGATCGACCACCGGACTGACCATTGTTACACGTCCTGTAAATTCCAGGCCGGGCTCGGCTTCAATCATTATTTCTGCTGCTTGACCTTCAAATATACGCCCGATATCTTTTTCCGGAATATATATCTTCGCTCTTAACGGATCAAAATCAGCCACGATAAAGATTGATTGATTTACGTTCACCCGCTGCCCCAGTTCAATATTTCTGGCTGTAATCACACCGTTAAATGGGGAACGAATATTCGTGTATTCCATTTGAATACGCGCGGCTTCATGAGCGGCTTTGGAACTCTCATATTGCAGACGTGCGGTCTCATAGTTTTCCTCGGCGATCAGGTTTTTCTCTAACATACTCCCGGCGCGTTCCAGCATCGCCTTGTCGGTTTCCATACTTACTTTCGTCTTCATAAACTCAATCTGTATTTCGACCTCATCCAGCTTGGCCAGCAATTCACCTTTTTTTACATGCATCCCTTCTTCAGCCGTCAATTTTATTACCTGTCCGGGTACTTTCGCCAGGATATCCACCTGACGTTTTGCTTCGATGGTAGTGGTTTGCATCAAAAACATGGAAATATCGCCTTTTTTAGCAACGGCTACCTTCACCGGAATAGCCGCAGATATTTTCGCATCCGCCCTTTTGGATCTATTATCACCGTCTGTATTAGTGCCGTTGGCCTGGTCACCGGTACATCCTGAAAATGAGAAAAACAATGACAACACGACGCTTATTAAAAAAATATGATATCTTATGATGCTCCGGAGGTTCCTTGGAACAAGTATATTTTCGACGGTATTCTTTCTTACAACGTAATTTTCATTCTGATTTAACATTTCATTACACATACATTTTCCTTGTTTTATAAATACCATAAAAAAACCAGATTAATAAATTTTTGCTGACCCTCCCCCAGCCCCTCCCTGTCTGGCTTTGCCTGACAGGGAGGGGTGTCGAGCGTAGCGAGACGGGGTGGGTCATTGATTGCTTAAAAGTGTAAAAATATGTTGTTTATTCCCGTATGTATAGGAGATCGTCAGGTTATTGAGTTCACATATTTTTTTCACCAGTGATAAACCCAGACCCTGCGAAGCCCGGCTACCATTTTTTTTATAAAACCGCTTAAAAAGATTGTCCGGGGCATCCTCCAACGGCGGACCATAATTGCTGATGGACAGACAATCGATGATTGTTTTAATTTTAATAGGGCCGTCCGGGATACCGTAGCGAATCGCATTGCGCAGTATGTTCTTCAATACAATATCCAGTAGAAAGGGATCTATATACAAAATATGCTCATCGGATAATTCCCTCTCTATTTCCAGTGACTTTAATCTGGCAACTTCAGAAATTGATTCGATATGTTTTTCGATGACTGCCCGGGTTGGAATACTCAGGGTATTACGAAACTCGTGGTTTTCAATCTTTGTGATCAGATTGAGTGTATTTCCCAGTTTAGATAAATGGTTGGCTTCATCATATATTATTTTAACAGTAGAAGCGTGTTGTTGCATCAAAGATTCGTCAGCGATCAGATTTTCTGTCTTATTTCTTATCACCGTTAAAGGTGTTTGTATTTCGTGCGCCATATTCTCTGTATATTCTTTCAGATTCCTGTAATCATGTTCAATCCGTTCCAGCATCTCCTGAAATAGCTGCTGCATCTTTTTAAACTCGACCGTGGTCGTTTGAACACTTTTGATAGCTGCCCCGGATCCCACTTTATAGGTTTTCATCTGGCTCAGTATTTTATTAAATGGTTTAAAAAGTGAGCCGGATAAAAGAGAATTGAACAAAACAATAGCAATAGCCAATATAAAAAAGGCAGGGATTAATGCGCCGAAAATATCATTTTTCAGGCGGTGAAAATCTTCAAGACTTTTAATGATCGCTAGTTTATAATATTTACCCTGGTCCTCAAATACGATAGTCTTCTTTCGGGAGAGTTGCATTTCTTCTAATTCAGAATTATAGACAAGGGTGTCCGAATAGGAGGGATTCAGGGCGAGGTCAGCCTGCGTACCCTTAAATTCAGATAAAATTGCGTTTGCTGGCAGGGTATCTGCTGGTTTTCCCGCTCTTATGTGCCGTTTCACCCTATTTTCAGAATGTGTAAAGCGGTGTTCCAACTCATCATGGATGAACTTTTCCGCCTGACTGGTTAAAAAAACCGCACTTAAGAAAAATGCCAGAAAAGTGAATAGCAGATAAAATAAAGTCGTCTTCGATAAAAGTCTTATTAAACCAAAATTTCTCATCATTTTAGTCACAAAATTTATATCCCATACCATACATGGATTTTATGTGATCTTTGCCTCCGGCTTTAACAATTTTTCTTCGCAAATTTTTAATATGATTGTAAATAAAATCAAAACTATCCGCCTGATCAATATGATCCCCCCACAGGTGCTCTGCGATACTTTCTTTGGTCAGTACCTTTTTCTGGTTATACATAAAATATAATAGCAGATCATATTCCTTTTTTGTGAGCAAAATTGGATTATCATTAACGAATACCTGAGCAGCAGGAACATCTATCTTTATTTCATTTATTTTAAGAATATCATGGCTGTTAAATTTTTTACGTCGGAGAATAGACCTGATTCTGGCATTCAATTCCGCCTGATGAAATGGTTTGGTGATATAATCATCGGCACCTAAATTTAACCCATAAACTTTATCTTCGATCGCATTTTTTGCGGTTACAATCAGAATGCCTGAATCCATGTTATTGGATTTCATTTTCTTTATTAATTCTAAACCGTTACCATCCGGTAATCCGATATCGACAATCACCAGGTCGTAATGATAAATATTTATCTTCTCAAGACCGGCATGTAATGTTGCGGCGTGCTCAACCACAAAACCGTTACCAGCCAGAAAATGAAGCATATCTTCAGATAAACGGATATTATCTTCAACCAGGAGTATTTTCATATTCAGTTTTTTGTGGGAAATTTAGTGACAAAGTTTGTAGAAATTCTGTTGAATCAGAAAAAACATGCATTTTTTTGAAAAGACTTTAACTTGACCCTCCCCGTCGCCAAAATAGTATCGGAAACTGATGATAAGTTCCGGTCAAGTCAAGAAATTTTTTTCAAATACCTTCTTAAAATATTTTATTGATATTTCCAAATAATAGTTATATTAGCAAAAATATCTTAGTTCATTCCACCATCAGTCAATAAACAGATTTAATGAATCCTTATTTCCCCGATAAATCATTTTTAAAGGGAGGAAAAAGTGCCAAAACAATTTATTAGAATCGTATCCTTCTGTCTTATCTCCTTCAGTTTTCTGCAGGCCGGGACAACGGGGAAAATAGTCGGTAGAATTCTCGATAAAAAAAACCAGGGACCGCTGGCAGGGGTAAATATTGAAATTCCGGAAAAACAAATTGGTGCGGCATCAGATAGGGAGGGATATTTTATTATCACCAATATCCCGCCCGGTAAATATACACTGCATGTCAGCTACATCGGTTACGCCACCACCGAGATCCAGAATGTATCAGTGACCGTTGATCAGACAACAACCCTTACGATTGAGATGGAAGAACAGACACTGGAATTTTCCGAGACCATTACCATCATTGCCGAACGTCCCTTAATTCAACGGGATATAACCTCAAAAAGATCTGTCGTCGAAGGTAACATGATCACCGATGTTTTACCGGTAACCAGTCTGACCGACGTTCTATCGCTGCAGGCTGGTGTGGTTAGTGATGAAAATGGTAACGTCCATATCCGGGGGGGAAGGACCGGTGAAATTGCTTATCTTGTTGATGGAACGTATGTGCGCAATCCTTTTGACAATTCACTGGGAGGCCGGGTTGATCTGGAATCGATCCAGGAAATGGAGGTTATTTCCGGTACTTTTAATGCCGAATACGGCAATGCCCTTTCCGGTGTGATCAATGTTGTAACCAAAGAGGGGTCAAATGATTATCATCTGAAATTTCAATACGAATCACCGATGCTTAACGAATCGCCTTATCATCAGCCGGACTGGCTGTTGAATCAACCCGAGTATCAAAATTTATCCGCGGCAGAAAAAGAACGATACCGCGATGCCGTTATAAAAGAGGATGGTACCACGGCTTATGAACATATTAGTGTTCTTGACGGCAAATTTTCCTCGAAAACCGACATTAAGATGCTTGGTCGTTTAAATGCCGCTTTGAGCGGGCCACTGCCTCTCATCAATGATGTACACTTTTTTATTTCAGCGACCTTTCAAAACGAGGACAGTTATTTACCCTATGGGTTTACTCTGGATCGGATTCTTTCCTCCAAGTTTACCTACCACATTTCTCCAGCACTTAAAGTGCAGTTAAATGCCGACTGGTCGTTGCGCTTTTATCAAGATTATAACCATCAGTATAAATACTGGCAATATTTTGATTCGGAAGGAACCGGTAGTTATCCGCTTTCCCGTGATGATAAATACCGTCTTTCTTTGAAATCTACCTATACCATGAATAGTCAGACATTTTTTACATTCAACATATCCAAGATCTTTAATTATGACGAGCGAAAAATTTCAGAAAGAAGTGTTATTACCGATTCAAAAACGGGAGAAATAAAATATTCAGAATATATTACCAGGGGATACTACTCAGGAATCGAAGGAAATTTTCAAACCGGTGACGACCGCTACTGGTATGAAACTGAATCTACCACCTGGGATCTTGATTTTGATTTTGTCAGTCAGCTGGACCGCTTTAACCAGATCAAATTGGGAGTGGAATATCGCTTGCATGAAATGTTCAGACATCGTGTCGGTATGCTACCCCGTCCCGTTACGGAATATTTTACCCGTGAACCGTTTGAATTTGCTCTGTATATCCAGGACAAAATCGAGTTGGATTTTCTCATTTTAAATCTTGGGCTCCGGTTTGACTATTTTAATGCCCAGGATACTTATTTTAAAGACCCCGGAAATATATTGCAGATCGTAACCAATAGCGAAGGTCAGACTTCCATCTCCACCGTACCAAGAGAAGAAGTACCGACCAATTACAAATTAAGTCCCAGAATTGGAATTGCCTATCCTATTACAGAAAAAACTGTTTTCCATTTCGCCTATGGTCATTTCTTTCAAATTCCGCGACTATATGATCTGTATCGTAATGATGGTCTGAATGAAATACTGGCCAATGATGCCCTGGTCGGGAATCCTGGTCTCAAACCGGAAGAAACGGTTGCTTTTGAAGCAGGCATCAAGCAGCAGCTGGGTGATGATTATTCCCTGGATATCACAGCCTATAATAAAGATATCAGCAATTTGATCTCCAGCTTTTATTATTTTTCCGGGCGCGACTACACCATCTTTATAAATGCGGATTACGGCCGTGTTCAGGGAATCGATGTCACACTGAACAAAAGATATAACAATTTCTTCTCAGGTGCATTGAATTATACCTATATGGTCGCGTTGGGAAATGAATCCGATCCTCTCGAGGGTTACTCACAATTTCGCGAAGAAAGTGCCCATTTAAAACCCAATCGCAACTTCTATCTCGATTTTGACCGACGTCATACGCTAAGCCTGAACGTCAATATTATGTTCCCGAAAAATTTCGGCCCAATGCTGTTAGGATTCTATCCTTTCGAGTATTTTTCCGGCAATTTCATTTTCACCGCTGCCAGTGGACTGCCTTATACCCCTTCCTCCAGAGATCCTGACGCCACCATAGAACCGGAAAAAAACTCCGCCCGAAAACCCTGGGTGAATCAACTCAATCTGAGACTGGGGCGTGATTTTTATTGGGGACAAACGATGATCAGACCATATCTGCTGGTTGAGAACCTGTTTGACAATATTAATGTTCTTCGGGTCTGGACGGCTACAGGAATGGCATGGGATCAGGGGCCTACCTCAAACTACCCCAAAGACCGACAGGCAAATCCCGAAAGTGTCGACATAAGAAGAACGATACGGGCCGGTATTATTATCCGGTTTTAATCTCAGGAGGATCCCATGAAATATAATAAGGGCCATAATATTCTAATTCTGACAATCTTTCTGCCCCTGCTGGCATTTACCGGTGATCTGACACCTGATCGGATAGAAATTGATGATATCGGTTTCAAACCGACTGAGAACAGTCCTCTGCGAAAGCCACTGGGCGTTGCAGACGAGGCCATTGGTGTAATGGATAAAGGGCAACTGCAAAATCTGACGATGAATTTCGGACAAATAACGGATACCCGTTATGAAGATGTCGGTAATGCACCTACTCAATATTTCTATGATTTCCGTTATCCTCGTAAGGATTTTACCGGTCTCTGTGACGATTTTTCTATCTTTTTTGCCCTGCCGGAGAATACAAAAAATGGTAATAATGGCAATGTAATTGACGGTTGGACAAACAATGATAATGAAGACTGGATTGCAAAGGATGGATCCTACGGTCAAACCCATTATAATCCGGCCAATGATCCTGCACCACATACCCCTGTCCTATATTCTCCCGATAATCCAACGACGCCCTATCTTGCCCATAGTGACCTGATCGCAACCTGGCCGGTTGATGCTGAAGGTAATCCCTTTTGGCCCGGTTATTTTCTCCGTGATCCTGAAAACGGTGAAGAAATACCGGGAGAATTTGCCTCCGACCGGGATGTATATGCCGTCTTTGATGACTCCAATAATCTGCTGGGGAACACCATCGGTATCGAAGTGGAAATGATGGCCTATTGCTACGGCCGTCCCTATGCCGATAAATTTCAATTCTATGAGTTTTTTATACACAATAAAAGTGGCAGACGACTCGATAACTGCTATGTCGGTTACTATAAGGATCCTGACTGCAGTGACTACGGAGAAGAGATCCTGATTCTACCTGATCCGACTTTTAGCGATCCGGAAGTGCCGGACATTATTCTCAACCGCGATATCGATGGTGATCACGGCGGTGCAACGGTTCCGAATACCAAAGGTATTACCGAAGATTTTTCTTTCGGTATCGCCATCCTGGAAACCCCCAAAGATATCGGAGTGACAACTTTCCATTATTTCCAGGATGCCGGTCCCACCGATGATGCCATTCTCTGGCCGATCATTTCCAGTGATCCCGATAATCCAGCGCTTTCACTCTCTGCCGACCAGTATTTTCACGGCCCGAACACTCAAATCGATGATGCAAATCTGCTCTATTCCCAACCCAATCAGGATTTGGTATATATTGTAGCCAGCGGACCATTTTCAATGGAACCTGACGAAATCGTCAAGTCCACACTTGTTGTGGCGGTGGGAGAAGATGATGCCGATTTCTATAAACAGATCGATCAGGCAGTTGAAATGTTTGCCTATAATTTTGTCGGTCCGGCAGCACCACCGGCACCAGGTATTTCGGCCGTGGCCGGAGACGGTCAGGTATCGCTTTACTGGGAAGCTACCCCTGAAACAGTGGCCGATGCTTTTACCGGCGAAATCGACTTTGAAGGTTACCGTATTTATCGCAGCCAGGATAACGGCCAGACATGGGGTGAAGAAATTAATGACGCCCAGGGAAATCTGATCGGTTATATACCCATTGCTCAATTTGACATCGATAACGGTATCCGCGGTGCCGATACCCGGAATCCATTCACCTATCTGGGTAATGATACCGGTATCCGGCACACTTTTATCGACCAAAATGTCAAAAACGGAATCAAATACTCCTATACCGTTGTTTCCTACGATCGTGGTGATTCATTGATATACTCGCTTGAATCAGCGCGGGGGACCAGTACAGCCGACCGTAATTTTATTTCAGTCACACCCACACCGGACTACCTGGGAAAAATTCCTGCCGATGTCGATGAATTTACCCATGCCCTGGGGAACGGAAAGGGGGAAATTACTATCGGCATTTTCGATGATTCCCGGTTGAAAAGTGACCGCTATGAAATCCACTTTAACGGCATACCAGCGAGCAGTCTTGATCTATTCAATGTGACCCTGGCAGAAACCATCGCCACAAACTTACCGGTTAACTTCCTTGACAATCCGGTTATTGATGGCTTTCAGCTGTATGTCGAATCGGAGCAGAAAATCGGCGGAATCAAAAAGGTTACTGATGGATACGGCCTCAATGTGACAAACGGAAATCCGGACAGCAGTCGCTCATGGACAGCCCGGCTGATCGAATTTGCACAATCTGATCTGGAAGCCCGATCACAGGATTACGAAATACGTTTTACCGATAATGGTTCTCTCGCCTACAGTTGGGGATCCGCAGTCTCGGCTACGGCATCATTTTTCGTGCCCTTCGAGGCCTGGAATGTGTCGGGAAACAATGCCTATCAGATAGAATTTCAGGTAAATGATATCAACAAAAATCAGCAGTGGGACTACGGTGAGAATATTTTTATTGCCAATGCTCATTATACCTCTCCACAGATTGGCGATACATTAACAGCCACCTTTCCGGCTGATTTTCCATATGTAGTAATAATCACGAATTATGCGCAGGATTCCTTTAATCGCCCACCACAAAGCGGTGATGTCATTCAAATCGAATCTTATCGCAGTTATAGCCAATCGGATGTTTTTTCTTTTACTTTTAAACCGGACGCATTCGACCCGGAAAGTGTTGATCTTTCCCAGATCCGTTCCGTTCCCAACCCTTACATTGTAGGGGCTGAATGGGAAGAATTACAGAATGTGCATCAAATCCGTTTCATGTTTTTGCCACCGGTTTGTACGATAAACATTTATACGATCAATGGTGAGAAGGTCCGATCAATAAATCATGACAACTATACCGGCGATGAGATCTGGAATATTACCAATGAGTCCAATCAGGCGGTGGCTTTCGGTGTATATGTTTATGTCGTTACCACACCGCAAGGAAAAAAACATATAGATAAGTTAGCAATCATCAGATAGATTATCGGGGATAAAAATGCAAAACATGATCCGAAAAAATCAATATCTGCTGCCATTTATTATTGTCATCATTTTGATAGCGCATCTCGACACCTTGAGTGAGGATGCCACTAACAAAAGCGGCAGCAGTGCGGCGCAATTCCTGAAAATAGGTGTCGGCGCCCGGGCGATGGGCATGGCCGGTGCAAACGTTGCTTCCGTTAATGATGCTTATAGCCTTTACTGGAATCCCGGAGCTCTCCCGAAAGTAGATGGTGTTTCACTGGTTGTGGTACATACCGACTGGTTTGCCGATATCAGACACCAGTTTTTTGGATTTGTCCTTCCTGTCAGTGATATAAGTTCGGTTGGTATCCAGGCTACCGTACTGAGTATGGATGCGATGCGGGTGACTACAGTTAGTCAGCCACACGGCACCGGCGAACTTTTTGATGCAAGAGATCTGGCCATTGGTATTTCCTATGGAATCCGGCTGACCAGCTATTTTTCATTCGGTGTGACAGGAAAATATATTACACAGGAAATTTATAACGAGAGCGCTTCAACATTCGCTTTCGATATTGGAAGTATCCTGGACTTTCCTTACCGAAATTTAAAACTGGGAATCCGTTTTGCTAATTTTGGCGGTAAGTTGCAGATGGATGGCAGAGATCTGATACGTGAATATGATATGAATCCTGATAATACACTTAATGTTGGTGTGGAAACCACGCTTAAAACTCAATCCTGGGAACTGCCGGTTATTTTTCAGTTTGGAATTTCTTCGGATCTTGTCGGACAGAATGACGCTTTTATCAATTCAGACCAAAATCGTTTCACTTTATCGATTGACGGTATGCATCCATTGGATTCACCCGAGTTCGCTGCTTTTGGGCTGGAATATGAATATCAGGAGACTATTGCCCTGCGGATGGGCTACCGTTTCAACCGGGATATCGAAAAATTGTATTACGGAATCGGTATAAAAATTCCTCTGTCCGGGGCAAAATTCACCGTTGATTATGGTCTTGCCTCTTTCGATGAGCTGGACTATATTCATATATTTTCAGCCGGGATATATTTCGAATAAAACACAGAGACCGGTAAAGATCAAGGGTGGCTGAAAATTGACTCCGGAAATTCTGTTTTTCGCCGTAATGCTTTCGATGTTTGTGCTTTCCGCTATGTGGTGGCGATTACCTATCGGTATTTCACTCATAATCGCCTCCATTGCAGGGACTCTGGTTTCCGGTGAAGGTATTCCCATACGTCATCTGGTGGAAGGAACGTTCGCTTACCTCGATCCTATCCTGATTATATCCACTGCCATGATATTTATGGAAGCGCTTCGCTTCTCCGGTGCCCTGAGCAGTATTAGCCGTCTGATCATTGTCCGTATGTATCAACGTCCTTTCTGGCTGATCATTTTTATTACTCTGTTCATTATGTTTCCGGGTATGATCACTGGTTTGTCCACGGCAACTGTTCTGACGACCGGGGCGTTGGCTGCCCCGGCATTGATCTATCTGGGCATTCCGCCGGTAACAGTTGCAGCTATGATCGCGATGAGCGCAATTTATGGTATGATTGCCCCCCCGATAAACGTTCCGGCCATGATAATCGGTGGCGGTGTGGATATGCCCTACATAGGTTTCGAATTGCCGCTCATCTTTGCCACCTTTCCACTGGCTATTGGTGTTAATCTGGCTCTGGGTTATAGATATGTACGCAATATTAAGATCGAACAGATCCTGCCAAAACTGGGCAGGGATTATTTAGCCGATTATGGCTGGAAATTGTATATTCCCCTTATTTTAGTCGTTATTCTCTTGCTCGGCGTACGAATCTCCCCTGCTTATTTTCCCAACCTGGGCATTCCACTGATATTTATCATTGGCAGTCTCAGCACCCTTTTTTGTGGAGAGAAAATGAACCTCTGGAAGGTCTCTCACAAGGCAATCCAGGAAGCATTACCGGTACTGGGTATCTTGATCGGTATCGGTATGTTTATTCAGATCATGACCCTGAATGGTGTTCGTGGCATGCTGGTCATTAGCAGTCTTAGTATTCCTTCTTTCTGGCGTTATCTGAGTATGGGGACCATGATCCCATTGTTCGGAGCAGTCTCTGCCTATGGTTCTGCGTCGGTTCTTGGTGTACCCTTTTTACTGGCATTTCTGGGTCAAAACGAAATTATCGTCGGATCGGCTTTATCACTGCTTACCGGTCTCGGTGATCTGATGCCCCCGACCGCCCTGGCCGGTATTTTTGCGGCACAAGTTGTCGGAGAAAAAAATTATTTTAAGGTGCTCAAAATTACCTTGATACCGGCTATTGTTACGGCTCTCTGGGGATTGGCGATGATTTATTTTGCTAATGAATTGGGAACAATTTTATTATTTTAACCAAGGAAAGGTTAACCATGATATTACAGTTGATCTATCAGATGATACTTTTATATATTATCATCCTTCTTGGATATGATGTCTTCAAGGAAAAATCAAAAATGCTGCAACTGACGGCAGCTTTGACTATTATACCTTTTTTGCTGCGTCTGCTGCTGATTAAATAATTTAAAAAATGAAATTCATTAACTTTAACAATTTTTTTCCTCTGTTTTCTCTGGCCATTGCTATTATAGCCGGCACTCTGGCCTCCATTGAATTTTTAGCGATGCACGATGAACGACCTCTGTATCCCTCAGAATCACTGACAAGAACAGAACAGCTAAGCAAGTACAATCCATATCTGAAATCTACGGGCGGTGAGACTGAGATATTTTTTTTTGAAAGCGGGCAACCAGGGGGTAAGGCTCTTATCCTAGGCGGCACCCATCCAAACGAACCGGCGGGTTTTCTCACCGCCTGTCTGATCCTTGAAAATGTCCTGGTAGAGAAAGGAACGCTGATTATTATTCCCCGGGCGAACAACAGTGCTTTTTCTCATAACGATCCGATGGAAGGTCAGCCGCAATACTTTCATTTGAATGCCCGGGAATTCAGGTTTGGTTCCCGAATTACCAATCCGATCCATCAGTGGCCCGATCCTGAGATATATCTGCACTATCCTTCCAACCAAAAACTGGCGGGTAATGAAACAAGAAATCTGAACCGAGCTTATCCCGGAAAAGCAGACGGTTCACTGACAGAACGGGTTGCCTTTGCGATCGTTAATATGATCAAACAGGAAAAAATAAATTTGGCCTTTGATCTGCATGAAGCAGCGCCGGAATATCCGGTGGTGAATGCAATAGTGGCGACCGAAAGAAGTCAGGATATCGCCTCTGAAGCCACTATTGATCTTGAAATGGAAGGGCTTTCTTATTCATTAGAACCTTCTCCCTATAATTTCCACGGTCTTAGTCACCGTGAGTGGCAGGATTTTACAGAGGTTTTTCCCATTCTTCTGGAAACCGCCAATCCTATTCAGGGAAGACTTCGTGGCCTGACAGATGAGCAACTGGTTATCAGTGGAAGAGATAAGATGTACCTCCTGGGCGCAGAACTGGGGGAGTTGCACGTACCCTATGACAGTACCGGCCTTCCGATCCGGCAGCGCGTTGGTAGACACCTGGCAGCGGTGACGAAGATTATGGATGTTTTCTCGAACTATTTCCCCTCAAAAATCATATCAGTCAAGAATATTCCATCCTTTGAAGAACTAATGGAAAACGGTCTCGAACCATACATTTTTTCTCCGGATCAAAAACAGAAGCAGGGTGTTCAATAGATTAATTGACAATAAAATATAAATAGATTAACTGGAGGATACATGCAAACATCAACCAAGTTGAACCTGATTTTATTTATGCTTGTCTGTGGTATCTGTCTGGCAGGCAATGAAAAGGTATTCACAACCGCTGAGC
>CAZBBC010000022.1:34959-47634 GCA_964489835.1 uncultured Calditrichota bacterium
CTGGCAGGCAATGAAAAGGTATTCACAACCGCTGAGCCTGTGCTCATAACCAGTGCCGGACAGAGTGCAGACATATTAATGGTAAAAATTCTTGCCCGGAAATCTGCACTGGATTTCAATCTTGAGAAGGTTGCCGCACCCGAAATAGTTGATTCGGTCCGGAGTGTGATCCTGGTATGCGGGGGCAGCACAAAAGGCCTGGGCGCAGCAAAAATCGACAAGGAACAGGAATATGAGCGGGTCCGAAAACTGATCAACCGGGCCAAGAGTAAAAAAATAGCTGTCATCCTTGTCCACGTAGGTGGTAAATCCCGCAGAGGCGCATTATCCGATTATTTTAATCAACTGGTTGCCGAAAACGCGGATCACATGATCGTTGTTAAAGCCGGTGATGAAGACGGTTATTTTTCTAAAACGGCCAATAAATTAGGAATTTTAATCGATCTGCCGGATAAGATCGCCTCTGTTCAGGAATCACTCAAAAAAATATACCGGAAGACGAATCAATGAACCTAAAGAACTTCCTCTTCATCCTTATTTTTTTTATTTGCTTTACGCATTCGAATTCGGCCAATGTAAAAACGGTGTGTAAATCTGATACCGCTACCCGGGCGATGGTGGTAGCAGCGCATCCCCTGGCAGCTGCCATCGGTGTTGAGATCCTGCAAAAAGGAGGAAACGCCATCGATGCGGCTGCAGCCATGGCATTTGCCGTTGGTGTGGTAGAACCACATGCCTCGGGTCTGGGCGGTGGCGGCGGCATGATGATCTATCTTCGTGCTGATAATACTTTTCATTATATCGATTATTATATGCAGACATCACAAAATGCTGACACCGCCTATTCCAAAGAAAATGATCTTTTTACCCCCCGTGCCATCTGTATCCCCGGTACACCGGCGGGTCTTATCACCGCTGTAAATTTATTTGGAAGACTGCCGCTTTCCAGCGTACTGGCTCCTGCGATCCGGCTGGCAAAATCCGGATTTACTGTGTCAGACAAGCTGTACACCAATATTCTGGACAAGCTGGATATCATTACTCTCTATCCACAGACGCAGGCATTATTTTTTAAGAATGATTTTCCGGTTGCTCCCGGTGATACACTGGTTCTACAATCTCTTGCGGAGGTTTTGGAAAAAATTTCGACAAAGGGAATTGAATATTTTTACCGGGGAGAATTTGCCCGGGGGGCTTCAGAATATATTCAACAAAACGGAGGATATATCACTTTCGAAGATTTTGCCGTTTATGAGCCGGTACTTCGTAAGCCGGTAAAAATCAATTACAAAGACTTCGATATCTATTCTTCTCCCCCACCCCAATCAGGCACTACCCTGCTGGAGATCCTGAATATTTTTGAGAATACTCCGTTGAATCCGTCAATCACTCTGGCAGATCAGGCGGCAACGATTGAGCATTTATCAGACGCAATATTTCTGGCTGATAGCGACCGATTTTATTTTTTAGGTGATCCTGCGCACTTTAAAGTACCGGTCAGCGGTTTGTTAGACGAAAGATATGCCAGACAGCGGTACTCGGAAAAACTGGCCAGGAAGAAAGAATTCAACGAAAAAAGAAAGATACCCGCCGGAAACCCCTGGACATATATATCCGATTCACCCGCCGACGAAACCAATGCTGGGCAGGAAGAGGACGGACAGCATACCACGCATATTTCTGTCATCGATCCCGAAGGAAATGCGGTATCGTTAACTCAGACGATCGGATTATTCTTCGGCTGTGGATTTTCTTACCAGGGAGTACTGTTTAATTCAGCAATGTCTGTATTTTACAAGTATCCATCTCCGAATCGTATCGGACCCCAACGCAGGCCATTGACTACGATATGTCCATCTATGATCACTCATAACAATGCATTATTTGCTGTTTTGGGTACGCCCGGTGGCGGAACCATTTTCAATGTTCTTGCCCAGGTTATGATCAGGCTTCTGGACGAAAAGAATTCACCTCAGCAAGCTGTTGCTGCTCCCAGATTCAGCACCCGGATCAACTCCCGCTATTTTAGAATGGAACAGGATTTTCCCACGGCAACCATCGATACACTTAAAAACAGAGGATATCCGGTGCAGTTGTATGAGAAACATTCATCATATTTCGGAGGGGTGCAGCTGATCATTTATGATCCGGTTTTAAAGCAATATATCGGTGTCTCCGATCCACGCCGGGATGGTGGGGCCCTGGGATTCTAAAGGAAACATATTATGAACAAATGTCTCTTCTATTTTTTAATTATTGCCGCTCCCGGATTCATTTTCGCACAGGATACCTTAGAGGAATGTACCATTGGGGTTGCTGTCGGTTCTGCTACCAGTGATGGACGACCGCTTATCTGGAAAACGCGGGATTATTCAAGTGAACCGGATAACGAGCTGATATTGAACACCACGTATATCTATGATTTTCTGGAAATCATCAATGCCGGTGAAACAAAAGCATGGATGGGCGTCAATGAACACGGTTTTGCCATACTCAATTCCCTGGCCCCTGATCTTACACCGGGCAATTCTCTTTATACCAACGGCGGTCTTAACCGGGAGGCACTGGGAACATGTGTCACCATTGCAGATTTTCAGGATCTGCTGGATCAAACCAATAGCAGCAATCGTTGGACACAGGGGAATTTTGCCGTACTCGATTCCAGTGGTTCTGCAGCTATATTTGAAATTAGCGGGGATGCTTATTGGAAATTTGATGCCGGGGATTCATTGATCGCCCCTTCCGGATTCATCATACGAACCAATTTCGCCGAAAATGGCGACGGGATAAGCGGTAGTGGTTATGAAAGATATACACGTTCCTCCGATCTGGTGACCAATTTTCATCAGGGCGATAGTCTTAATTATCGCAGCCTGTTAAGATATCAAATGCGTGATTTTTCCGATTTTAACAGTAAGCCTGTGACGGTGCCCTTTGCCAACATTTGGACCAGCGGAAGACCTTTCGGATACATATATACCAATGTCAGTATCTGCCGGTCGTCATCCGTATCGGCAGCGGTAATCCGGGGTATTTTGCCCGGTGAGCCGGCAACACTGTCCACCATGTGGGTTATCCTCGGACAGCCGGCGGCATCAATCGCCACCCCATACTGGCCGGTTGGTCCGACGCCTGCTGAGGCTAACGGCACAGTTACTGCTCCTCTCTGTGACATCGCTCTTCAAATCAAGTCTCAACTTTTCGATTACAGTGAGAATACCTACTATATTGATTCATATAAATTGCGGGATAAAAAAGGGGGTGGTTTATGGATCACTACTTTCCCTGTAGAAGATTCCATTTTCACTGAAGCGGAAAGAATTATAGAAGATTGGAGGGCTGAATACCCGCCGGTATCTGAGATATTAGCCATACAGTCCGGTTTCGCCAAAGATGCCTGGACAACGTTGGTTTCTGCTTATGACCAAATGATATTATCTCTGGCAGTAACATCAGAATCTGAGGTTCCGGGAAAATTTCAATTAGATCAGAATTTTCCAAATCCGTTTAATATGTCGACTGTCTTCAGGTTTACAATACCTGAAGCCGGTTTTGTATCCCTGAAAATCTATGATCTTCTAGGTAAAACCATCACTACAGTTATTGAGACTGATTATCCTTTAGGATATCATGAGGTTGCGTGGAATGCTGCCACCGTTCCAGGATTAGCCAGTGGCATATATTTTTGCAAACTGACAGTTTCTGCTTCTAAAGATTATGCTGCCATTCGAAAAGTAGCATTTATAAAATGAAACGGTTATACCTCTAAAATTTGAATGGTCAGAAAATTGTATGTGATATTTTATTTGTGTAATCAGCGTAAATTTTCGTACCTAATCCAAGAATAATATCTCACATACAACTGTTAGTTAGATACCAGTAGAGACGTAGCACGCTACGTCTCTACTACTCCACAATTAAGGAAAGCTTTATAATGAATTATTCTTCAGCAAAAAAACACATGTTTCGTTATAAAGAAAAAATATTTATCTTCATTATCCATATTCTATTCATTCCATTTATCACCATTTCCACAGTTTCCGCACAGGATGTCATCGCTGGGAAAGGGATGGTTGCCAGTGCCCACCCCCTGGCCTCGGCGGCTGGTTTGGAGATGTTAAAGGCAGGAGGAAATGCGATTGATGCTGCTGTTGCCACCGCATTTGCGCTGGCCGTTTTGGAGCCCAATGCTTCCGGTCTTGGCGGTGGTGGATTTATGGTAATAATGCTAGCTGATTCGGGGAAAGTAGTGTCGATAGACTATCGGGAAACCGCACCACTGGCTGCCGCACCGGCTTTTTATTATAATCACAAACAAAAATTTAATGAACTTACCCGTAACGGCCCTTATGCCATTGGAACGCCCGGGGTGGTTGCCGGTCTGGGAATGGCCCTGGAAAAATACGGTCAACTGTCTTTCTGCGAAGTAATTAAACCGGCACAGCGGTATGCCCGTGAGGGATTTGAAGTATCGGAAAAATTTTCCGATATGATCTTTCAGGCCTATGAATTAATCGCTGGTAATCCGCAAACAGCAGCGATTTATCTTAAAGAGGGATTGCCCCCTGCAACCGGTGATAGCCTGCGAAACCCAGATCTTGCAGATACTTTTAAAAAAATCGCTATTGGCGGTGAAGATCTTTTTTACCGTGGCCAGATCGCGAGCAAGATCGATGCGGAAATCCGGCAGCAAAACGGTCTGATTTCTATACGGGACCTGAACGATTATCAGCCGTTGCTAAAAGAACCGGTTCATGGAACTTACCGTCAGTATGAGATCCTTTCTTCCGCCCCGCCGGCCGGGGGTGGGACCCATCTTATCGAGCTCTTGAATATCCTTGAAGGATTTGACGTCAGTAACCTGGAGCATAATTCGGCCGATTATCTGCACCTGCTGGCCGAATCAATGAAAATTTGTCTGGCGGATAAAGAATTAAACATGGCTGATCCCGCTTTCTATAAGGTCGCCGTGGATAAATTAACGGATAAAAAATATGCCCTGAATCTGCATCGCTATATCGATCCACATGTGGCCGGATTTCACTATACACCCGTTAAAATGACCGTCCGGGAATCGGAAAGCACCACCCACCTTTCTGTTGTGGATCAGCAAGGAAATATGGTTGCCTTAACACAGAGCATTAACTATTGGTTCGGGTCGGGGATAACCGTTGCCGGAACAGGAATATTGCTGAACAATCAACTGGCGGATTTTGCACCGGTAAGCGGGTTTCCCAATTCAATCGAACCACGGAAGCGTCCGGTCAGCAGTATGGCCCCTACCATTCTGCTCAAGGATGGCCGTCCTTTTATGACCATCGGCACGCCGGGTGGTTCGCGGATCATTGGCGCGCTTGCCCAGATCATTCTAAACATCGTTGATTTTCATATGAACATTGATGAAGCCATTGAAGCACCGCGCATTCATGCCTTTAAAGAAATCTTGCATGTAGAGGGTCGTATATCAGAGGCGGTTATTGAAGATCTGAAGAGAAGGGGACATGATATCAAGATATATCAAAATTATGATAATTATTTCGGCGGTGCCCAGGGGATTTTGATCAATCCACAGACAGGAAAATTGCATGGGGGCGCAGACTCACGTCGTGATGGAGTCGCTATCGGATACTGATTGACACAAATTCCCAAAGCATCCAGCACAGTCTGTAAAAATAAATTAAGGTGTAACCAATGTCGAAACTGCAGCAATGGATATTACTCGCCTTACCACTAATACTGTTATCATGCCATGTAAAATATCAGTTAACCGGACAAGCCCAGCATATTTATGATTCGCTTGCCCTCACAGATAATATCAACAGAATGGAGATTCTTGAAAATACACCCTATCAAACGCCGGCTTTTATTTTTGACAGTGGAAAACAGGGAACAGCAGTCCTGATCTTAGGCGGTACCCATGGTGATGAACCGGCAGGGTATGAAGCTTCGTTGAGGATTTTGGAAATTTTACAGTCAAGAATGCCAAATAAAGGAAAAGTTATTTTAATCCCGCTTGCCAATCATCTGGCGGTAAAAACTTTCAAGCGCCGGGTACCTGTACCTGCCGGTGTGGAAAAAGAGAAAGGTAACCTGAATCGCTGTTATCCCGGGAACCAAAATGGCTATCCGATGGAGCAAATGGCCTATCATATTCAGCAACTGGCTCTAAACCATCAGGTTGAAATATTTATTGATTTACACGAAGCCCGTTACCTGCATCTGAATACACCGGCGGAAAGTGAACGGGAGAAGGGCCTGGGTCAAACCATTATCTATTACCCTAACGAAGAATCAGCTTACTTACTCATTGATTTGCTCGATCGCATTAATAGCACCATCACAAATAATGACGAAAGATTTTCAAGCCTGGAGCAGCCGATATTGAACAGTGCCGCCTGGTGGGCAGGGAGTGAAGTAGATATTGCCGCTTTTACATTTGAAACATCCCGTAGTTTGACCCTGCTAAAAAGAATTGAGTATCATTTACAATTGGTGACCATCGTATTCAAATATGCCGGCATCTGGTGAAAATTTTTTCAATTTCATTTATTAACCGATTAATTTATAAATTTTGATCTATTATATGGCGACCATAGAATCTCCCCTTAAAAAAGGGTCACGCCGAAAGGCGGATCCGCACGCCAGAAGGCGCATTTTCAACCCACTGGCGGAGATTAAGGGATTGTAAAATAATTTAAAACAGATCTTTTTCTCCGTTCCATATTTTTTTCTAAAGATTTGACGCCCATCATTAATAAAGCCAAGATTAGCAACGAAAATATAGCCAGCCAAACCGGCTTATCCGTTTTAAAATACAGGCGGGTAAATCCCGGATCTTTCTTAATATCAGGATCGAGAGAAATTCCGTTTTGCAGAGCCAGTTCCCTGATATTTAAAAGGTGGATGACCGGAACGGATTCATTGTTTAAAAGGTGAATCAATCCCGGATCATCACAGGTGTCAATTAGATTTTCTGTAATTAATCCCGGTGAGAACTGTGTTGCACATTTCTCACTACCAAGTGCTGCCTGATTACCTCCGATGTTGATAAAAAGTTTTACAGCACCATACGATCTGATCCGTTCATATTTCATTGAAACAGCTTGTCGGAGATCAGCGGGTATGACTAATGGGTAATTGTTTCTCGAAGCAGCTGCTTCGGCTATTACCATTCCACCCGGCCAGAATGACGAGCCATTGTCATTCTCCCCTCCGGGAGTTGCATATATTGTTTTATGGCTAATGATACTGCTCCGGTATAAATGGTTTTCAATATCCCAGTAGGTCAGTTGAGGAAGATTTGCACCGAAGGCCGAGCTGCCGACCGAACTGAATATCAGTGGCACCAGTCCAGCAGTTTCTGCAGCGATAATGGCCGCAATACTCAATGATGGAAATGATCCTGAAGCATGAATCACCACCTCATCACCTTTGCTCAGACCAAGGATCCTGAACCAGTGAACAAACAAGGCAGCAAAATCCGGATTCAGAGATACTTGTTTCGCCGTCAGATCACCGAGGGTGGTTGTTATTGCAGAAAATTCCTGTCCGATCCATCCACTCTCTATCGGATCCAGACCGGCGGGTATTGGGATATTTTTCTCAATACGGAATTTTCTGATTTCCTTTAAAGCTTCGGTCATCTGCCTGGCGGCAGCTATCATTTCTTCCCTTTCCGGAAGGGGTTTCTGGGTGACGTTTTTTATATTGAAAAACACAACCAGAATGCTGCTGAGCGCAAGAATCAACAAACCGGATGTGTGCATTTTTGTATTGACTGAATTTGTTCGATTATTAAATTCTGTAATCATAAAGAATCTTTAAAAAGCCGAGCCTGGAAAAATAATAGTCAATAATAAAAAGACTACCGTCACTACCACAATTATTGCTAATATCGTCTTTACAACGCCCTGCCGGTAAAATTCATTGGCTATTAATCCCGGTATAATGTAACCGATAGCCTTTAATTCAAATCCCGATTCCGGCAGGTAAACCGGCAGCATATCAAAACCGTAGCGGATAATGAACCCGGTTAAAATCATCAGGAAAAAACGCCGGCGGCCATAAAGTATACAATACCGGGAAAGCAGAGTTACGATACAAAATACAATCAGACTTACCAAAATGGTAACCACTATTCGCTCGGGTTCCCGGACATAAAGGACAAGATATCCTGGAACAATGATACCACCGGCCGTTAATCCGCTTATTTCAAAAAAGATAAATCCGATAAAAATTCCCAGTCCAAATGAAGCAATGATCATGAATCCGCCATTAATTTTGAATGGAATCAGATAATGTTTCAATTCGTGAAATAAAATTTTCCATCCCCTTAAAGTTACCTATGCCGAAGAGAAGCGTCTTTACTGAAAATCCATTTCTTATTTTATTCAAAACCTGTCTGATCCGACCGGTGAATACTGCCTGCTCCGTATGCCTCTTCTTAAGGAGGTTTAATGCTAAATGACGGCCGCTGCCTGTGAGCCATATCTCCGCCTCAGGATATTTTTCTTCAATTAGCCCGATAAAATATTTCGTACGTAACGGCCGGTCCGTGCGACAGTTTAAGAGTAAAACATACGGTACAGGCGATCCCGATTTTGCCAGACGGTGATCGATGAATTGACCGGTCGTATAGATGTCATTCATAGAAAATAAATTCCAGAATTCAACAGGTAGATCGGAAAGGTCCCATTTGATGTATTGATCAACAGATTCCCAGATCGAAGAAAAACATTGGATCATATGTTGTTGTGGCCAACCGATGTTTTCAGATACACTTTGCACGATTGACCAGCTCTGATTTATTATTTCCCCGGGTATATTTTCAAAATCTCTGGCGAACCGACGTTCTTTACAAAGCACCCGATTCGCTGTTTGAATCCCGGAAGACCGTAGTAAGTCATCGGCCAACTGAGTTGTAAACAGAGTGGTATCCCGAATGATGGAGGCGGAAATTACCCGGATATTTTTTGTCAGTGATTCACCCATTATTTCCTGGTGATCGACAAGAATATTGGTTATTACAGTATGGGTCGGTTTAAAAATAAACCGTGAGAGTGTTCGCTGCATTTCCGGATGCAGGGCCATCCCTTCTAAAACGACAGCATTGGTTTTATTGTCGCCCCATTTACGCAACAACCGGATGTTCTCTGCGATACTTGCCGGCGCATGACGTTTAATCAACCGGAGATAGCCCTCAGGTTCAAGTATTTCCGGTCTGTTTCCAGTGGTCTTGGCATAGACACGATAGTTTTGCCGATCCAGGATCTGGTAAAGTATACGCACCGTTGTCGATTTCCCGCGCGTACCGTTTACTAAGATCCTGATCGGTATCTTTTTTAAGCGGGCATTTAGTATATAATATTCAAGAAAGAGATAAATCAAACAAATGAGTAGCCCTATGATAAATAATTTGATCATTTTTAATCAAACTTAAAATATTTGAATTTTTTAAATTCTAAAGAATAATTGGGAACTTGGAACTCGGAACTAAATAATTCCCAGTCACGCCGAAAGGTGGATCAGCCTACTGGCTGATTCCCAATTCCGAGTTAAAATTTAGAAACGAGCGCTCAGATTTCGCAACGAAGAACCCCGCAGAATATACCATGCCTACCTATTTTACTGCCCTATGACCAGACCATCCTGAGATGGAAAGTAAACACAATCAAAATGAATCGCAAGGAGTTAAAAGGAGTTTTATGGCGAATAATAACCTCTCATTTAATTCTCAGGGTGAATTTATGAATAATATCGTTGTTTCATTAAAAAATATTATCGTAAATTAGATAGCATAGATACAAGTGGTCCTGTATCTATAAACATCCGGTTTTTTCCGGTATGATTTATTAGTTACCAGGAATTCATTAGTGTCTGGTTTAAAAAAATGATTCAATTAAGGATTAAAAAAAACTTATCCCTAAACCATTTGATATATCGGTGATAATTGCCATTGGTTAAAGTTTTAACCGGAAACTCATGATCAAGAACAAAAATTTATTAATATAAATTATTTGCCAGATGATTCTGGCTTACTGACCTGAAGGAGGACGTCATGTCGATTTTAAGTGATCCCGATCATCCGCTGTACATTCCGGAGGAAAACCGGAGAATCGCTCAGGAGCGGGCAGAAAAAAACACGGAGATGATCGCAGATTATCTGGCGGTAAAAGATAAAATCCCCACTGGATTTAATCAATACGAACAAATTCTGGAGAATAAAAAAAGAATTTTAAAAGTTCTGGGAGGAACGGAAGAAAATTGGAATGACTGGCACTGGCACATTAGTCATGGCATTCGTGATACGGGAACACTTGGAAAAATTATCAACCTAACGAAACAGGAAAAGGACGATATTCAAAAAACAGCAACATTATACCGCTGGTCAGTTTCGCCCTACTATGCCAGTCTGATGGACCCCGATGACAGAAATTGTCCGATTCGTAAACAGAGCGTTCCCCTGATTCTGGAATATACCGATAAAGAGGAAGAGACAGATCCCTACGCGGTTGTATATAATTCTCCCGCTCCTCTGATTACCCGGTTATACGCCGATCGGCTAATCATCAACGTGACCAATATCTGCAGTGTTTTTTGCCGGCACTGTTTGCGTAAAAAAGATATTGCCTTGAAAGATGCGATTTACCCCAAAGAAGATATTCAAAGTGCCATCGATTATATTGCCCGGTCACCGGAAGTGCGTGACGTCCTTTTAACCGGCGGTGATGCGCTGATACTCTCCAATCAGTACATTGACTGGATTTTGACTGAACTTGAAAAAATACCGCATCTGGAAATCATGCGTCTGGGCTCTCGTATGCTGGCAACATTGCCGATGAGATTCGATGATGAATTATGCGATGTTCTGAGCCGGCATAAACCCGTATACCTGAATACACAGTTTAATCATCCTAAAGAGATAACCCCGGAAACAAGCGATGCTGTCGACCGTTTGATAAAAGCCGGTGTCCTGGTGGGCAACCAATCGGTATTGCTGAAGGGCATCAATCATGATAAAAATATAATGAAAAAACTCGTCCACGAGCTGATGAAAATCCGGGTTCGGCCTTATTACATTTTCAATTGCAAGAAACTTCAGGGTATCCGCCATTTCCGGGCCTCTATCGCTGATGGATTGAATATCATGGAAAATCTGAGAGGATATACTTCCGGTCTGGGAGTCCCAACCTTTATCATCACCGCACCGGAAGGAAAAGGAAAAACACCTATCGCACCAACCTATCTATTGAACATGAATAGAAACGGAAAGGTATTGTTCCGTACATGGGGTGGTTATGTGTGCGAATATGAAGACGAAATACCTGAAGAATAAGGATCATTCAAACAATATTATTTAGTTGTTCAGGGAATATAGTGGAAACAGTCATCAAAGATATTCATTTGTTTCTGGAGTCAAAGAAACAGGAACAGTTACAATTTTTAATCGATATCTGTAATCAGAATAGTTATTCCTTTAACCGCAGCGGTGTGGAAAAAGTTGCCACTATGATTCAGGATCAAATGATGGATATTTTACCCATCCATGAAACAGATCCGCAGCCGAATTTTGGCGATCACCATTTGTATCGTACGAAAGGAGAGCAAAAATATATCTATCTGGTTGGTCACATGGACACTGTTTTTCCTCCCGAACATCCTTTTCAAACCTGCCGGATTGATCATGATATACTACACGGACCAGGAACCGGGGATATGAAAGGTGGTCTAACGGTCATTATATATGCCCTGAAGGCTTTGCAGCATGTCGGTTTACTCAAAGATCTGCCCATTTCTGTTATTTTTAACAGTGATGAAGAAGTGGGATCAAAAACATCCGGCCGGTTCTTCGAACGGGAACGGAAAAAAGCCTTGATCTGCCTGGTTACCGAATGTGCCGGTCTCAAAAATGAAATTGTTATCTCCCGTAATGGGAAACTTGGGGCGCGCATTCAAAGCCACGGACAAACGAGGCATGTAGGATCCGGTACACACGAAAAATCGAGTGCTATCCTGGAAATTGCTCACAAAATCATCGCCCTGGAAGCTCTGAATAACAGCGTTCCGGATTTCAGTTTGAACATTGGCAAAATTGAAGGAGGCCTGGGGCCGGCTACCATACCATCAGAAGCGACCGGCTACATCGACATGCGCTGGAAGGATGACGCCCATAAAAATATCATCCTAAAGAAAATAGAAGAGATCATGGCGATCAATCATCAGCCCGACTGCTCTTCGGAGTTTAAAATACTAAACGGCAGAGCGGCCATGCCCTATACCGGCCGAAACGATGAATTAATTGAACTGCTTAAACAGACGGCAAAGGAACTGGACCAGCAGATTTCGACAGAACACCGCCGGGGCACATCAGACGCAAACTTTTTCGGTTCCTTTAATATACCAACACTTGATGGTCTGGGCCCCCTGTCCGACCATGATCATACGGAAAATGAATATATACAAATTTCATCCCTGTTCGAACGTACGCTCCTTTTAGCGGTTTTTATTTTAAACTATGCCAAAAGTATTTCACTGAACAATGGGCAATTAATCTGATCTTTTCTAAAACCACAGAAAACACGGAGTTTAATTTTTACGGAGTTAAGGACATAATTATTAATTTTTATTAATTTAACCTGAATTATTCATAAAAATTTATGTTTAAGCGTATAAGTA
>CAZBBC010000023.1:0-2600 GCA_964489835.1 uncultured Calditrichota bacterium
AGACTTAATTGTCGCCATATGATAGATCTAAAATTCATGAATTAATCAGGTTAATATATTTGGCGATCAATTATCAGGATTGATTTCAAAAGAATGAGTAATTTCTACTGATTTTATTAACATGGCTGTTACAGAACAATATCTCTCCTGGGATAAATCAATCGCTTTCTTTATATTCGCTTCTTTTAGATCATTTCCCCAAATTCTGTAAGTGATATGTATTTTTGTAAAAACTTTGGGATGTTCATTTGCATTTTCTGCATCGATACTTATTTCAATTTTTATCACATTTTCACGCATTTTATAGAGTATCGAAGCAACATCGGCTCCGGTACAGCCTCCCAAGCCAATTAATATCAGCTCTTTCGGCCGGGTTGCCCCATCACTACCCTGGAAATCAGCGGGTCCATCCATTGTAACCCAGTGTCCGCTGTTTGCTTTCCCTACAAAAGTAAGACCTTTGACTTGTACGATATTTGCCTTCATAATTTTTCCTTCCCCTCCGGATGATAGGGTAAAAAATAACCACAGAACACACGGAGAAGACATCCTTCGACCTATCGGTCTTCAGGACAGGCTCCGTACACGAAGTTTTTAAATATTATTAGTATCTTCGTGGGCTTCGTGCTCTTCGTGGTAAAATCTATTTTTACGTCGTATATATTATACGGCCAGAGTCCGTCGCTCCCCTGAAGGGTGAGCGCTAGGGACTATTGTGGTTTTGTTTTTATTATCCCTTGGCGAAGAGGACGCCCATCATAGCAAAATAAATGGTACTTATTTAGTGACAAAATTATTCAAAATGATAGGTTTTTACTTCTTCCTCATTATTTAATACCCTGAGCGCCCCAAATGCCAGGGCTTTCATTTCCCGTTCGCCCGGCAATAGATAGACCGGTGCAATAAATTCCACCCTTCGTTTTATAAGATCAGAGAATCTCGTGCTGTTAGCCATGCCACCAGTTAAAACAATAGCATCCACTTTGCCATTCACTACAGTCGACTGAGCCCCAATCTCCTTGGCAATCTGATAGGCCATGGCTTCATATACAAGAGTTGCTTTCTGATTACCATCGTCAATTTGCTCTTCAACAATCCTCATATCATGTGTGCCCAGATAAGCAACCATACCACCATGTCCTTTGACCAGTTTTTTCATTTCGGGCAAAGTATATTCACCGGAGAAACAGGCTTTGATCAAATCTCCGATCGGAACCGAACCACTGCGTTCAGGACTAAAGGGGCCGTCACCATCAAGACCATTGTTAACATCGGTCACGCGTCCTTTGGCATGACAACCGACTGTTATCCCCCCCCCCATATGAGCGATTATAATATTAATCTCTGCATATGATTTTTTTAAGCAGGTGGCAATTTCACGGGCAACCGCCTTCTGATTTAAGGCATGAAAAATACTCTTTCGCTGAATAAGCGGCATCCCGGATATTTTTGCGATAGGTACCATTTCATCAACCACTACCGGATCAACAATAAAGGCTTCACATCCCAATGATTTGCTTATCGCATATGCGATCAAACCACCACAATTGGAGGGATGATCACCCATTATTCCTTTTTTTAGATCAGCAACCATTTCATCGTTAACAATATAAGTCCCGCCTTCAATCGGCCGGATTAGGCCACCCCTGCCAACAACTGCCCTAACCTGTGTTAAATCAATAACTTTTTCACGTAAAACTCTTAGTATAATTTCCATCCGATAAAGATCCTGGTCGGAAGCCTTATTGAATCGCGCCAGATCCTCAATTTTATGATTGATATTTTCAGTAAGTACTTCTTCCGTTTCCTGAAAAATTGAAATCTTAGTCGAAGTGGAGCCGGGGTTTACTACCAGAATATCTGCTCTTATTGAAGTTTCCATAAAGTACCCTTCAACTGGCTGTAAGTGCGGTTAAAATTGACAAAAATTTCGACTCTTCAGAGTCAGATCTCGAAGTAAGAACAATCGGAGCGATAGCGCCCACTATTATTCCTGCCACTTTTGCTTTTCCCATGATTGTGAGTAATTTGTAAAAAACATTTCCGGTTTCGATATTGGGGACGATACAGATATCGGCATCCCCGCCAACCGCTGTTTTTAATCCCTTTACTTTACATGACTGATATGATAAAGCATTATCCACGGCAAGGGGTCCATCGATAATCGCATCCCTGATTTGACCACGATCACCCATTTTTGCAATGATCGCAGCATCGGCTGAAGAAGGAATTCCCTCTGCGTTTACTTTTTCTAGAGCAGAAATAATGGCCACTTTCGGTTTTTTATAACCCAGACGTCTGGCAGCTGCCAGCGCATTTTCCAGAATATTCACTTTACCTGACAGGTCCGGCGCAATATTCATTGCCGCATCAGACATCATAAATAGTTTATGATAATGAGGACTTTCAAACAGAGCAAGATGAGATATGATTTTGTCAGATCGCAGGCCATTCTGCTTATCCAGAATACCTTTTAGAAATCCGGCGGTTGAACATAAGCCTTTCATCAGTACCTGGGCTTCTCCGTGGCGGACCAGGGAAACAGCTTTTTCAATCGCCTGTTGTTCTGAAAGTGAGTTGAGTTCTACTTTTTCGTAGTT
>CAZBBC010000023.1:2610-41808 GCA_964489835.1 uncultured Calditrichota bacterium
ATAATATCATAATCCTTATCATCAGCGCCGGATTTTCGAAGAACGGATATAATTTTATCCCTATCACCGGTTAAGATGGCTCCGGTAAGACCCATCGAACGCGCCTTTTCCAGGGCAGTAAGAACATCGATATCTCCTGCCATAGCGACTGCTATTGTGGGTTTGCTTTTACTTTTCACCCGCTCTTCCAGCTCTTTAAAAGTACGTAGCATTTCTCTTCCCTTATATATGCGCAGTGATCAATCTTTTCTGTTCACAAATTCGTGTCCGTCAAAGCCCGATCCGTCTTTGACTGATAATTCTTTGATTTCAATTATCATATTTTTCCTGCTTTTTGCTTCTCTGCCTACTGATTACTGCCTTCTGCTTTCTGCTTTCTTTTTGCAGGTTGCCTCTTTGCAAGACAATTATTTTATCATCGAAACTCTATCGGAGATAATTCTGATGTACATTTTTAATCAAATTAATTCTTTTTTCAGCCAGCCTGGCAGCTGCTTCAACCGTCGTGATATCTTCCTTATCTGCCATTTGATATACTTCCATAAGTATATTGTAAATATTTTTAACCTTCTTTGTTACCCGATCTCTGTTGTATTCATTGATTACTTCAAAAAAGACATTGGTAACTCCGCCGGCATTAATTAAGTAATCCGGGGCATATAGAATCTTTTTCTCTTTTAATTTTTTCCCATGAATTTTTTCATCCAATAACTGGTTATTTGCACCACCGGCAATTATTTTAAATTTCAATTTTTCAATTGAATTATCATTTATTACTGCTCCGAGCGCACAGGGGGCAAAGACATCGGCATCAACACTGTAAATGGCATCCCCTTCTACATATTCCGCGCCAAAATCACTGACAACTTTCTCAACTTTATTCTCAAAAATATCACTGACGATCAATTCGGCCCCTGCTTCGTGTAACAATTCACACAAGTGATATCCGACATGACCAACGCCCTGGATAGCCACGCGGATTCCTTTAAGATTATTCAGACCCAGACGATATTTAACACTTGCGCGAATTCCCTCAAAAGTACCCAAAGCAGTAAATGGTGAAGGATCTCCACTACCCCCGAATTGCTCAGGTAAGCCGGAAACAAATTCAGTTTCCATATTGATATATTCCATATCTTCGACGGAAGTGCCAACATCTTCTGCGGTAATATACCGACCGCCCAAACTCTGTACAAATCTGCCAAAGGCCCGGAAAAGCGCTTCACTCTTATCTTTGTTTGGATCTCCAATAATCACCGCCTTTCCTCCACCTAGATTCAAGCCGGCAGCTGCATTTTTGTAGGTCATTCCTCTGGATAACCGTATCACATCCAATATCGCCTCATCCTCCGATTCAAATGGCCACATACGACAACCACCCAGCGCAGGACCTAATATGGTATTATGAATGGCAATCACAGCACGTAAACCGGTAGCCTGCTCGTGGCAAAATACAATCTGTTCATGGCCGTACCTGGAAATTAAATCAAGAATCTTCATTTTGATCCTCCATAAATAAGAAAGATAATATTAATTGTCTTTCAAATTTATCTAGGTATTTTTTTGTGCATCCAGTACAGCAATAGCGCTCATATTAACGATATCATTTACCTCACAATTCCTCTGTAAGACGTGAATAGACTTACTCATACCCATTAAAATCGGACCGATAGCTTCTGCTCCTCCTATTCGGTTCATCAGTTTATAGGCGATATTTCCCGATTCAAGCGTTGGGAAAATCAATACATTTGCTGTATCTTTCAAATCAGAGAAACCATAAGTATCGTTCAGTATCTCGGAGACAACTGCTGTATCTGCCTGCATTTCACCGTCTATTTCAAGATCCGGTCGACGCTTTTTTACAATCCTAGTTGCTTCTGCCACTTTTTCTGCCAGCGGATGCCGGACACTACCGAAATTACTAAATGAAAGCATTGCTATTCGCGGCTCGATATCAAAATGTCTGACCTCATCGGCAGCCATAATAGCGATTTCAGCCAGTTCTTCTGCCGTGGGTTCAATATTCACTGTTGTATCGGCAAAGAAAAGCACATCGTTTTTGAATACTAACATATAGAGTCCGGCCACTACACCTATATCTTCTTTAAGAGGGATGATCTGTAAAGCCGGGCGAATCGTATCCGGGTAATGAAAATTAACCCCGGCGATCATCCCGTCGGCATCTCCCATTTTGACCATCATCGCGCCAAATAAACGCCAATTCCCTTTCAATTGTAATTTCGCCTCAGATAATGTCATCCCTTTTCTAGCACGCATCTGGTAGAGTTCTTCTGCGTATTTATCAAGTTTGTCGCTTTTAACAGGATCAATAATTTCCACGCCGGATAGGTCAAGATTCAGACTCTTGCTGAGTTTTTCAATATTTTCCACTGTGCCGAAAATGATCGGCTGGGCGATCGCCTCATCGGTAATGATTTGACAAGCCCTTATAATTTTTGGCTCCCATCCTTCCGGATAGACTATCTTTTTTGGCTGTTTTTTTGCTTTATTAATCACCAGGCGCATGATCTCTCTGGATTTACCCAGCAGTCCTTCAAGGTGTTCCCGGTAGGCATCAAAATCAGTGATCGGCATTCTGGCAACGCCACTTTGAACCGCTGCTTTAGCTACTGCACTTGCTTCCCATATTAAAACCCGGGAATCAAATGGTTTGGGAATGATATATTCTTTTCCAAATTGTATGGTTTTTTCACCATAGGCTTTAATCACTGAATCGGGCACGTCTTCTTTGGCAAGTTCTGCCAGCGCTCTAACCGCTGCAATTTTCATTTCATCGTTGATTGCTGTTGCCCGAACATCTAATGCCCCCCTGAAAATAAAAGGAAAGCCAAGTACGTTATTCACCTGATTCGGATAATCTGAACGACCGGTTGCCATAATCAGATCATCGCGAACACTGACTGCATCATTATAAGTAATTTCCGGATCAGGATTTGCCATCGCCATAATCACCGGCCGATCAGCCATGGTTTTTACCATATCCTTAGAAACCAGATTTGCCACAGACACACCAGCGAATACATCAGCACCCTTCATCACTTCTGCAAGAGAGGCAGGGCCGTCACCATTGGCAAGCCGATCTTTATAAGGATTCATGCCATCTTTACGTCCCTTAAAAACCAATCCCTTAGAATCAACCAGATAAAGATTATCTTTCTTTACCCCCAGTTTAATATACAGTTCGGCGCAGGCAATTCCCGCTGCACCGGCTCCACTGAATACAACTTTAACATCTTTAATTTTCTTTTTCTGTAATTCGAGGGCATTCAGTAAAGCGGCAGCGGAAATTATTGCCGTTCCGTGCTGGTCATCATGAAAAACGGGTATACTCAGTAGCTCTTTTAGCTTTTCTTCTATATAAAAGCATTCCGGTGCTTTGATATCTTCCAGGTTAATGCCACCAAAGGTTGGTTCAATAAGCTTAACTGTTCTTATAATCTCATCAGGATCCAAAGAATCAATTTCAATATCAAATACATCGATATCGGCAAACCTTTTAAACAGAACGCCTTTACCTTCCATCACTGGTTTTCCGGCCAAGGCACCAATATGCCCAAGACCTAAGACCGCCGTCCCATTGGAAACGACGGCAACAAGATTCCCCTTTGCCGTATAATCATATGCTGCTCCAGGATCTTTTTCAATCTCCCGACACGGCTCAGCTACACCTGGTGTATATGCCATACCCAGATCCCGTTGGGTTATACAGGGTTTTGTGGACACAACTTCAATCTTTCCTTTTCTTCCCTGACTGTGATAATTCAGGGCATCCTCTTTTCGAATCATTTTTCCCTCCGTCATCGACGTTTTATCTAAATTTGAACCGGTACTCTCCTTTTATATTAGATTACCGGAAGATCTACATTATTTTTGCATTACTCGTCTTATCCGACGTTAATATTTCAACCGTTTATTATTGATGAATGGATCATTATCAAAGCATTTTGATATTTAATTCATCCATTTTCCTGTAAAGAGATGACAAACTAATGCCGAGGATAGTCGCAGATTTCTCTTTATTAATGGCGGTCAGCTTCAGTATTTTCTTTATATGCTCCCGTTCAAAATAAGCGACAGCATCTTTCAAACGACTGGGAATCTCATCCTCAATTTCTTTATTCACCATATTAGGCGGTAGGTCAGCAGGTGTAATCAAATCTCCTTCACATAGGATCAACGCCCTTTCAATAACATTTTCGAGTTCCCTGATCCCTCCCTTCCAGTCATGGTTTCGTAGAATACGCATTGTTTTATTATCAGGATTTTTAATATGCCGGTTTAATTCCTGATTATATTTCTGGATGAAGTGTTGCACCAGCATGGGAATATCCTCTTTCCGGTTCGTTAACGAGGGCAATTGGATCTCAACAACATTGAGCCGATAAAACAGATCTTCCCGGAAGTTCCCTCTTTCTACTTCTTTAGCAAGTTCTCTGTTCGTGGCGGCGATAATACGAACGTCCACCTTCATCGGATTGCTTGATCCAACCGGATATATTTCCTCTTCTTCAATAGCCCTTAATAACTTAACCTGCAAAGGTAATGGTATATCGCCCACCTCATCGAGAAATAGCGTACCCTGATTGGCGATTTTAAAGAATCCATCTTTATCGTTAATAGCACCTGTGAAGGAACCCTTTTTATGTCCAAAAAACTCACTTTCCATCAAGGTTCCCACAATGGCACCACAGTTGATAGCGACAAATCGTTTATTTTTTCTCGGACTGTTAAAATGAATCGCCCGGGCGACCAGTTCCTTGCCAGTACCGCTCTTTCCGGTTATTATAACATTGCCCTTTGTGGAACTGACCTTTTTTATTAATGTGAACACACTCTGCATCTCCGGACTCTGCCCGATAATATTACTGAAGTTATATTTTTCCTCTACTTCTTTCCTTAATGCCTGGTTTTCCAGGGCAAGCTCTTTATGGTTGATTAACCGTTGTACTTTCAAGATTAAATCATCAAAATCAAACGGCTTAAGAATATAATCGAAAGCACCGATGCGCAATGCCTCAATGGCTGATTCCACCGAAGCGTGGGCTGTTATGATGATAACCGATGTTTGTGGACATATTTTAAGACTTTGTTTCACCAGTTCTATGCCGTCCATTTCTGGCATTTTCAAATCCGAAATCAAAACATCAAAATCCCTTTCACCCATATACTTTAGAGCCTCGATTCCGTTCGAGGCAATCTCCGTTTCATATCCCTCGTCCGAAAGAACCAATGAAACGGATTCGCGGATAGCTTTCTCATCGTCAACAATTAGTACTCTTGACTTCATCTTACTCCTCAGTTTGTGACCTTATGGGGATAGTGATAATAAACGTGCTGCCTGAACCAACATTACTTTTCACTTTAATTTCACCCTTTAATTTTTCAATAAATCCATAACTAACAGTTAACCCTAAACCAGTGCCCTTTCCTACTTCTTTGGTGGTATAAAACGGTTCAAAAATCTTCTTCTGAATATCATCAGGTATTCCACATCCATTGTCGGCGATATCAACATTGATATTTCCGTTTTTTACATACGATCTGACCTCAATTTTATCACCATATCCTTCACTGGCATCCACTGCATTTATTAAGATATTCAGAAAGACCTGCAGCAGATGATCAGATACCAGAACGGTTTCTGGTAAATTGCTATCCAATAGCAGGTGATACACAAGATTTTTAGCCCGGCGATCATATTTTATAATACCCACCGCAGATTTAATAATTTCATTAATATCAGCAGGTGCTTCTTCATACGAAGAAGGACGGCTAAAATCGACAAGTTCCCTGACAATTCGGGATATCCGCTCGATATTTTTCAGAATGTTTGATATATATTCACCTGTTTTTGGATCAACATTTTTTCTTTTAATAATTTGTACCATTGAGGAAATACTGGTTAACGGATTACCTATCTCATGAGCGATTCCAGCAGCCATCATACCAAGTGAAGCCATTTTCTCCTGGTGTGATATTTGTGCTTGTGCCTCCTGTAACTCTCTGGTTCGCTTCTGAATCTTTTCCTCCATACCCTGGTAGGATTCCTGCAGCTTTTGTCTCATCAACTCAAATTCAGTGGCCAGTATCTGGATCTCATCGTTTGTTGTCAATTCGATTTTTTTGTCCAGATCGCCACGGCCGATACGATTGGTTGCATCAATTAACTTGTGAATAGGTGTAGTAATTCGACGTGAATATATTATGGCCAATGTAATAAGAATGAGAGCAAAAATAATATTGGCTACCAGAATTTTATTTTTAAATGCAATCAATTCACTATAAAAAGTCTGAGCATCCACCTTTGTCAAAATGAGTATGTCATAATCACTCATCCATGTATATGATAACAGGTAACCTGAATCTTCATAGACAGCATCTACCAGTCCTGAATTCCAATCTTTAATGCGCTTTTCAATGGTCCCGCTCTCTTCTTTATCAAAAGTCTCAAACGAGTTTCCGGTTATTTTTTTCCCAGAAATGAGAAAATATACAGTATTTTGTATATCTTTAACATCACTTCGTATCAAATCACTTAATTCTTTTAGTGGTAGATCTCCGGTAATTATTATTTCCTCAGTTTTGAATATTATTGCGGGAAGAGAATCCATCATTGTAAGATTTTTTTTGTCATACTCATCGGTCTTCATATTTTGAATCGATAGTGTTCGGAGCCTGATAAAATTTGATCTTATTCCGCTATCTTCCGCCAAAGATATTTGTAAAGATCTTGTTTTTTCCGAACTTTTAAAGTCAATAAATGCGCGTTCGATGATTTGATTTTTATACTTAAAATATAGTTTCAATTCTTTAGCATAACTTGAATTCAGCGAATGAAGGTGATTCTGATTAATCCGTGTGATCAGATCTTTATTAAGATTGTAGCCAAAAATACTGAATATGAGCAAGGGTAAAAAGGAAAAGGAAAGGAAATAGATAATTATTTTCGTATTTAATCTTTTGAAAATTGTTAAAATTTGTACAAATTTCATCGACATTAAATACCTTTGATGCGATATAATCAATCTGTATTCTCAATTTTAAGAAAATATATTTCTTTTTTAGGATTTATTCAAGAAATTCACACATCTTAGTGATTTTTTTATAAATGACATTGCATCTTTATGATGTGATGATTACCTTTTACATCATTAAAGGTCAGTTGAATGGAACTAAATAAAGCCGAATAAGTAAAAATTCTTGGATCTGTTTTAGATCTTAATTATCAAACAACGGAGGTTGCATATGCACGCTAAATTCTTCACACTTGGTTTACTCATTATCTTTTCTATTACTCTGATTAGCTTCGCTGCAGATAAACCGGAATATATAGGAGCCGGCAAATGTAAGACTTGCCACAAGGCAGAAAAAAACGGTCAACAATTTAAACTGTGGTCGGAGAAAAAACATGCCCAGGCTTATAAGGACTTGAAATCTGATCAGGCAAAGAAAAAAGCCGAAGTGATGGGTGTCAAAGATCCTCTTAAAGATGAGAAATGTCTTTCCTGTCATTCAACGGCCTATGGAATGAAAAACATCGCTACCAGTTTTAAAATCGATGAAGGTGTTTCTTGTGAAGCTTGCCATGGGCCCGGCAGTTTATATAAAAAAAATACAGTGATGAAGGACAAAAAATCTGCGATGGCTGTTGGTTTGCTTGAGGTGAATGAGGCAACCTGTAAACAATGTCATAAAGCGGATACCCCGGGCCATGATGGTAAATTCACAGATTTTAAAACTGAATATGCAAAAATTGCCCATCCTGTCCCACCAGAAAATGATCGAAGGAAAAAGTAAACATTTTAAAAAAAAACCGCTCACAAAATGAGCGGTTTTTTTTTATTCCTAAAATTCTCGTGCATCATTGCTGCTTTGCGTATATACTTCAAAATTGACACTCAGGAAAAATCAAACGCCACCAGAAAGATTTTCTTTATAGGATTAAGAAAGCTGAGCATACTACTTCTTCACCTGATATATTGATGACGAAAGGGATTTCATGGAACATTTCGGTTTCTGGTCTCTTCTTCCCCCTCTTTTAGCTATTGTCTTAGCCATCAAAACCCGCCAGGTATTTATATCCCTGCTTTTTGGGATTTGGATCGGTTGGATCATTCTTTCTGATACCAGTCTGTTTGATGGAACCATTAATACCATCCAGGCATTGGTTGATGTGTTTGATGATCCCGGGAATACACGAACGATAATGTTCAGTTCATTAGTGGGTGCTCTCATTGCATTTGTTCAACGCTCCGGCGGTGTTGAGGGTTTTATCAATTATATTAATAAATTCTTGAAACATATGGAGGAAAAAAGAAATTCAAGTCCCAGGAAACTGGTACAATTAATGGCCTGGTTAACCGGAGGCGCAATCTTTGTTGAATCAAATATCAGTGTATTAACGGTGGGTTCAATATTTAGACCTATTTTTGATCGCTTAAAAATTCCCCGGGAAAAATTAGCATACATCGCCGATTCCACCTCTGCACCTATTTGTATATTAATTCCTTTAAATGCCTGGGGGGCCTACATTATGGGGCTGTTATTGGCCCAGGGAATATCGAATCCTTTAACGACAATGATTAAAGCTTACCCCCTTAATTTTTATCCGATATTCGCAATGACCATCGTTGTTCTGGTAATATTGACTCAAAAAGATATTGGTCCGATGAAGGAGGCCGAACGACGGGCAATAGAGGATGGTAAAGTCATCCGGGATGGGGCAACACCGATGATATCTTCTGAATTGATCAACATGCAAAAATCAAAGGATACTGTTGCCAAAGCGCGAAATATGATTATACCAATTATGACCATGGTTGCTATGATGCCCGTCGGATTAATAGTTACCGGATGGCCGGCGGTAGAAAATATTGAGGGTTATCCACTATGGAAACAGATATTTTTTGCTATCGGAAAAGGATCTGGTTCAACTGCTGTGCTCTGGGCCGTTCTCTCAGCCATTTTTAGTGGCGCAATTCTTTACCGCTGGCAAAAAATATTCAAGTTACCCGAAACTATTAATCTTGTATTTAAAGGAATCGCTGGTCTGATACCACTGGCCCTGTTAATGATGCTTGCTTTCGCCATCGGTAAGGTCTGCCGGGATCTGGGTACCGGCGTTTATATAGCAGAAGTGGCCAAATCTTGGCTGAGCCCCAATCTGGTTCCTTTCATTGTATTCCTCGTTGCCGGATTTATCGCGTTTTCAACTGGTACTTCCTGGGGAACTTTTGCGATTATGATTCCAATCGGACTTCAGATGGCTCAAATGATGAATGCTGATATATATTTTACGATCGCAGCTGCTTTAGGAGGAGGCGTCTTCGGTGATCACAGTTCGCCTATTTCTGATACTACGATTATCTCATCCATGGCATCGGCCAGCGATCATATCGATCACGTAAAAACACAACTGCCTTATGCGCTTTTGGCAGGCGTGGGAACCGCCCTTGTGTATTTAATCATTGGACTCCTGGCATAATTATTTCTTAAATTATTAATGAGAACTGCCATTATTTACTTTTTTTAGATACATTGATATAAAACGGTTTCAGGCTTTTAGATAAGTAAAAAATCACACGTATGCTTTACTCTTAAAATACTATGCATCAACCATCCTATGTAAATTTATATAAAAGTGGTGAATTGGCAAGACGCATTGCCTTTCTTAATAATAAACTAGTTGCCTGTGATATATGTCCTCATCACTGTGGAATTAACCGCTATGATGAGAATACAGGTGTATGTCGCTCTTTTCAACACGCCTATGTTTGTTCCTATTGTGATCACCATGGGGAAGAACCGCCACTTAGTGGTACCATGGGATCCGGAACGATCTTTTTTGGAAACTGTAATCTACATTGTGTTTTTTGTCAGAACCATGATATTAGCCAGCATTTAATCAATGCTGATCATTACACCTGTAATTCGGAAAACCTTGCCCGGATCATGATTGATTTGCAGGATAACCGGAACTGCCATAATATCAATTTTGTTTCGCCTTCACATTTTGTACCGCAGATTCTGGAAGCAGTTAATAAAGCCATATCACTAGGACTGAAAATTCCACTCATTTATAATTCTAACGGCTATGATGAAGTTGAAACTTTAAAACAACTGGATGGTGTTATCGATATTTACTTACCTGATCTTAAATATGCCAATGATGAAAACGCAAAAAAATATTCCGGAATTACAGATTATGTCTCAACTGCCCGGGCTGCCCTGAAAGAGATGTACCACCAAGTCGGTTTATTAAAGATGAATTCTCAGGAAATAGCGATAACCGGTTTAATAGTTCGCCACCTCGTACTACCCAATGATATTGCCGGAACGAAAGAATGCTTGCAATGGATCGCCCGTGAACTTTCGCCAGAAGTTACAATTAGTCTGATGGCTCAGTATTATCCGGCAAACATAGCAAATGAATTTCCAGAAATAAACAGATCCCTTCAGAGTATCGAATATTATGAAGCATTGAAAACTTTGAAAGAACTTGGTTTTTGTAACACTCTCTATCAGGAAACCCAGGCAGCCCATATATACAAACCAAATTTTAAAAATAAAGAAGATCCATTCGTTGATCAGTAATCCTCAACATTATGCTGATGAATAAAGGACTACGAATCGAGAAAGGGAAATTTACTATGACAGAACTGAAAGATAAAATAGTATTTATTACCGGGGCCAGCAGCGGTATCGGTGCCGCTTGTGCCCAACGTTTTGCGGAAGAAGGTGCTAAATTACTTTTATGTGCTCGCCGCATCGGAAAACTGAATAATCTCACAAAAAAATTATCATCCGCGTTTAAGACCGAAATCCATTTTATCGAGCTTGATGTTAGGGACAAAGAACAAGTAGACCTTGTGCTTAATTCTTTACCTGAAAAATGGAAAAGGATTGATATACTAATAAATAATGCGGGACTCGCCCGGGGATTTTCCAAACTCCAGGAAGGTTTGATTACCGATTGGGAAGAAATGATCGATACTAACATTAAAGGATTGCTATATATTACCAGAAAAATTATCCCGGAGATGATTGAACACGGATCCGGCGACATTATCAATATTGGTTCCATCGCCGGGCGTGAAGTCTATCCAAATGGTAATGTTTACTGTGCAACCAAGCATGCCGTTGATGCCCTTACCAAGGGCTTGCGGATTGACCTGTTAGGTACATCGCTTCGGGTTTGCACCATCGATCCCGGAATGGTTGATACCGAATTCAGCCTGGTAAGATTTCATGGTAATAAAGAAAAGGCGGATAATGTTTATGACGGTATGGAACCCTTAACTGCCGAAGATATAGCCGATGCTGTCTTTTATTGTGCTTCCCGGCCTTCTCATGTCCAGATAGCTGAGATTCTCATATTCCCTACCGCACAACGATCGGCAACGATTGTTCATAGAGCCAAGTAGGGTAATATTTCTTATTAAATCTTAGTATTTCCTTTGATTTTTAATTAAATTTTAGATTTAATAAAATACGGTATCAAATATATAAAGGATCAATCCAAGGAGAACCATAGCTATGACCTATGTCATTACGGAACCGTGTGCCGGCGTTTGTGACACCTCTTGTGTGGATGTCTGTCCTGTTGACTGTATCTATCCTGCAAAGGATTATTCACTCGATGAATCAGATATTCAGAAAATGCGTGAAGCCAAAGAGACACTATATATTCATCCGGACGAATGTATTGACTGCGGCGCTTGCGAGCCAGAGTGTCCCGTTGAGGCCATTTTTCCGGAAGATGAAGTACCTGACAAATGGAAGATTTATATTAAAAAATCTCAGGAAAGGTTTGGATTATAAATAGACATTTTTTCTTATCAAACGTACATTGGTTTCCTGGACTTTTTATAACTCCAGGATTTTTTTTATTAGCGTGAATTATTCACCACGAAGATCACGAAGAGCACAAAGGTCTAATAATAACAATAGTTTAAAGTGTTTAAATAAAGAAATTCCTTCTCTTTATTTAATAATATATTTTCTTATTTAAATTCAATAAAAATATCTTCGTGTCCGGAGCCTGTCCTGAGACCGAAAGGTCGAAGGATTTGCTTCGTGGTTTATGAATAGATCAGGTTAGTTAAATTTGATTCACCATAAAATTAACTTTATTTCAGATGACAAATAAAATAATCATTGATGGCTGGAATGTTTGCTGGAAAATCCCCTCAATTGCTGAATTGATTCCTGATCATCTGGAAAAAGCCAGAAACCAGTTGAATACTTTGATTAAAAATTTCTTCCAGGGGAAAAAGGTCGTATATAAGATATTTTATGACGGGCAGCCGCTGATTTTTTCAGGTGATTTCCGACCAGATCATTCTGTATATTTCTCTACAAGTCCTGAAAAAGCCGATGAATTAATTATAAAATTCTTACAAAAACAATCTAGGAGAAGGAATTGGACTGTAATAACCTCCGACAGAGAACTAAGGCAACGTGTGAAAAACCTTGACGCACAAACTTTGACATCGGAGGCTTTTATTTCCAAACTGAGTTCAAAAAGTTCTCGCAATCAGAAAACAAATTTAAAAGAAAATCCTCACATCGGGCAGGAAGATATTTCTTATTGGCTGGACAAATTTAAAAATTATTAGAATTGAATCAGGTTACAATCCGGGAGTATTCTCTATAGAGGTGTTCATTAGGTAAAAAGATTCCCACAGAAATTAAAAAAATAAAATATAGTATGAATGAATTTACAAGTTTTATAAAATACTACGCTCTGTATTTTCTCTTTCTACCTCTATTATATGCAGAAACCCACTATCGATTCAAGTATTTTTTTAGCTATCTAAAAAAAAGAGAACCGGAGATTATCGCCGATATACCCTCCCGAATACAAAGAAGCAATCCATTGCCAGTCTTGGTGCTTATAAAGGATGCGGACAAGTATCCGGTAATTATTAAAGAAATAGAGATCAAAGAAAGTAATCAGGTTCTTTTCCGCAAAGAAGTGAATCAGCGTATAAGCGATTCCTATAGGGATCTTATTTATACGTTTGATTCAAATCAGCTGAAGAGCGGCCATCATTTATTGGATGTCAAAATAACATATAAAACAGGAGAGAAGGAGCTATTCTGCATGGCAGATAATCATCGCGGCACCAGTCATGAACCCCTTAACATTTATATTGCAGCCGATCCCCTTCCCCGTTTTGATAATTGTATATTAGGTGAGACTCACTGTCATACAAATTTCACTTCTGATCAGGTTGAGTTTGGAGCATCTCTTACAGCAACGGCCTCTCTGGCCAGGGCTATGGGATTACATTTTTACTGTGCAACCGATCATTCATATGACCTGGATGATTATGAAGATAATTATCTCATAAACGATCCGGATTTGGTAAAATGGGAAAAATTTAAAGAAACTGTGAACAAATTCAATAGCGATGACAATGATATTTTGATAATTCCTGGTGAAGAGGTTACCGTTCGTAACAGAAGAGATAAAAATGTCCATATGTTAATATACGGTTCAGAAACGTTTTTTCCTGGTTCCGGAGACAGCGGGGAGAAGTGGCTGCGCACAAGATCCGAACTATCGATATCAGAGGTCATTGATAAGGTTTTAGATTCAAACCTTATTTTCGCCGCCCATCCGGTTGAAAAACCCCCATTCTTGCAGAAATTATTTATCCGGCGTGATGTATGGCATGGATCTGATTGCAGAAAATCTGGGATTGATGGCTTACAATTTATAAATGGAGGTGAACTCAAGTTCACTGACGTTGGAAAAGAATTTTGGATCAATCTGTTACTGGAAGGACATCGGTTAATCGGAATAGCCGGAAATGATGCTCACGGTAATTTTTCTCGTTTTAGACAGGTTGGATTTCCCTTTTTTACAATGCGAGAAAATCACTTCCACTTATTTGGGAAATGGCGAACCGGTGTGTATATTCAGCAAAGTAACATAAATATTAGGACCATTTTAAGAAACATTAAATCCGGAAATTGCTATATGACCAATGGACCCGCCCTGCAATTGCAATGTTTTGGAAATAATAAATGGTATCCGATGGGAGTAAGATGCCCGTTCCCTTCGATAGTGAAGCTCATGTCAAAATCTACAGAAGAGTTCTCCGAACTGACAAATATAAAACTTATTTTAGGTGATATAGAGAATAAGAATGAGTTGATCCTTCTTGAAGATCTAATTAGTAATACAGCCATTAGTTATAAAAAAGAATTTCCCCTAAAGGACTTACCAGATAGAGGATACCTGAGAATGGAAGTTTCGACGAAAAAAGACTTTCATGCTCTATCAAATCCGATCTGGTTTTAAGGGATTCATTAATCAATTAAAATATTCACTTTACCGGTCTCACAGATAGAGAAATCTCATGAAGGTAATTGAACTCCTCCAAAATACAAAGAATCCGTTGATAAGTTTTGAACTCATCCCCCCAAAGAGGGGCGGAGATATAAAAAGTCTTTTAGTGGTGTTAGATGATATAATAAAATATCACCCTCCATTTATAGATATCACCAGCCATGCGGCAGAAGTTATCTATGAAGAGACGTCTAATGGAATTCAAAAAAAAGTTAAGAGAAAGCGGCCCGGTACGTTAGGGATTTGTGCGCTGATCCAGAATAAATACAATGTTGATGCTGTCCCGCACGTATTATGTCAGGGTTTTACCAGAGAAGAAACAGAAGATTTTCTGATTGAAATTCAATATCTGGGTATTGAAAATGTTCTTGCTGTAAGAGGTGATAGCAGCGGGTATGAAAAACCGACCAGACATGGCAGAACAATTAATACCTATGCGGATGATCTGGTAAAGCAAATTAACGACATGAATCGCGGAAAATATTTAGAAGAAAACCTTTTAGATGCCAAGGCATCTAATTTTTGCATCGGTGTTGGAGGGTACCCGGAAAAACATTTCGAAGCCCCCAATTTAAAAACCGATATCAAACACATCAAACAAAAAATAAAAGCAGGCGCTCAGTATGTCGTCACCCAAATGTTTTTCGATAATAAAAAATATTTTAATTTTGTAAAAGCCTGCCGTGATGAAGGTATCGATGTGCCGATTATACCCGGTCTGAAGATTTTACTGGCACAGTCAAATCTCACCTCTCTACCTAAGAATTTCCATATCACGGTTCCGGAAGAATTAGCCGATGAAATAACAGAAGCTAATCCAGAATATGCAATGGAGATAGGTGTAAACTGGGCAGTAAAGCAAGTGGAAGAACTGTTTAATAATAATGTGCCAGCGATTCATTTCTACATCATGCAGAATTCAAAACCGATCAATCTGTTGATGAAAAAAGTAAATATTTGATCTGTGGAAAATGATTAATAAAATGGCCTTTAATCAACTGCCAGCTGATTAAAGGCCTTCTCTCAGTTACTATTTAGATTAAAAATATTCGTTTCACAGAGTGCTAAAAAAGATCAAGGGTTTAACGATATTTCTATGATCCATTCCTTTTCTCTAAAATGAAACCATAAGACGTGCTACAATAAAAAAAAACCGGATATTCATTAAGATATTGGATCGTATGAAGTGTTCTTTACTCAAGTATCTGTGGAAACTCCTGAGCAATCTTCTGAATTTGATCTTCTGTTATATCCGTAAATTGAATGCCTATGTGATAAGTTGAATCATCAATCTTATCCACATTTCTAACAACGCCTGCAGTCTTGACCAGGATTTCTGTCAGAGCGATAGTAAGCTCAATTTTTGAATTAATTTCAAATGGCGTTCTATTCTCTACGGCCACTCCCGAGCGACTGATATCTCTTGTCTTAGCCATACCTTCATCACATACACGATCTTCAGAATCATACACCCGGTATGAGATAAACTGATCCGATTCTAAGCGGGTTGACTTACGGTCCTGAGATGACATAACCTCTACCTCCTTTATGCCTCTGATTTTAATAAATGTTCCTCTACCACTTGTGGTAATTCAATACCCTCTAAATTCATTTTTTCAATCTCTGACAACATTATTACTATATGTATTTCTTTACTATCTGTTCGATTAAGATAAAAATATTTCTTCCCGCGATACCTGCATAATCCGCTTTTAAAATGCCCCTTCCTGTATTTTACTTCAACAGATAACCGGTTGAGCAACTTTTCAAGTTCTTTAAAGATTAGATCTTCATTCATGTTTTAATGGTAGAATATAAAAGTAATTTTTATTTTCCACAAGAAATCTATACTAAATTATAAATAAGAATTCATTTTCTGCCGCTTCAGGTATTCAACAATATATTTAACATGTTGAGACTTTTCCTTTTTACAAATAAGTAACGCATCAGGCATATCCACAACGACAAGACCTTCAACATCCACTGCAGCAATGATTTTCTTTGGAGAATAAAAATAATTATTATTGGCATCTAACAATATTTCTTTATTCGTATGGCACACATTTCCATTTTTATCTTTCTTAGAAATATTATAAACGGCCTCCCAGGATCCTAAATCATTCCAAGCAAAATTGGCTTTAATAACGCACACTTTTTTTGCTACTTCCATAATGCCATAATCAATCGAAATAGGTTTGGTTCTTGCATATACATCAGCGAGTACATTTTTAAACTTTGGCTTTCCTGCATTCTGTCGTACCAATTTTAAATCTTCAGCCAACTCAGGCAGATGATCATCAATTTCTTTCATTATTGCCCGTATTGACCATATAAACATTCCACTATTCCATAAAAAATCTCCGCTTTTAATAAATCTCTCGGCAGTTTCTATATTAGGTTTCTCAGCAAAGGTCCTAACCCTGAAAATATCTTTACCCCTTTTTGAATAGATCTTCTCTTTTACCTGAATATAGCCATACCCTGTTTCAGGATAAGTGGGCTGGATTCCTAATGTTATCAAAGCCTCATTAGCCTTTGCATATTCGACACCGGCCTGAAGCGTTTTTCTAAAATCTGACAGACCGTAAACGAGATGATCAGCAGGCAAAACGACCATAATTTCTTCGTCAGAGGATTTTTCCTGGATGATGGCTGCTGCCACTCCGATACATGGCGCTGTGTTTCTGCCTCCCGGCTCTCCGATAATATTTTCAGTAGGAATATGTGGTAATTGTTTTTGGATTTCTTTTTTTAATTCAGCATTTGTAATTACCAGTATTTTGTCATCTGATATTAACGGCTTAATCCTCTTATAAGCTTGTTGCAACATCGACCCAGAGCCAGCAAAATTAAGTAACTGTTTTGGATATAACTTCCGACTCATTGGCCAGAATCGTGTACCTTCACCTCCTGCCATCAATACTGCATACATATATATTCACCTCTCAAATTTTATTTATCGGCGATAGGAAGAGCAGCAGTATTTTATCATGTTTCAATGACATTCTACTGACTGGATTTTTTTTCAATTTTAGAAAGACTATCTTTGGCATACTGCTCGGCCGGATCAATCTCCAGAACTGTCTGGAATACTCTTCGTGCATTCTCGAATTCATTCATTAACATATAGGTTTCGCCAAGATTATTCAATGCTATCACATACTGAGGTTTACTTGATATGGCTCTCAGGAACAATTGAACAGCGGTTTGATAATCCCCGGCCACCTTATAGATATACCCAATATTGTTTATTGCTTCGGGATAGTCCTTATTCAAAGCCAGGGCTGCATTCAGGTGAGCATAAGCACCATCCAGACTATCTGAATAATAATAGGCCACACCGAGATTATTATGTACCTCAGCATTTAATGAATCGATTGTTAATATTTTTTCATAAAACGCGACCTGCTTATCAACATCATCAATCTTAGCCGCCTGCTCAGTCAATTCAAAGACATCACGTAATAATTCACCACTCATTATTTTTTTTGTTTTTTCATAATTCAGCTGTGCTGCGGTATACTGTGGATTTATCACCAGAGCTTTCTTAAACGCACGCTGGGCTTCTCCATATTTTTTCTGTAAAAACAGGGTGTAGCCCAAATTATTATAGGCTTCATAATAATTTGTATCCAATTTAGTGGCCATATTAAAATGTGTACTAGCATCTTTAATTTTATTCAACTTATGATAAGAAATTCCGATAAAATTATGTACTTCGGCATCACCTGGGATTAGTTCAAGCGCTTTTTGCCATGAGGACACGGATTGTTCATAGTCACCCTTTTGATAGTAAGACACACCGTCACTGACATAATTTTCTGCAGTCATCCGTACCTCCGGCCTTATTGCCGGCTCGGTAATTTTAGGTTCTTCTTTAGGGGGTGGCGTACTGGTAAACCATGCACAAGATGAAATAAATAATACTATTAATGTTGCCATCAGAACACGTATCATTGGATATCCTCCTCAATATATGTACCTTTGAATATAAATTTTACAGGACCTTCTAAAAAAATCGTCTCCAGAGATTTTGATAATGTAATAAACAATATACCGCCCTTTGTTTCGACCTCTATTCTATTGGAATCTGGTTTTAATCGCTTGTAAAAACTTATTGCGGATGCTGTTGCCCCACTTCCACAGGATAAAGTTTCCGCATCGACTCCCCTTTCGAAGGTACGCACCTTTAGGGAGATCGCATTTCTGTTTTCCATTGCTTTTACAAAATTAACATTTGTGCCCTCGGGCGCATAATAATCGTGAAAACGTAATTTTTTACCAATATCCTCAAGCGGAACAGAATCTATATTGTCACATGAAAGAACCAGATGTGGAACCCCTGTATTTAAGAAATCCATAAAAGATATTGAATTTTGGAGCTTAAAATCAACTGGAAAAGTACGTAAATCATCTGCTTTATTAAATTTTACTTCAACTTTCACCCAATTTTTATCCAGAATCTCCCCAAAATGCACACCATCACCAGCTTCGAAAGTGTGTTTATTTTCAATAACTCCTAATATATGGGCGATGTAACTGCAACAACGGCTACCATTGACACACATTTCTGCTTCATAGCCGTCGGAATTGAAATATCGCATCCTGTAATGTGCCAGCGAAGATTTTTCTAATAACAATAAACCATCCGCACCAATACCTGTATGTACCTGACAGATACTTTTCACGAAGGAAGGAGTCTTCCTGGGAAAAGCATTTTCACGATTATCGACAACAATAAAATCATTTCCGGTTCCGTGAATTTTAAAAAAATCAAATGGCATCATTCTATCAGTTTTCGGGAATATTGAAATTTACATCCGAAAATTCCCAGCGCTTGCGAATTCGTAATGTGTCATCCATAACATTGAATGGCTCCGAATAGCTGAAAGGAAACAGGCCTCCTGGCGAGTACTTACCGTTGTCATCCAGATCAATAAACCCACCAATTTTATATTGTCCTTCCAGAATCCGCAGAATATGAAACTTTTGTTCACTATCAATAACTGTTTTATAGGATTTTTTTCTTTTATCCAGAGATTGTAAAATTACAAAAATGTTTTCTTCTATCAATTTATTGGTCTGATAGTTGCCAGAAATAGATCCAAACTCATCATCAGAAACTGTAAAAAAGGTCCTATTGTACGTTGTATCCGCGAGAGTATCGCCCCATAATGATGTTAGATGTTTCGTTGAGAACGAATAGGTATATTGCTCACCAGGGCGAAAATTTCCAAAAGGTCTAAAAGACCCAAATGAAAAGTTTTGCCATTCCCAGATACCTTCTATTTCCACGCTATCTCCATCCTGACAAACGAAATTTGCAGATACCTTTTCCGTATCCACGGGTAATGAAAATTCTACGTCGATTGATGCCGATAAACTCAGATTGATTAAACTATCCGTCGGATATATTTTTAAAAAAGTAAAAGTAGTCGTGTCTCGCAGTGCACTTCCAACAAAATCCGTAACTTGTAGTTTTGTCTGAAGATTTCCGCTTGTGTCCTTTAACATTGGAACAAATACCCGATATCCATCTCCGGAATCCTGAGGCATTGTGTAAATGAAAAATTGTTTATACTCATCCTTATTTCGTGAAATATTTATTATTTGCAGCGAATCTCCGGAGAGTGTATCTTGAATGCTGATTACTTCCGGGTCCAGTGTTTCAACCACTTCATTGATACGTAAGAGTACCGTTCGATTATTTAGCGCACGGGCCCCGGAGACTTCGGCAACTGCAGTATCAATGCGGGTTACACGAAAATTCATCGGACCTACAGGCTTTAATAAGGTATCTACATCGGCATCTCCAACGGGTATTCCAACTCTTTCAAAAGCAGCATCCAGTAACAAGTTTTTATTAAGGTCTTCAACTACAAAAACCCGATAACTTCCCTGGGGAAGATATTTCAGCCAGAAACTGCCTTCGGGACCCGGCTGACTTAAAAAATCAGCAGTGACTATTGTTGGATTTAAAGAATCCGGATCAGTTTTTTTATAGGCATAGACATAATATATGTCTTTCGAACTAATATCAAAAACCCTGCCAAATATTTCACCCCGGTCCAACACATCACCGGTGGAAAACGCAAATTGATATGACTCACTCATTCTGTTTTTTTGCGTATCCATCGCACCAGATCCAATGGTAATGACATATGTTTGATTGGCAGCGAGACTCTGATTTATCATAAGTGTAAGTTCATCACCTCCTGACCAGTCTGCTTCATACGTCAGTGGTGGGGAAATAAAAATTGAGTTTCCGGTGGACGCTTCATTCATCCTTTCAGAAAAAATAATTTCTATCTCCTCCAAGTGGTCTAAACCCGTTGAATCTGGGCTGGGATATGTTGCAATAACTGTCGGTGGTATTTTATCAACCGGTCCCCCGCCTGGCCTACCTCTGCCGGCACAGGTGAAGTAAAGAACAGGTGTCAGAATAGCACAAAGATAAACAACATTCCGAAATATCAAGAATCGCCCTATCATCTGTTGAATTTATAAATAATAGACGTAATTTAAAAATTTCTTTTTATGATTAACAATGTTTAAAGATCAACATAATAGGTACGTCCTAACCATTTCTTTATACTGTAATTAATAAATCAGATAAAATTGCAGAATCATTTTTACAGGTATTGATCCAAGGTTGTCTTGGATAACGGTTTTCGGTTAATGTCAGGTATCATTCAAATAGAACTGTTCAAGTTCATGTTTAAGATCGCCAATATCCCAGCCATCAGGGATCAATGAAAAACATCTTTGTACTTCTATTTTTATATTGCCCTTGTGTAACTTGTGCGACCATCGGGGAAGAACTTCAAAAGCACCGGAAATTTTTACAATAACGATCGGAACCTGTACACTTCCTAGAAAGCGAATTGTATTATATTTAAACGGTAACAATTTTCCATCCCAGGTGCGCTCACCCTCAGGAAACACACCGATGCCATTTCCTTTTTTTATCCTTACAAGTGCCTGTCGCACCACAGAGGGATCTATCTCATACCGACGATTAGGTAAAGCTCTATAAGATCTAAATAGCAATTGGAATAATTGACTGGTAAAAGAAGTACTCTTTGTAAAAAATCCAATTCGACGCGGGGAAAGCGTTAACATTAGGATCGGATCCAGGTAACTTTCATGATTCATTAAAAGCATGAATGGGCCTGCGGCGGGAATTATTTCTTTATTCACAAATTCTAAATTTGTACGCCATTTGAGAAACCAAACAATTGGAAGCCCTATAAAAACATGAAATAACAATTCATAAATATTAAATCTTTCTTTGCTGTTCCAATTCTCAATATCATTATGTCTTAATAAGATGGTTGATGGGGGTGGCTCGCTTTTTATGATTCTTGGCTGATGCTCAATAATTGTATCTGAGGCAGAATCTATCTGAAACCACTTTAAAAACAGATCTTCGTATTTAAGGGCACTTTCTTCCTCAAAATAGATTTGAAAAAATGGCATATCTTTAATTTTAAATTCAAAATACTTAGAGTTTGTCGTAAAACCGGATATCCGGGACTTTTGAAATGACCAATCCTTTGCTTCTCCACGAAAGATAAGTGCTTCTTCCTTGAATATTAAAACACCTCTATCGACTTCAACCGGGGATTCGATGATTGACACATAATTGTCATAGTTCCTGAAAGGAATCTGCCGGATACCCTGACGCAATATTGCCATTTTTGAAACACGCAACATTTTATCTGTATTGCTTTTGTGAACAGAAAGTGTTTGCCGTATCAGTGAATAGAATTCAATAATAGAATAAGACCGTTCTTTTAATGATATTTTACCTTTTTCAAAGGGGAAGAGGGTTTTGCACTGCGGGCATTTGATAAAGTTATCTTCCTGGATCAAAGTATCTTCCTCGAAGCAAGAAGGACAGAGATAGAATAATTCACCTATCATTGAAGTAAAATGGACCTATCTTTAATATTGAGTGAGTTCTTTATATCAAGTCTCTATGGTGTTAAAATCTATAAAACATTTGATTTTCCGGTGAAAATTTATAGTGATTTAAATTTTAAACGGACACTCATGCTGGAAAATAACATTTAATTAATATATTTTCCAATGATTAAATTAATTCAAAAGGAAGGTAACTTTTCAGGAAATAAAATATAGAAAAAATGAGGAAAAGACAACGATATTAACAGTATACAATAAAAAATCACCATATTTATAATGGGTGATAAACTCTTATAAACATGGTGATAATTATGTGTTATTTTTCTGCAATACGTGCTGCTTTTCCACGTAGTTTTCTGAGATAGTAGAGCTTTGCCCGCCGGATCCGTCCAATTTTTTTGTTTTCTATTTTTGCGATTCTCGGTGAATGCAGGGGAAAAATGCGTTCTACGCCAACGCCATTTGAAACCTTATGGACAGTAAAGGTTTCATGAATTCCACCACCTTTTCTTCGAATACAAACGCCCTCAAATATCTGAATGCGCTCTTTTTCACCCTCGATGACCCTGGTATGAACACGTAGTGTGTCTCCGGCTTTAAAATCCGGAAGATCTGTTCGAATCTGATTTGCTGTTACAGTATTTATTAAATCCATTTTCAATCACCTATATTAAATTTATTTTTTTAAATATTTTTCAAATAAATCCGGACGTCTTTTTTGTGTGATTTCTTCTTTCTGCTTTAGACGCCATGTATCAATTTTTTTATGATCGCCGGAAAGAAGTACTTTTGGGACAGCTATTCCCTTAAAAATTTCGGGACGTGTATAGTAATCACAATCCAGCAAATAATCACTGAAAGAATCAGAAAATGCCGAATCAATATCACCGAGACTCCCGGGTATCAGACGCACCGCAGCGTCGACCAATAAAACCGCAGGAATTTCACCACCGGAGAGGATATAATCACCCACAGAAATTTCCTTCATTGGGAAGAAAGTTTTAATGCGCTCATCAATTCCTTTATAATGACCACAAATAATCACGAGGTGATCGAGAAGGGACAATTTAATTGCTTCTTCCTGCTTAAACGTCTCTCCCCTTGGGGATGTTAATATCACTTCCCGGCGTTTCGCACTGGATTTTTCAAAGATTTCACTTAGGCAATTATATAGCGGCTCAATTTTATATATCATCCCTGCACCGCCGCCATAGGGCATATCATCAATCGTTCGGTGTTTATCGTCAGTCCAGTTCCTGAGGTCATGAACATTTATCTGTACTATTCCGTTCGCTACAGCCTTTCCAATAATACTCTCTTCTAATGGGGGTGTAACCATTTTCGGAAAAGCGGTGATGATATCAACCTGCATCTATAATTCTATTCAAGTAATCCTTCAAGTAAATGGATTATTATTTGTTTATTTTCGATATTCACCCGTTTTACTACTTCTTTAATAGCTGGTATCAAAAATTCCTTTCCGGTTTCCCCTTTCACAACATACACATCATTACTGCTGATTTGATAAACGTCGGCAAGAGTGCCAATAAATTCCCCATCTTCCGTTATCACTCTGCAGCCAATTAGGTCATGGATGAAAAATTCACCGGGAAAAGGTTGGATAAGATCCTTCGCCTCGATTAAAACCTCAGCGTTACGAAGTAGTTCCGCATCATCAGGCGAATTGACCCCAAAAAACTTAATAAAAATAAACCTATCCGTTATTCTGACTTTCTCAATCGAATAGGAGCGTTTTATATCATTTATCTGTATAAAAACTTTTTTTAATTGCTTAAACCGGTCAGGATACGGCGAAACCGGATCTATCTTAACTTCTCCCTTAATACCTTGCGGTTTTAAGATATATCCGATAATATACATTCATCAAAGATTATTCTAAGATCTCTAATACTGCTCTTTTTCCAGCTTTCGCTGAGGCAGCGCCCAACAGAGTTCTGATCGATTTTGCTGTCTGACCGTGCTTTCCGATTACCTTTCCCAGATCACCATCTCCAACACGCAATTCATAAACGGTTACGCGTTCTCCATCAACCTCTGTTACTTGAACTTCGTCCGGTTTATCAACGAGGTGTTTAGCGATGTACTCAACAAATTCTTTCATCTCAATTCCTCCTACAGTGTAGACCTACAATGAACGGTAACTTCCATTAGATTATTTTTCATCCTTTGATTCTGCCTCAGCCTCATCCACAATAGTCTCAGTGGTTGCATCACCAGATTCATTCTTTGATTCGGTGCTCTTTTTTTTGCCCGCTTTTGGCTTATCATCCGATTCTATTTTTTCCTCTGCAGATTCTTGCTCAGTATTATCCGCCTCTATAATTACTTCTTCTTTTTTACCGATGGCTTCAGATTCACCCTCTTCTACATCCATTGCTGCTTTTTCTGGTATTTCTGTACTTTGGTCTTCTGTTTTATCATCCGCTGTATCTTTAACTTCTTCTGTCACATCAACGGATTTACTTTCGCCTGTTACTTCAGATTCTTCGGGTGTAGGTGTAATTGTATCCTGTTCTTCTGTAGCTGCGACAGTCTTATCTACATCTACCTGAGCTTCTTCAGGTTTCGCAGGCGCTACGACAGCGGGACTCTCTTCTTTTTCTGCTTGTTTCTTTTCTGCTTTCTCCTTGGCCTTCTTTACCTTATTTACTTCCTTGTTCTTTTGGCGTTCGATCTGAAGCAATTCCCACTTCTTTATTTCTTCATCGATCTTTTCCTGATCAATACCTTTTTTCAATAGTTCACGACGAAACCAAATTCCTTGCCGTCTAAGTAATCTTTTTACGGTGGTCGATGGTTGTGCCCCATTATCCAGCCAGTAGTGAACACGTTCTTCTTTGATATCCAGCTGATAGGGTTTTTGTAGCGGATCATAATTCCCAACAATTTCGATGAATCGCCCATCTCTCGGTGAACGTTGGTCCGCGGCAACAATACGATAATATGGTCTTTTTTTACGACCCATCCGGCGCAATCTCAATCTTACTGACAAATCTGTCTCCTTCTTTAGATTTATTTTTTCAACTCATGTTAAATGGAATCTTGCCCATACCTTTGAAGGGCATTCGCTTTATGTTTTTCAGCATTTTTTTCATTTGTCCAAACTGGTTGAGCAGCCGATTAACATCCTGAACCTTTGTACCACTGCCATGGGCAATTCTTCGCCTTCTGCTTCCGTTCAAAATTTTCGGATATCTTCGTTCACTAATCGTCATGGAGTTAATAATCGCCTCGATATAAACCAGAGAGCGATCATCAACTTTCACACCACCCAGTTGTGAACCAACACCGGGTATCATACCTAATAGCTGATCCAATGGCCCCATTTTTTTTATTTGTTGTAACTGCTCGAAGAAATCTTCAAGATTAAAATCCTGTTTACGTAATTTCTTTTCCAGTCTGGCAGTTTTTTCTTCATCAATTGTTTCCTGGGCTTTTTCCACCAACGATACCACATCGCCCATTCCCAGTATACGCGAAGCCATTCTATCCGGAAAAAACTGTTCTACGGCTTCATATTTTTCTCCGATGCTGATAAATTTGATCGGCTTTTGTGTTACGGCTCGGATAGATAATGCCGCACCGCCACGAGAATCACCATCGAGTTTTGTTAATACAATTCCATCGAATTCAAGCCGAGAACAAAATTCTTTAGCTGTATTTACCGCATCCTGGCCTGTCATTCCATCAGCAACGAAAAGAATTTCATGAGGTTTTACATTTTCTTTTATCTCTTCCAGCTCTCTCATCATCTCATCATCAATGTGCAGACGGCCGGCTGTATCCAGAATCAGCAGATCACAATTTTGCTTGCGCGCCTCTCCAATAGCATTCGTACAAATTTTTATAGGCTGCCGGGAATCTTCTGAATACACTGGAATATCCAGATTCTTTCCGACAACCTTCAATTGCTCGATTGCCGCAGGACGGTAGACGTCTGCCGCTGCGAGCATTGGGTATCTTCCTTTTTTACGAAAAAAATAAGCCAGTTTCCCCGCAAATGTTGTTTTACCCGATCCTTGTAAACCAGATAACATAATAACCGTCGGGGGGATACCAGCTGTTTTAATTTGTGTAGTTGTCTCTCCCAGTAAATTTACAAGTTCAGAGTGGACAATCTTTACGATCATCTGACCAGGAGTAACACTGCGCAATACATCCTGACCAATGGCTTTATCCTGAATAGATGCAACAAAATCCTTCACTACCTTGTAATTGACATCTGCCTCAAGCAAGGCCCGACGAATTTCCTTCATCGAATCAGCAATATTTTTTTCAGTCAGTTTACCGTAACCGCGTAATGTCTGAAAAACCGCTTCCAGCTTTTGTGATAAGTCTTCTAGCATGAATCCCGTAGTATTTTCACTTTTATCAATAGCCATGGAATTTAAATAAATATAAATACCTTAGCAATAATTTTTTGGTTTTTTGCTGGTAATTCCACATTATAGAGGAAGAACCAGAAATGCAGGATAGGAATACTATGTTGATTACGAGGAAAAATCACCCTTTTATAAAGAGAACAGGTTCAAACTTTTAAAAGTTTTACAGCAAATGAGCCTTCCATTCCATGCTGATGGGGAAAAGTCCTGATGTATTTTGATTCTATCATAAATGTTTCAAGGAATTTCGGGGGAGCTACGATCTCAAACCTTCCATTTTGTGTGCTTAGAAATTCTTTTATAACTTCCTCGTTTTCAGCTGGATCTATTGTGCAGGTTGAATATATTAAGTTCCCTCCTTGTTTAAGAAGGTTGCTGATGTTATTAAGAATGTTCAATTGTAATTGTTGGAATCTAAAAATCTCTTCAAACGTACGACGCCATTTAATATCAGGATGTTTCTGTATGGTTCCAAAACCCGAACAGGGCACGTCTGCAATAATTTGATTAAAAACAGGTTTGAATGCAGGTTTTGTTCCATCTCCCTGAACAAGCATTGAATCGCTAAATCCTAAACGTTGACAATTTTCCCTTAACTTAATCAGACGTTTTCCGCTAATCTCCTGTCCGACAAGTACCGGTTGCGGATGGAATTTTTCGATCAATGCTGTATATTTCCCGCCGGGAGCTGCACAGGTATCCAGGACAAGATCCCCTGCTTTTATGGTCATTAATTGTATTGCCAGAAGGCCACTTTCATCCTGAACCGTGCAATATCCTTCCTGTAATAATTTTGACTTTTGCAGTTTTTGGACATCGTTAATTTTAAGCACATTATTAAAATATGCAGATCGGACAAAATTAATCTTTTTTTCAGATAATTCGCTTTCAAAAGATTCGACACTCATTTTATGTGTATTCACACGTATATCAAAACTGGGTCGCTCATTAAATGCTTCACACATATCCCTTACAAAATCTTTCCCCCAGAATCCCAGCCATCTTTTAATGATCCATTCCGGAAAAGAATATTTGATCGCCAGCTGCGTATCTATATACTTGAATTTCTTTACAGGATCCAGACTCTTACCTTCTCTGAGATATGTTCGCAGAATTCCATTTATAATACTGCCATTTGAGGAGGGTAGGTTTTTTTTAGCAAGATTTACATATTCATTGACGGTAGCATGAGGGGGAATGAAATCCAGGAAGTCTATTTCATACAATGCCAGACATAACAGAATCTTAAACTTTGTGGGTGACTTTTTATAGTTACCCTTATAAAGGGACGCTGTTTTCCAGTCAAATAGTGTTCGGTGCCGTACCACCCCGGAAACCAGATTATAAACGAACTTGCGTTCTTTACTGGAAATTGACACAATATTCAATTGATTATTGATGAGAGTGTCAAGATGTCGTCTGTTTTCTTCAAATTTTAACAGTATCTTAAATGCAATTTCTCTGGCATTCATCAAAATTTTGTTAGAAATATTTTTGGAGAGAAAGTGAGACCTGACCGATTCTGGGATTATAGTCGAAATTAAATTTCAGGGAGAGTTCTTCTATTCTTCGATTATAGGCATTTGCTAATCTCAAGGCATTTACAGCGGAGACCAGGTGGTTCAAGGCAATGGCAGCAAAAAAATATAATCTATTCTGCTCTATTTCGCGGGTTTCAATCCGCCACGAATCATAGAGCAGGCGATTATCCTTCCGGTCCCATATCCAGGCATAAAACGGGATCTCTTCATAGATAACACTGACATCACGTTCCCTTCTTCTCTGATCATTAAACTCATAGATCGTATTATACTTGCCGATATCAATCCAATATTGATCATTTTTGCCTTTGCGGTTTACCTGGGAGTGCTGGACTGCATAGTTTTTATAATCGCTTTCCCGCAGATCAACATTGATGATATTCGCTACAACCAGAGACCAGCCAATTATTTCAAAACCCAAAAAGATCTTACTCTGCAGGTCTTCCCCGGCATATGCTTCCCCGGTACCGGGCAAAATAAGGCTGTAGAAGAAGGCCTTTGATGGTGATTTTTTTTCAAAGGTGGGTTGCATTTTATCTGAAGAAATAAACATTTCTTCTTCAGACCAGGCATGATTCAACCGATAGCAGGTGCCCTCTGTAAATGGGATATTTATACTTTCCGACTGCGCCAACAGTGTCGAATGACAGGTCAGGATTGTCAGTAGTGTTAAAACAATTCTTCGCATATTACCAGGATACATTGATCCCAAGCATTTGAACATTTTCATCAAAATATCTCTTATTATAAGCTCTAATTTTCATTTGTATTTGGCGATTATGGTTACGTGTCGTCCAGGCAGCATCCAGGGCACTGAGTACGTGATTAACCAGGATAGCATTGGTTGCCGTAGAGGCGTTATCAAAAAATCCATTCATATCATTACGGAGGTCCCGGTAAGTAAACATTTGCGGAGTCATTCTATTCGTATTCCCATAATATACGATATCAAAATCAGCATCTTCCCAGCCATTCCCGAATTGGGTCAAATATTTATAAATCATTTCATAATACTGCTGGGTCTTCGTTTCAGGAAGTTTATGCGTATGCCCGAGCGCTTCTTCCAGAAATCTCAATTCATTCACCATATCAGGATTATAATCAATTAAAAGACGCTCATTATCAACATCATAAATATCATTAATTTTTCCTTCCGCAACCCCCTTATCATACAGTTTTGACCAGTACTTTTTCTCGCTCCAATGCGTATCTGCATACGATATTACTTCCTCTTCCTTTTTATTACCCTTGGAAGTATAAGCAAAATATGCCGTCCATCCGGCGACCTCGAGACCGGCAAACAAAACAGTCTTCCATACCGATCCGGCATAATACTGACCGCTCCCCGGTATCACCGCTGAATAAAGAGCTGCCCTGAGGACGGATTTTTCTTCCTGCTCGCGTGTTATTAGTGAATCCGTTGCCTGATAAGATGCCTCGACCAGAAAAAATTTATTCCCGTTTGTTTCCAGTAGCGCTTCCCGGGGGACTTCTCCTGCCAGCAGAAATTTAAAGCAAATAAAACTAAAAATTATCCACCAGAATCTCATACTATTATGCTCACTTTCGTATTGTTAATGACGACGGGAACGGGCGAAACTTCCGCCAAAACGCTCCCGAATATCAAATTCAAAGAGTATTCCAAAATAGTAACGCCAGTTCTTTTTATAGGTGACATTAAAATTTGATATCTCATCCATAGGATATACAGCCTCCCAGAATATTTTTGTCGGGAAAAGATAATTAGAGAATGCGTCCAGGCGTAACTGAATACCAATATCATCTTGAAACTCCGATAAGCTGGTTTTATTCCCTACCCAGGCATGCCCGTAATCGTAGAATACGCCCAGATACAACTTGTCAAAGTAAAGGTTGAACAATTGCCAGTCAATATGATCAATCAACGGCAGACGATAGGTAATGGTTGAAATAAATTTATGCGTTCCACCTATACTGAAATATGAATAGCCTCTCATCCCGATTAAACCACCGGCCCAAAGATAGAAGAAATCATCTACCGTCCGGTCAATATATCCGGCCTGTAAACGTATTGAGAAAGCATGATTATTTAAAAAGGGATTGGAAAAATACTCTTCCCAGTCCAGTTCAAACCGATTAAATTTGTATTTTTTATACACTTCCAGAGCGATATTTTTCCCGGTATCAAAATCGACTAAAAAATTATTACTCTCATGGGTGTATTTAAATTGAACAAAACGTCCCCCACTGGGATTAATGCCTGCATATTGGTCTTGTTTTATGTGATCAGCCTGCATTCGAATTTCGAATGCCCGACCATCTAAATAACGATAACGAAAATTGAGAATATCTTTTGCGAAAGGGTCCCACCACTCCAGTTTTGCATGATATAAACTAATTCTATAGGTTAGCTGCCATTGTATATTCTCAGGAAGATAGAACCTGATACCGGCCTGAATTTCCGTCAGATCAAAATTTATATCCTGATCAATAATTTCTATATCCCTGCCTGTACGGATACCCAGCGTATCGGTAATATTCTGACTCAAATTATATGCTTCGATAAATATCGTTGGAAAGAATTCACGATACTCGAAAATACCATATAGATCATAGTCCAGATCAGTATTGACATCAGCACCGGTAATTAAGATCATTTTATCAAGTACATCGCTGGAGAATAGATAAAATCCAGGTTTTATTGTTCCATAATCGATTAACAATCTTGGTAAAATATGAAGACCGGTGAACTGCTGGGTGTAGGGTTTAATTTGTAGGTCCGGTAAATAGGAATCATTAAAATTTTTATCAGGAATGGTTGAAAGATAATCATTTTCATACTGGGCAAATTCCGGATTGACATCTGAATGATTGGGGATGGTATAAATATGAAATCCAAGACTGTCATAACAGGAATAAACCAGTTCATTGTTGTTGTTAATATCAGGCATAAAGGCGCCGCCGGTAACATTAGTTATCAGCATTTCATCGCCACTATCGAGGTCATGTTTTATCAGATTATAAATTCCGGTTTTGGCGGAAGAATAATATAAAATATTCTTTTGCCGGTGGAAAACAGGATAGCGAAGTTCCTCTTTCCCCTGTATGATTATTTCAAAAGTCTTTGTCGCCAGATCATACATCGCGATATTCCGTCCATAGTCCGTTGCCGTATCCATAACGAGTTTCTGGTCATCAGGAGACCACCGGGGATGATAGATCTGCTGCCCGTCTAAGAGAGTTAGCCATTGTTTTAGACTTCCCCCCATTACACGGATCTTTCTGCAATTTTGAATTCCCTCCTGGGAATAGAGCAATGTGCCCACTTCCGGATCAATGAAATAATCCTGCCACTGGTCAGAGTATATATCTTTTATATGATAGGTGAATAATTGATTAAGACCATTAGTTTCAGTTACAAAAGCAATTTTTTTCCCATCGTGGCTCCAATCCGGATTTTTCGCACGCATCATATGTGTCAATCGTATCGTTCTGATATTGTCGCTGTCATAGATATAGAGATCCCGATATTGAGAACCTGTCCAGGATTCTGACGCATGAGCGGCAAAAACCAAATATTTTCCATCCGGTGACCAGGAGAATGATGAACTAATATTAGAGACTGATACCGCTTCTTTTATGCGACTGTAAACGTTATATATGATTAGCTGATTTTGCCCAAAAGAATGACTACCCTTATTCGATAGATAGGCAATTTTATCTCCCTTTGGTGACCAGCGGGGATAAAGGTTGGCAAATCCTTCGATCTCAATAGGAGTTCCTTGCACCTCATTTGCAATGATCGTTTTCAGTTTTCGCTGATATATATCCTCCAGAAATCCCTTCCAATCCTGGTACAGTGTATCGGGAATAATTCCGGTTGCGTTTTGAAGTGCTTTATCAAATGTCAGGACATTCATTTTCCCGCTTTCCTCGGTGATTTTTTCTAACACCTCATCACCGAAGCGCTGACAAATATATTTTACAAAGGAAAATCCGAGGTTATATGCCGACTCATTACCATGACTATTTTTTCCAAAGACTCCCAATTCTTCATAGGTAAGCATTTGATTATAGATAATTCTATCTCTTACGATCATCTCACGTTGTGGATCACGATAGTCATAGCGGGCATCTTTTGCCTGGTATTGGGCCACTCCTTCGGCAAACCAAACAGGAATATTTATGGAAGAAATGGGATAGGATACGATTGTATTGGGAAATCCCCGAACTACATCCTTTCTTCGTTCAGATTCATAATTAAAAAACTGAAGAAAACCATAAGGAACGGTTCTTGAAAATTTTATTGCTTTTTGTATAGAGATCATATGGGTAAATTCATGGGTAACAACATCCCTTAACCAATCTTTAGTACCTCGCATCACGTAATCTAAATTCTGAGCCCAAATTTCCACTTTGTTATCAAAAAAATACGCACCCCCATTGGAGTAATCATCCGTATCCTTGATAATAAAATGGATCTTTCCCGATGGTCTGTAATTATACAAATTTGTTATCGGATCATAGATATCTTCTGCAATTTTTCCTACTAGTTGAGCCGTTCGTTGTGTGCCCTTATGAAAGTGGATAAAAAGATGCTCAGTTTCAAAAGTATTCCATTCCAATTCGGGATGATTAAATTGAAAGGGATCCTGAGCCAGAACCAATGAAAATGTAAAGGAAAGAAGGATTAATACTTTTTTTAATAAGGCGTGCATGGGCAATTTGTTAATCAATTGACAACCATTATCTTAATAATTTTTACACCACTGGCGGTTTCAGAATTTGCTTCTATACGACAAATATAAACACCAGAGGAAACATCGGTTAACTCCCAGCGTTTTTCATTATGTACATTACCCTGTCCCGGTCCATCAAAGCTGGCAACAATATCACCAGCAAGATCAAAGATTTTAATCCGGACCTGTGCATCATCCCTAAGAAAATACCGGATCGTTGTATAATTTTGCAGATTTGGATTGGGATAATTATAAACACTCTCCGTCGGTAATAATTCAACCACATCTGGATTTACCGGTTCTAACCGGTCTTTAATAAAAGTATTATTCCCGGGCGTGTACGTGGATTGATTCCACCGTAATGTTTTTGCATTGACTAGTGTTCCCAATTGCCAGGAAAAAAGTTCTCCGGCATTATTCAATGAAAATAACTCCAGTTTTTGATCATCATCAATATCTTCAGCGACTGGGGTTAACGAAACTTCGCCACCCATTGAAGTTGGAAATCCAGCAATCGTATGACCCTTCAGATCAAAAGCAAAAATTTGGCCGTAAGAGGTGACGACTAATATATCCGGCCGGTCATCATTATTAGCATCAAAAATAAGCGGTGTACCCACCAATGATTCATTTTCCTGCAATATCGGTACTATAGGAAAATTTGAAACCATGCTTCCATTGAAGTTTAACGCTTCCAGTTTTTTGCTGAAATTGATAATGATCTCAAATTGACCATCGCCATCCAAATCGGCAAACGAGGGTGCGGAAATCATTTTATCAGACAGTGAAATCTCCGTTGATTGTTGATCAGACTCAATCAATAACTGGTCCAATGAAGGTATAATAACCATCTCATAGGAACCATTACTGTTAAGATCGATAACAGCGGGAAGAATATCCGTTTTTGTGTCGGATTTTAGTAATACCTTTACCGATTGGGGCGATATAACGGTAAATGCAGCGATTGCGTCACTATAATTATAGACTGAATCTAATCCTCCATCCGGAAGTGAAAAACGCAGAATCTTCCCACTTTCTGTTCCAATATAGAAAAAGAGATCATTCACAATGGGTGGCGTATTCAATTGTTCATTAACCACAAAGGTGCGAATGGTATCGATTAGGGAATCGCTATCGATATCGGTGAACTGATAGATATCGATATAACCGGATTCACCACTGAGAATCAAGCGGTCATACCTGGAATCCAGATCCGTATCGGCCAATGCCATCCGGGGCATAGATTGTCCCGAATATCGCGCCAGAATCAATTTATTGTTATAAATTAATCCATTACCTCCCTGGGTTACAGCATAAATAGTGCCCATTAAATCTGAGGTTAATATTGCTTTCTTTCCGGAAAAATCTGTAGTTCCTACCATTGGATTGCTATAAATGGTATTCTCAAACTTTGACATTTGAACGGGAAAGCCTTCTTCGAAATAATCTCGTGTGTAATCAAAAAACATCAATGGTCCGGAATTATCAGAAAATCCTGATAAGCGTATATGGGATTCAGCATAATTCCTGTTCATTCTGGAATTAGGAGAAGATGATTTAGAAAATTCATTCTTATAAAGTGGTGCCGGATTGGAATTAAACCAGAAATCCAGCCATGTCCCTAATTCAGAATCGAATCCCGGTTCAACAATCGAGTATTCATAGCCGATATCTTGAGACCCGTCTGCTTCTTCCAAATCTATTGCACGGTTATTTCGATCGTCATTAACTGCATTAAATTCCCGTTTTTCATTAATAATAGACTGATCAATATGCCAAATTAAAATTCCTGCACCGGGAAGGCCCCAATCGTAGTCATCCAAGCCAAGCAATACCTGTGTTGAATCTGAAACAACGATCCTGTCTTCAAAATATGTCTTGAGGACTTCCAAATAGGTAGGCAGTGTTTCGCGTTCATCAGCGAGCACGATATAAAGGCTATCAATATTTACATTTCGATCTCCTCTGTATTCTAATAAATAATATTCATCGCTGTTAATCATAATTTTTAGAAGCGAGGAGCCATTATTCCCCTGATTATTGAGGCGAGAGAGAGGAATCTGATTTTGCGGTTTATCTAGTAATACAGGGGTATCCCATCCCATTAATTCCCGGCTGAATGCACACGGTAATGACGGTGCAAGACCGAATAAGTTGAAAAGGCCGGAATCCATCAGTCCAAAACGACCAATTCCCGGCAGCTTTGTCGATGGGCTGAACAGGTCATACATCCCTAAATAACTGCCGATATTTGCGGCAAAGATTCCGGTTAGGGCGAGCTCAAAGCCTGCCTGGCTTTCTGTTTCCGGAAGGATTATACCGTGGTCAATAATTATATTACCACTATCTACAACAATGCCACTAAAAGTATCCCCAACATTCTTTTTTAAAAAATCCTTTGAAATATATAATGATGGAATATCCTGGGGTGTTTCATCAAAACCTAGATTGATATCGTTTCCTACCCCGGCATGGAAAATAGTTACCAGGTCATATTTTGAGAAAATGATATTTTCATCTTGTGCTGCAAGCGTTATCGCATCAATGAATAATTGCGCCAATTGTTGATTATTTTCTTGTTCATTTGTATTGGGATTATAATAGCCCATCGGATGTTCCAATTGATACGCAGACATTTTATCCAGTGGAAACACATCTCCGCCCACTATCAATTTTCCTTTTGAGGCAGCTAAAAAATAGTTACTTACGGCGGTTATTTGATCTGTAAAATAGCTACGATTGTGCGGTGGTGGGTCCACGGTATAGGATGTAATCTCATTCCTATCCAGCATAAATCGCCCGGTACCTGTTGTTAGGGTATTTTCATCCGTTTGAAATTCAACCCTGATCGCACAAATATTGAGGTGATCCTGGCTGAGTAGAGAAGAGATAAAAACCAAATAAAAGAAAATGGTTATAAGATAGTTTCTATTATCAAACAAAATAGTCGACCCCGTTTTCGCCTCATTTCGTAAGGAACTTTCATGAAAGAAATATTTCCGCAGCACCTGCCCATTTTTTAAAACTCAATTAATATTGAAAAACGCATCGTATCCGAGAGAGGGTGATCCTCCGAGGCCGAGATATAACCAAAGTCTATGCCAAAAATATAGTATTTTAAGCCCGCTCCGAAAGTAAAAAACTTTCGTGCACCAAAATCTTTATCTTCATAAAAATATCCGGCACGGAGGGCAATCAAATTTCCATACCAATATTCCAATCCAACCGAATGCTGAATTTTACGTAAGCGCTCACTGAGCGATCCTTTTGTCCAGGCAGAATAAAAAACAGCTTTAAATACATTATCTGATCCATCTTGATCGCGGACTACCAATAACTTATTCATATCATAGACAATAGTCATTTTATTGAACTCATCGTCCACCAATTTATAGGCCAGACCGAGTCTCAGGTTAGTCGGCAACGGATCGGCCTGCGCTTCATCAATATAGGTCATTTTTGGTCCGAAATTCGACAGATTTAATCCCAGGGATAATCGATTTGATAGAAATTCGTAGGCAGGATTCCATTTTAGGCCAAAATCGACGGCGAATGATGACGACCGGCCATCTCTGTTTTCTGAACCAACCTGCAGATTTTTATCCGTAAGATTACTCTGAATAAATTTAAGATTGATACCTATACCAAGATTTTCCTTTAATTTTGTTGCATACGCAACGGTTATAGCATATTCGAAGCTATCAAAGGTGCCTATCTCATTTCCACTTTCATCGGTTGCAATGTTTTTACCCAGATTAAGAAATGTAATACTGGTACCAATCATACCTATATCATCGATATAATAACGAGCAGCCAGATAATCATACCAGAGATCACTAAAATTAAACTGAGGAAGCCATTTAACATGCATCAAAGAGGCCTCACCCCGGCTGTCCGTCTCCGGATCTTCATACTGGAATGCCAGACCGGCCGGATTCCAAAAAATCGCTGTCGCATCATTTGCTAGGGCCACACCGGCTTCACCCATTCCCCCAGGTCTTGCACCGGGGGCGATTAAGAGAAAAGGTACTGCTGATTCGCCCTGAGCAAATAAATTATTTACAGAAAAAATTAATAACACATTTAGAATAAGAGCCTTAATTAAGCGTCGCATGAACAACCTCCCTACAAAAAAAAACCGATTAATACGAATATCTTGCCTTCGCATATAACCGGTATATACAATCCTATATACTTTTTGCTAAAGGCAGACCTATCCGTCTTGAAAATTTTAGACTATGTAGTTTAAAAAGCCTTTAACAAATGGTATATAGGCATTCTCCTGAATAAAAATTAGTGTTTAATATACACTGATATTTCAGTTATGTCAACAGAATTTTATTTATTAAACCCCTGAGAAACCTATCAGTTCCCTTAAATTAAAACTTTTCAGCTTCATCAATCAACATTACCGGAATATCATCTTTAATATGATAAATCAACCGGCAAGCGTTACAAATCAGGGTTTCTTCTTTTGGGTTATATTTAAGATCTTTTTTACATTTTGGACAAGCCAGGATATCCAGTAGTTTTTGATCTAACATGTTTTTCGTTCCCCTTTTACTCTTTCCAAAATCCCATTTTAGAGAATTTTTCTACTCGTTCCTCCAACAACTTATCAGCAGGAATTTCAGAAAGTTCCTTAAGCACACTTAATAATTCTGCTTTGACAATTTCTGCTGCTTTATCAGCGTCCCGGTGTGCGCCGCCTTCCGGTTCCGGTAAGATTTTGTCAATTACTTTAAGTTCCAGTAAATCATTAGCGGTCACTTTCATCGCTTCAGCTGCTTTTGGAGCATTGGCACGATCCCTCCATAATATAGCGGCACAACCCTCTGGACTAATCACCGAATACCAGCTATTCTCCATCATTAAAATACGATCTCCCACTCCAATGCCAAGGGCACCGCCACTGGCCCCTTCACCAATAATCACAATGATTATCGGGACCGGATAACGAGACATTTCAAATAGATTTCTGGCAATAGCTTCTGCCTGACCACGTTCCTCGGCACCAATCCCTGGATATGCGCCAGGTGTATCAATAAATGAAATGATCGGTTTTTTATATCGGGCCGCCAGTTGCATTAACCGCCGTGCTTTTCTATATCCTTCAGGATTTGGCATGCCGAAATTTCGATATAAATTATTTTTAGTATCCCTTCCCTTTTGATGACCGATAATAACACAGGAAAACTCTTCAATCATTCCTATACCCGCTACGATCGCTTTATCATCTGCGAAAAGGCGATCTCCATGAAGCTCTTCAAAATATGAACAGATTCGCTCAATATAATCCAGGGTATAGGGTCGTTGCGGATGACGTGCCAGTAAAACATGCTGCCAGCGATCAAGCTGACTATATATTTCCCTTCTTAGCTGTTCTGCCTTCTTTTCCAACCGTTTGATATCATCACCCAGATCAACACCTGTAGATGCGGCATATTCCCTCATTTCGGTGATCTTTCTTTCCAGCTCTATCACAGGTTTTTCAAAATCTAAGGCTAACCTGACATTATCTGTTGGCATTATGTCCTCTAGTTCAATCTACCAAACAAACTTTTAAGTTTTAGTTTCCATACCATCCATATGGCCTCCCGAATAATCGCACGAGACATCTTTGATTTCCCGACTGCTCTGTCTATAAATATTATAGGAATTTCCTTAATTCGAAAACCTTTTTTCCAGGCTTTAAAATTAAGCTCAATCTGGAATGAATAACCACCTGAATGAATTTTATCCAGGTTTATTGATTCCAGTACCTCGCGTCTTAAACACTTATATCCTCCGGTTGAATCACATAAAGGAAGACCGGTGACTATACTGGTGTATCTATTCGCAAAATAACTTAACATTAGCCTTCTTAAGGGCCAATTGACGACATTAACACCACTAATATATCGGGACCCAATCACCAAATCAGCATCTTTAATAGCTTTTAGAAAATTTGGTATCTCTTTTGGATCGTGTGAAAAATCAGCATCCATTTCAAATACTACGTGATAACCATTTTGGAGAGCAAATTTAAAACCGGCAACATAGGCAGTCCCGAGCCCTAGTTTGCCTTCACGTTCTACTAAAAATAACTTATTATAGATCTTTTTTAGTTCTTTGACGCGATTCCCTGTGCCATCAGGCGAATTATCATCAACCACTAATATATCTATATTCTCGTCAAATGAAAGAATATCCTTGATTAATTTTTCAATATTCTCGATTTCGTTATAAGT
>CAZBBC010000023.1:41908-44976 GCA_964489835.1 uncultured Calditrichota bacterium
GCGATATGAAACACACCATATTCTCTGCTCATTAGCAGACGGTAAATAGATTCAGAGAGATCATCTACCAATGTTGGATTTCCTGTTTGATCACTGACCACTTGTATTTTATTTCCCCCTTTTAACTGCTCGATAACCCACAGTACAAAATTGTTTTTTACCTTTTGTCCAATACCATACAAAATCATTGAACGGGCAATAATATATTCCAAACCACTGGAACGCAAAATTTTTTCAGCCGCCAGTTTTGTATGGCCGTAATATGAAATAGGATTGGTTTTATCGGTTTCCCTGTATAAACCTGATTTCCCATCAAAGACATAATCTGTCGAAATTTGCACAAATACCGGGGAATATTCTTCCACCGCCTCGATGATCAGTTCAACACCTCGAACGTTTGCTGCCCAACATAACTCGCGTTGCTCTTCACTCCGGTCAACATCAGTAAACGCTGCTGCATTGATGATAATTTCAGGTTTGTGTTCTGCAAAAAATCTCTGAATTTGATCCCGTTGTGTAATATCAAGTGGGTAATATCTGTTAAAAAGATCATTTATATTATAACTTTCTTTTGAAAGATCGCATCCGGAGACCACGAATTTACCGCTAAAATTTTTTAGGAGCGATTGCCCTAAAAGACCATTTGAACCTGTGATTAGTATATTCTTCTGTTGTACCATTAAATAGCAAATACCCCTGGACTAAAAATGATAAGTTATTGTGTGAACCAACCGCTTCAAGCCATGATCGTTTTTACATGGAGTAGAAATATACAAAGAATAGAACATAAAATATAAAATATTTTTTTCCGGATGAGCTGACGGAACAATTGTCTCTCTATAACCTGAAACCTAAAATCTGCTATTATAGCCAAGAACTTTGTTTTTTTAGCAAAGTTTCGCTGTGAAACTAGTAGAGATTACTGGATTTGGATGAATGACCCACCCTGTCTCGCTACGCTCGACACCCCTCCCTATCCGGCTTCGCCGGATAGGGAGGGGCCGGGGGAGGGTCAGAGTTTTTTTTGTTTGCAGCATCACTGCGATATGAATAAATAGGGGAGATATGACCCGGGGTCTTTATTATAAATAATGTATTGCTGGAATCAATTGATTGCTTTATCCTAACCAATTGCGATTATAATTTCGCTCCCATTTTTTTAAATGTCTTAAGTTTAGACAGTACGTCAGAATCCGTAAGGGATAGAATCTGAGCGGCAAAAACGCAAGCATTACGAAATCCGGCTGTTCCCACAGCAAAAGTGGCAACTGGTACTCCGGTCGGCATTTGCACCGTTGAGAGTAAGGCATCCATACCATCTAAAACACCCCCCGGAAGAGGAACACCCAGTACCGGCAGATCCGTATTAGCGGCTATCGTTCCCGCCAGATGGGCAGCCATTCCTGCTCCGGCAATAATAACCTTAAATCCATTTTCTCTGGCTTCTTTAGAAAAATCAGCAACTTCATCAGGTGTGCGGTGAGCGGAGAGTACTTTTAGATCTGATGTAATTCCAAAATAATCCAGGTATTTTCTTGACTCTTCCCAAAATTTTAAATCTGACTTACTTCCTAAAATTACCGCGACTTGGTCCATCATAAAGATCCTTCCGAAGTTACAACTTTAAAATTTTGTGCACATTTTTGATTATAAATTTCTTCTAAAATATAATAAATAATATCTGTAACAATCTTAGAATTTACCGGTATGGTAAAACAATATAAATCTTCTCTGATGAAATAACGTGACATTCCCAGTTTTTTTATTTTTTCCATTTCCCAGAAATTGATTTTTCGGGTCCTGGTCTGAATCTGTAAAGCCCTTTCCACAGGTTCGAAGATTATTTCAACCTTTTGTCCCGGATGAAGACGGGAATAAATCAAGACCCAACAGACTTTCCCTGATTCTAAATTTTGTATCTGTATTCGTAAATAATTCCGGATATAGGTTCTTTCGTCATTGTGTCTTTTTTCCCGGATTTTATTTTTTATTTTTTTGGCTCTGTTTTTATAAAAGAAATTTTTCCCGGTGTAGTAAGAGATGAATAAAAGTACGCTTACAGCAATAAGAATAAAGACAGTGAACAAATTTTTCATTTAAATATTTATTTACCGAAGACGAATGAAAAGGTGTGAGCCATAACCTCCAACTGATCCAAAAATGTTTTCTTTCTTTTGCCGGGAGCGGTCACACTCAAATCAATGATATATGCATATTGCCGGCTATCATCTGTAAATGCATAAGTCCTGAATGGGCCGCCAATAAGATGTTGGTGATTTTGCCAGACTCCTGTAAGTTTTATCGCTTTTCGGCCAAGGAAATCAATATATTGAAGGTAAGTATCCTCCTGCGAAATGCTATCCGCCTCATAAAATACAGTTGTCAGACTGTCCCTAAATTGATACAACCATTGACCATCATCCTTAAATTTATTTGCCGGAAATTGAAGAATAAACAGGTTTCTATCGGGATTAAGACGTCTGAACCATAAAAATTTTTCATCATCGCTCTCTTTTACTAATTCGTAGTCGTGTTGAATACGAATTTTCCAACCATATTTCGTGGCCAGATAATCTTCCAGATCATACTGTTCACCCTTGAAATACATCGCCTTTTCAAGACGCTTAAAATAAAATTTATTTAATTTATTAAAAATAATCTCATCACGATCCGACAAGTTTTTCTTTAAGTTTTCGATATTTGTCCCAGGAAAAAACATAACGGTCTGATCGGTCGAAAAAAGATCCTCTTTGAAAATTTCGAACACTCGCCCTTCTATCACCGATTGTCTTGTCTGCTCAGATAACGAACTATTTATAAATGCAGACACTTTATCATCTTCATTCAATAATCCGACAAACAACAAATTCCGACGTGTTTTATAGGTATCAAATGCCCGCAACGGTTGAAGATCCAGAATAAAACTGCGCTCTAAATGAGGCGTATAAATAAATTGATCGAACGTCTGTTCCAGTTCAGTCTGAATTTCTCTATAAAGTACAGAATCAGAAAAAACGATAATTTTTTGAAAATCACCAAAACTGGATGGCTTATAATCGCATCCGATT
>CAZBBC010000024.1:0-41498 GCA_964489835.1 uncultured Calditrichota bacterium
CAGGCCTTAAAATATAATTTTCAAGCCTTAAATCTGGCACAAAAGTATAATAACAATTACCTCATCTCCAGTATACTGAGTAATATTGGTTTATCAAAAATTTCGATCGGGCAACAGGACAGCGCATTACAATATTTCAAAAAAGGATTGGCCATTGAGCAAAAGATCTCTTTTAAACCGGGGATTGCTTTTTCTTTTGATAATATTGGTAATGTATATTACTGCCGAAAGGATTATAGTAAAGCATTGGACTATTATAAAAAGGCCTGGAGTATTGCTGAAAACCTTGAAGAAATATGGCGTAAGACGAGAATATTAAATCACCTAGGGTTGGTTAATTTGCGGATTGGCAGAAAACAAGAAGCATTGGTATATTTAAAAAAAAGCCTGAAGTATGCAGAAGAAATAAAAGCCCAGGACCTGGTCCAGGAAAGTTTAAAATCACTATCTGAATACTATGCAGAATGTAATAATTATAAAAATGCCTATACTTATTTAACGAAATTTTCTCAGCTTAATGATAGTATTATTACCGCCAGCAGCCATAAAGTCGCTGAAATGCAGATGCGTTATGAAACCGGAAAACAGGAAAAAGAGAAACAGTTGCTGCAAAATGAAATAGATATACAAAGGCTTGAAATCGAAAAATCAAAATTAGAATCACTATATTTATATACCAGCCTGGTTCTTGCTTTAATTATTGGCTTTTTTGCTTATAGTAGATATCGGATGAAAAATAAGGCGAACAAATTATTAGAGATTAAAATTAAGGATGCCCTAAAGAAACAAGAAGAACAACAACAGATCATATTTCATCAGGCAAGCCTTTCTTCGCTCGGAGAATTGGCAGCCGGAATGGCACATGAGATCAATCAACCCTTACAGGATATTAAACTCTGCACAGAATCACTGGAATTCGATCTAAACATGTTAAATCTGAACAATCCCTCTCTAAAAGAAAACATCGCAGAAATCTACCAGGATATTGACCGAATACGCAATATCGTACAACATGTGAGAATATTCTCGAGTCAGCAAAAAAATCATGTCGAGGAGTTATTCGAAATTAAAACGGTAATTGAAGATGCCCTGTCAATGATTGGAAAGCAATATTTGAAGAACGGGATTACAATTAATCTGGAATTAAAAGACAAAATCGGGGAAATAAAAGGAAATCCGTATAAATTTGAACAAGTTGTCATCAATTTCCTGTCGAACGCAAAAGATGCCTTAATGGATAAAGAAGATAAAATTGATGAGGCTTACACGAAACAAATTTTCATCAGTACGGCTCGGGATGAAAAGGACATTATTTTTAAAATTACAGATAATGGAATTGGTATGGAAGCGGAACAAAAAGAAAATATTTTCCGCCCGTTTTTTACAACAAAAAAACTTGGGGAAGGAACGGGACTAGGTCTTTCCATTGTATATGGTATTATAAAAGAGATGAAGGGATCGATTACTGTTGAAAGTCAGTATTATGAAGGAACAACCATTGAAGTGCGTATTCCAAGTGTCAGCGCAGAGACTTTTTCACCCAATCAATGATCTGACTCGATGGGAAATATTTAATTACTTATCACCTTTTTTAAAGCCCGGTCGGTGGCCGTTAGAAGTGATTCCGCTCCAATTTCAGCGCCTGTCGCCTGAATCATCCATAAATCCGGAGCAATATTACCCAATCTGGCGATACGATCAAATTCTTTTCCTACTGATCCCGATTTTTGCATGCTTTCTTCCACCTGGTAGGCGATCAAATGGCCCAAAGGATAATCAGCAAGATATAGTGGATAAGAAATCATATGTGAATAAATGCCAAGTAAAGTAATATCTTTTTTCCGGAAAACGGAAGAAAAATATTTATTCCAAATGTCCTTCGAAATTGAAATTACAGCATCACGAAGTTCACCCGAAGTTGCCTGGGGGTGATCATACATCCAGTGCCATACGGCGATATCCACAAGAGCGACGGCGGCAATTTCACATGTTGCCCAATAATCATTAATTGTTTTCATTGCATCCGCAGAAGTGTCCGTTCGCTTCAACTCGAGCAGCTCCAAATCCCTTGCCTGAAAGACAAAGGCTAGTGCCTCTGTAAAAGCGGTATTGGGGACACCTTTTAACAAGGTGTAATCGATATTATTTAAAGATATAATTTGCTCGACATTGTGACCCAATTCATGCACTGCAATATTATACCCTTTATAATCCATACCATCAGCACCAATACGGGTTCGCAGATGAGCGGTAGCACCACGCATTTGTGCCCCCCAGGCATGTCCGGAACCGCGTGCCGGATCGACAGCAATAAGTGGATATATCTCCTTAATCCGTTTTTCTAAAAATCCAAGTTTTGCGAGAAACCGTGGAATATCTTTTTTGAACGCCAGAGCAGTAGGATATCTTCTTGATACAATCTTATCTAATTGTTTCTCTGAGTACTTTGTACGCGGTCGAAAGCCATTATACCAAACATCAAATGGTTCTAACTCTCTCCCCAAACGCTTACGGATTAATTCTCCTACTTTAGCATAAAGGGGAGAAGAAAGAACTTTCTCAAAGATATCTTTCACCCGCTTTTCAGGAATTTCTCTGCCTTGAGCAAATCGTCGGTCAATATAATTCGGCATAGTCGGCCAATAGGGATCGGCTGACTTTTGAACAATAAAATTTTTCCAAAGCATTTCATACCGTGTGTTGGGTTCTGATATTCCGGAAACATCCGCTGGGGATAATTCCGGTGTATCTGAATCTTTTTCTGTGGCTGCCATTATCTTATTATCATAAGGATTCCAATCGACCGCTGGATTATTAATCACTGCTTCAGGAATGGATTGATCCACAATTCTTTCCATCACACGCTGAATTATTCGTTGACGCGAGAGACCTGCAGGACCATTGGAATATTGGGCTTTTATTTCATCACGAAGGTTCCAGTGAGATAATAATCTTAATTTTGGCGGAAATAAACGTTGACCATTTTGATCGAGTAAATGATACATCCATATATTATAGTTTGAAATATATTGGTCTGACTCAGATGATACACGGGCGATATCTAAGCTAATCTTTGCCGGCAAACGTTTAACAAAATAGGAAGCAAGCCTGGTTTCAGCCCATTGCCTGCGGGTCCAGTTAATGCCATCTTTTGATCGTTCCTCCAATGTGGTTAAAGGAAAATTTAACAGTACAACAAAGGCCAGTTTATTATTGAAAAAATCGTCTATAATATGAGCGGAAGGATCATAGGCAGCAAATAATTCATCAAAAGGCAGTACCGCTCCCTGATCAATTTCTGCTTGTTCGTGAAAATTTAACACGATCCGATCCATATGGCCGTTGAGTTTTTCAAAATGATCCTGAAATCGGTGAAACATTGCATCATGAGACTCTTGATCAGCGGCAAAATTCTCCAAAACAAAATCCTCAAAAACTTTTGAATCACCATCATCAAATTGCCAGTATTGTCCTACTTGACGTAATCCTCGCTGGATGCCGGTTAAATACTCCCGATCGATTTTCTCAGCGAGATTTTTTTCTATTTTTTTTATTGTTTCCGGAAGCCAATCCGGTGTTTGGGAACTTTCTTTTTTAATACCACAGGCTGAAAGGAATAATATGCTGGATAGTAAAATCATCGAATAAGTTTTCATGTATGTCCCTTTTTTTAGCATTCAGAAGATATTCTGGACAATCATACGATTTATTTAAATTTTAAATATATTCTATCATCACAGCTGCATAATGAAGTATATGCTTGGCCAAATGAAGAATTGCACATAATCATTACATTTAAATAATAATACCAGGCAATCATTACTCAATATTGAGATAATGCTAATTCCAGGCGCTTTATAGTAAATGATTACAGAGAAGTCACATACTGTTTGACAAAAAATTTGGCACTAAGCGGTTCCCCAGTCGCGTTAATGATCATGTCACTCCAGGGTAATCGTTTTCCTGGTTTGAAGACGTTTTCTTTTAAATAATTTCCAGCCTCCGGTTTTTGCCAAAATATCACATCCTCAATTTTAGCATTGTCATAATAGTTTTCTGCAAGATAGTTAAGAATTTGTGAAGCGAAAAGCTCACCCAGCTGATAATTTTGGTAATACACAGGATAAGTGGCAATATGTATTTTCGTGGCCCATTCTGAGCCAACCAGATCCTCGGGTCTTTTTATTAACTGATACTTTTCTACCAGGTCCCACCATAGATCGGTTAAATTTTGATCCGGATCTTTATAAAAATTTTTCTCGAAATTTAAAACAACCATACTCCAACGGGCAAAAACCAACTTGGAGAGTCTGAGATTAGCACGTGACATTTTTTCAATTTTTTCCATTTCAGATTTTGAAATTTTCATTGCTCTTTGCATCCACCCTGCATTAGAGGCATAGCTGCCAAAGAACATAGCAATGCCTTCTGTGGTAAAAGGATGGGCTGGTTCTTTTAAAACAAATGGCAATGATTGGTCAATATATTTATCATAGATGGCATGTCCGAGTTCGTGCAGCATGGTTTCCATCCAACGCTCATTAGGAACAATATTGCAAAGAACACGAATATCCTGTTTTCGATCAATGAAGAAAGAAAATGCGTGCTGGCTCTTGCCTTCGCGCTCGTAAAGGTCACTTCTATTCAGAATATCATCAACGGGAATTTGAGCAGAAGAATAGAAAAGACTGGCAGTTTCAGGTATTATCACATTTTCATAATATTTATCCAGGTCAATCTCGAATATTGCCGGCGCCCCCTGGGCAAAAAGATCTTCATAATGCCAGGGACGAATTTCTGACTTCTTGATACCATATCTGCGTGCAAACACAGTCTCAATCTCATTATGCAAATCCGTGAACGGTTTCTGTGTAAGTTTATAGAGTTCAGAAAAAATAGATTCAACCTTTTCAGGGTCAAGTTCAGAAGTCTTCATAGCCATATGAAAATAATTTTCATATCCCAAATCTCTTGCAGCCCGATTTCGAAGTTTTGCTAAATTAATAATATCTTTAGCAATTTCATTGCCGATGTTTTTTTGAGCGCGCCATACATCTTCACGAAATTGGAGATTCTTTTCAGTACGTAGAATTTGGGTAACCTGATTGTCCGTAAACATTTTTCCCTTTACGGTTGTTCTAAAGTTACCAAATACACTTTCAATACTCGAAGCCAATTCAGTGATTTGTTTGTTTAAATCAGGATCGACCTGTTTTTTCTGATATTCAATGAATAAAATATCCAGCTGTCGTTTTAATATCGGATCAGAAATAGTATTTTCATCCAGTAATTTTTTCAGATATAAATAATGATCACGATTCTGATGTACGGCATCTACTTGTAAAGAATAGTCAGTAGAGGCGTCATAAAATTCTTTTTTACCGGTTGTATACGCATTCCACTCAGCCTGATTATGTTTGGTCATAAGAAGCTCAACCTTGTTCTCGTAATCGCCAATAAATTTCTGAAATCCCTCTTCTGAGAGGATATAAATTGATTTTGTCTGACATGAAAGTAGTAAAAATATAAGAGGAAGTACAAAAATATAGGAATAAAATGACTTATCCATAACAATCTCCTGTGTCTTTTTTATTGAATGTTGTTAAAGGTAATATAAATCGCTTGGGAAGAAAAGTTACAAATGCCGATCAGAAGCATAGACCAGAAAAATGAACAGCTGAAATAAAAGTTATAGTTATTCCCAAGATTCTGTTAACTATTTGTTTAAGATAATTTAGGAAAATTTTCTTGATTATGACAATATGAGAAAAATAAAGTTCTGTGATATATTCCTAATTATTCTTATAGATATTGGTTACTTGATGGATAGTCGAAAATAATCATTGTGAAATAATGGAAATTTTTAATGGAATATGAAAGGATGCCTGGAATTGAAAAAAGAACTTAAAAGGTATGTAAAATAAATATTTTCTAAGGTTTAATGCATTATTTCCGAATATAAAAATTAAATTGATTTTATTCCTGATGAAAATTTGGTGAATAGTGCTCCTAAAGCGAGGGATTCTCATATTTTTCTGGGTGATATCTGAATACAACAAACGCATCTAATTTTTTTGAATAAAAGCGATGTCTTATTCGGTTTTATCCAGATTAGAAAATTTTTAATTGGTTCTGACTATAGGTTGAATATGAACTTTAGTAACAAAATGAATTCACAAATTAGCAATGGAAAGTATAAAACAAATCAAATGGCATTAGAATTAGACACAGCTATAAAAAATAAGGGGGGAGCTACAGAACCTTTAGCAAAAGATGATAAAAGATATAATTTCTTATTTCACAATTCGGTTGATCCAATAGCGGTTATTGATAATAAGGGTATTTTTCTTGAAATCAATAAAAGATTTGAAAAAGAAAGCGGATATAAGCGCATTGAAATTATAGGCAATAATCTGGCCGATTGTAATATTTTAACGAAGGAGTCTGCCGAAAAAATTATCTCATTTTTAAAGAACGTAACGGTTGATGATTCAATACCGATCTTTGAAATAGATTTTATAAGAAAAGACGGAACGATTGTTCGATGTGAAGTAGGAACAGTTATAATTAAAAAGGGTGATGTGGTTGTTGGTGTTCAAGCAAATATAAGGAGCTTAGAAAACCGTAAACAGGTGAAACCATCCCTGAGTGAACAGGAAGAACATTATCAAACGTTATTTCAGCTTTCGCCCAGCGGAATAATGTTAGAAAACAGTGAGGGAATTATTCTAGACGTAAATCCTGCTTTTTGTAATTCTCTGGGATATAATCGTAAGGAACTGGTTGGTCAAAATGTAAAAATTATTGTACATCCGGAATATGTAGAAAACGTTGATAATAATTTAAAAAAACTACTTTCCGGAAAAGTTCTGAGACATGTTGTTAAAAGTCTGAGAAAAGATGGCACCTCCTGCCATATGGAGTTAAATGAAAAAAAAATAATCTTACCTAATGGTAAAAATGGAATATTATCCGTTTCAGAGGATATTTCAGAGAACAGAAAGGCAGAAGAAGAAAGGATTAAAAAAAGTCAACTACAAGAAAACCTGTTAAAAATTGTTCGTCATTTAACACTTAGTTTAGATATTAAGGAGGTTTTAAACGAAATCGGCAGCGGGATGATGGAAATATTAAATACAAAAAGTTGTGCCATTTATCTTCTTGAGAAGGATTTAAAAACCCTGCGCCCGGTCGTTGCCATCGATCCTGATTATAAAGAACAGGTTTTAAATACACCACTGGATATTAATGACAGTTTCACCGGAAAAGCGGTAAATTCAAGATGTGGGTTGATTTTTAATGAAACCGGTCCGGAATCAATTGGACATCAAATACCAGGTACACCAGAGGAACAGGAAGAACGCATTATAGTTGCTCCGTTTATTATTCAAGAAAAAGTGATCGGGGCAATTTGCCTTAGCCGGATAGGTGTTAATTTTACAGATGAGGAGCTATCTCAGACAGAAACTGTAGCGACCTATGCCTCCGCCGTATTAAAAAATGCACAGCTTTACAATAATTTGCGGCGGGAAGTTGAAGAGCGGATTCAGGCACAGAATAAAGTAAATGAATTGAATATCCAGTATGAAAACTTTATTCATAACAGTCTGGTTGGTATATGGAAATTAGAGTTACCCGAACCGATCTCAATACAATTACCCGAACAAAAGATATCATCTTTAATTCTGGAAACTGGCAAGATCACTGACTGTAATAATGCTCTGGCCCATATGTATGGTTTTTCCTCGAATAAAGAGATTATTGGAAAACATCCTCATGAGTCCATAGAAGTTTTTAATGTATCTCCAGATCATCTGGGGAAATTTATCGCCAATGGTTTTAAAACAGAAATGTTGGAGACACGATATAAAGATAATACTGGAGATCACCATTATTTTAGAAATTCCTATTTTGGCGTAATTAAAGAAGAAGAGTTACATGCTATTTGGGGGATTCAAACGGATATTACCAATCAGAGAAAACTTGAGAAGCAATTACGACAATCACAGAAACTTGAGGCTATTGGAACCCTTGCCGGTGGTATTGCCCATGACTTCAATAACTTGCTAACTGTCATTAATGGACATGCCGAAATGTCCATGATGAATCTGGATGTTGATCATTCTTCCCATAAAGATATTAAAGCAATATTGAAGGCGGGAAAGAGAGCGAGAGATTTAACAAGTCAGCTCTTGGCGTTTAGTCGAAAACAAATTTATGAGCCGAGGATTATAGAAATCAACCGGGCAATTTCCAGTTTGGAAAAAATGTTGGGCCGGCTTATTGGGGAAGATATAAATATTGAAACCAATTTGCAACCGAATATACCCTTGATAAAAGCAGATCCTGGTCAGATTGAGCAAATATTAATAAATTTGATTATCAATGCCCGTGATGCAATCAATGAAAAAACAGATAAAGCAGCTGAAAAAAAGATCATCGTTGAAACGAGCCAAATGTATTTAGATGAGTCCTTTGTGACGAAACATACAGGAAGCACCATGGGATCTCATGTTGTAATTACCGTTAGTGATACTGGTATCGGAATGGATACTGAGACTCTTGGAAAGATTTTCGAGCCATTTTTTACCACCAAACAAAAAGGTCTGGGGACCGGGCTGGGCATGTCAACTGTCTATGGCATTGTCAAACAAAACAAAGGAAGTATCTATGCCTTCAGCGAGCTAGATCTTGGAACTAAAATCCAGGTATATTGGCCGGCAAGTATAGAACGCCGTGCCTCAGAGGAAACTCAAATTTTACCAAAAGCTGCTTTAATCGGGAAGGAATCTATTCTTGTTGTTGAGGATGACGAAGGTGTTCGATGCTTTGTCAGTGCGGCATTAAAAGATCTGGGTTATACTATATATGAAGCCGTTAATGGTAAAAAGGCGCTTGAATTAATAAAAAGTAAAAAGTTAGCAATCGACCTGATAATCACGGACCTCATTATGCCAGAAATGAATGGAAAAGAATTAGCAGAAGAGATAGATAAAATTTTACCGGAAACCCTTATTTTATTTTCGTCCGGTTACACAGAAGATCATATCGTTAAAAGTGGTTCACTTGAAAAGGGGATTAATTTTTTACAAAAGCCCTATACGCTACAGGCATTAGCCTTAAAAGTTCGTGAGGTGCTCGAATCGAAGTGAAGATAATTTTGATATATTTTCCCATGATTCGTTAACGGGTGGTGTGGATGTGCCCCCTGATACATGTTTTTGGAAGACATTTCCATTAAGATCTTCTTGAGTGTTTTCCCTCCATTTTCTTTATAAGGAATAGTTCTACCGTTAATAAAAGCAATGATAAAACTATAAAAAATTTCCATAATTCTGATCCGAACCGGGTCTCATTTATTTCCTTTTCAAAAGCATCCTGTTCAGAATAAATTTGAATTTTTTCAAATTTATTGTTTAATGCCTCAAGATCGAGAAATAACTCGAATAATACATCTGTGTTGACATTGACGGGGATCGTGGACAGGAGGTCATTACCTGACCAGATTTTGTATAAACCGGGTTGTGTAAGTTGAGTAAGATGGAATAGATAGTTTTGATCGTATCGATCTGGGATAATCGTGTTTTTTTCGCCATCCGGAATCTGCATATAAAAATCACCAGCATTTGTAATCTGACGAACAGATAATATTTTCTCATTCTCAACGACAATTGATGATTGAATCTGTGATGTGTTGGAAACACTGAGATAAAAGAGACGAGACAAAAACGGAATAAACAATCCACGATATTGAATATCTGTCCACTCATCATCGATATAACTGCTAAAGATAAAAATCGTGCCGTTTTCTCTTTTTAATTCAAGAATAAAAGGATCACCATTTTGGAAAGACAGTAGTTGTAGATCCTTCGACGAGAGAGAAAATTTGAAATAACGATAAAATTTTGGTTTTAAAAGATCCGGATTATCCAATCTAAAAAGACCATTAAATAAAGGATGATTAAGATCCGGTTGCTGTAATATAAAAAACTTATCCCGGGATCCGATTTGAACTAATTGTTTTATTTTTGATGATAGGCCTAACAGGACTGATAAACGGTTAAATTCCGCAGGCAGGGTGCACATTCCAGGTATTAAAATCATTGAGCCCCCATTGTCGAGAAATTTTTTGAGTCTTTGCACTATTTGTGATGAAAAATTCGTGAAATTATTTAGCAGTAGTATATTAAACTGTTGAAAATTTTGCCTGGCCCATGAGTTAAATCTTTCGTTTGTGATCCGTATATTAGTGTTTTTATCAAGTGATAACAAAGCAGCCTCGATAAAAGCTGAGGGATTATCATCAACATTGAGTATTTTTATCTCTGATGGAATTTTTAAGGCAAAAAAATACTTGTTATCTGCTAACAAATCATCATCGCTTATTTTTACATAACCGCTTATAAAGCCAGACTTTTTGGGTTGAAATGATAAGGGGATCACAATATTGCTTAAAGAACCAATCGAAACTGTTCGGTGTGACACTCTTTGATTATTAACAAATAAATGTAATTCTATGGGTTGAATTTGCTCCAAAACAGAACTCTTTAAATGAATATCAATGTTAATCGGTTTATTGATCTCAAAAATTTGATTTTTTATTTCTAACGTATCTATACCAATATTGGCGACAACGGATGATCCAATTTTGAGAAAAAATACATATATATCCGTATTTCTTTCACAGAAAAAATCAAAAGCATCTTCTTGATATTGAAAATCGGAAATTATATATAGCTCCCGATTAAAATTCGGGTGATCCTTCAGTAACTTTTCAGCTTTAATGAATGAAGAATTCCATCCGCTATTGGCATATGAGGCATTTTGTCTCTGGAGATCTATCGGTTTTTGAAATACTTCCTCCGGATCTGTTGTCTGAATGATAAAGACTTGATCCTCAGGTTTGAATTGTTTTAACAATCTGTTTAAGAGATCCTTGGCGCGTGTAAATCGGTTACCGCGATCATCATATCGGCGCATATTGATACCCGTATCAATTAGAATAACGGCGGTGGTTCTCGCTCCCTGTGTAGAGAAAACAGGCTTGCCGGATAGGGTGGGTCGGGCAAAGGCCAATATTAGTGAAAGCAGGACTAAACTTCTCAATAATATCAGCAAATACTCATATAATTTTAAACGTCTCAGGCGATGTTTCTCAAGTAACTGAAGAAAACGAATACTGCTAAACGGAATTTTTTTTCTACGCTGTTTATTAAATAAGTGTATTAATAAGGGAATGCTTACCGCAATAACCGCGACGAATATTGAGGCATTAATAAATGTTAACATTTTTATTTTTATCTCAATGTTTTATGGTGTACAATAGAGTTATTTTTTTTATAAGAAAAGTTGTTCAGTTTATAAAAATTAGATTTATTCCGGGCAATTATAGTTTTATTTTTGAGAGTTTACCAGCAATATCATAGAATTGCAAACGAAAGTGATGGTGGATATTTCCAGGTGTTTGCATGAAGTATTCTTATCGTAAAGGGTTTTTTGATATTAGTGTGAAATACTGTTTATAAACCAAAGGCTGGAAATAAAAAGAAATAATTACTATAAAATGATATTCATTCATCAATTGGCATAGAATTTGATCATATTTTTAATTATGAAACCGCGGATTTTGTAAACGTATAACGATAACATTATCATTTACATTATGAATAAAGTACTTCCTTATCATAAATTGGCTTGTATTTATGATCGATTAATGGATCATGTCGATTATAAAAGCTGGTCAGAATATATCATGAATATTATACGTAATTCAGGAAGGAACTATGATTCCTTAATTGATTTATCTTGTGGAACAGGTAGCTTTATTAATCATATGCAAGGGAGTATCGATGTTCTTTTTGGTTGTGATAAATCTGGAGAGATGATAACTCATGCCAGAAAAAAGAGGAGTTTGGCGACCATTCCTTTGTTTGTAAATGACATTTGTAATATAGCGGTTTCGGATAATAGTTTTGATTGTGCAGTTTTTTTATATGATTCCTTAAATTACATCACTAGAGAGAGTTCTCTGGACAACTCCCTGAATGAAATTAATCGAATCCTAAAGAAGAGAGGTATATTTATCTTTGACGTTATTTCAGAAAATCATTGTAAAGAGTATTATAAAGATTTTTATGAGAGTGAGTATTGGAATAATGAAGGCTATTCCCGGCATAGCTATTACGATCAGAAATATGGTTACCAATATAGTGAGTTCCGGATAGTACTCGAGGGAGAAACCTTTATAGAAAAACACAGACAGCGGGTATATACCATCGAATTTCTGAATGATATCCTGGATAAAAATTTATTTGAAATAAAAGATATGTTTGATGATTTCTCATTTGAAAAAGCAAATGATTATTCGGGGCGCATACATTTTGTTTGCGTCAAATTATAGAAAAATTGATAGAAAATATTAAAATTTCATCCTAACTTATATTAAATCACTATTAACAGAATCAAGAAATGATACAGTTTTATAACGTTGATCTCGACTACGGTGACAAGCGAATTCTTTATCATGTTACTTTTCATATCAGTAAAGGTGAGTTTGTATATCTAATCGGCCCTACTGGCGCGGGAAAATCCAGTGTGTTAAGATTAATATATTTTGATGAGTTTCCGGATTCCGGCACGGTTATCGTTAATCAATACAGCTCGGCAAAAATTAAAATACGCGAGATACCTTTTGTTCGAAGAAAACTGGGTGTGGTTTTCCAGGATTTTAAATTATTACCAGACAGGAATGTATTTGAAAATGTTGCCTTTGCCCTGCGTGTTACCGGTGTGAAAACATCAATTATTAAAAAAAAAGTGCTACGTGTACTAAACGAGATTAGTCTTGGTCATAAAAGAAATCACTTTCCCCGACAATTATCGGGCGGCGAGCAGCAGCGCGTGGCAATTGCCCGTGCATTGATTAATGAACCATATATCTTATTGGCAGATGAACCTACCGGTAATCTGGACCCGAAATCAGCCATAGAAATTCTGGAAATTCTTGAAAATATTAATAAAAGGGGAACGGCAGTTTTAATGGCAACACACAACTATTCATTAATTAAACAATTTCCTCATCAAACTTTAACTATGCAACATGGAGAATTAAAAGAAGAATGAGTGTTCTGTTCGGTATAAATGAGGGTTTTAAGGGAATTTTTAAAGCGCGTTTGGCGATTACACTATCCATTTCTTCCATTATACTTTCCATTCTTCTTATCGGCATTTTTGTTGTCTTTGCATTTAATCTCCAAAGTTGGATTGGGTTTCTGAGAGAAAAAATCGAGGTTGAACTATTCATTGCAACAGGTACCACTGAGAATGAAATTGAAAAGTTGAAGACTGAAGTTAAACAGATAAAAGGTGTTAATGATATCACGTTTGTTAATATAGACCAGGCATTGGATCGTTTTAGAGACGAGTTTGGTGACGAGTATGGTCAGGATGTATCTGAAATAATTGGATTTAATCCATTCCCTCCTTCCATAATTATCCATGTTAAAGAAGGACACCGCAATCCTGAGGGGATGAATAAATTGAAAGATCAACTCGAACAGCTGCGAAATGTGGAGGAAGTTTTTTATAATAAACCCTTATTGGAAAAGATAGATAGATATATAAAAATTTTCTATGCGGTAGCAGCGATCATCGGATTGATCATCCTTTTTATTTCTATAGGATTAATCTTTAATACTATCCGGTTAACCATTTATGCACGAAAGGACATGATTCATATTATGCGTCTTGTCGGCGCGACAGAAGGATTTATTAAACAACCGTTCTTGGTAGAAGGAATTATTCAGGGATGTTTTGGGGCGATTATATCTTCAATTATCTTATATTATAGTTTAAAATTAGTACAGATCTATATTTATCCCTACTTGATTTATGATTCTTTGATATTTGTTGGACTTATAGTTTTTGGTATGATTATCGGTTTCATTAGTGCACACATGAGTGTAAAAAAATATGTGAATACTGTATAACTTGTTTATCTAGTAAAAATTATTTTTCTATCTGAGATACTTAGACAAGTCAACGAGTACAACTGATGAGAACCTTGACTTGCGAAACAATCGGTACTAAATTTTATGGCAAATTGGCAGAGGTACGGATTACATGACTGTTTATAATCTTACGGATCGGGAACAAGAAATTCTTGAATCGGTCGTTCAGTATTTTGTATTAACCGGAAATCCGGTAGGATCCCGAACGCTCTCGAAGGGGCGAAAATGGACATTAAGCCCAGCTTCGATTCGAAATGTTATGGCAGATCTGGAAGATAAAGGATTTTTAGATCATCCGCACCCCTCGGCCGGCAGGATTCCGACTACTCGGGGTTATCGACATTATGTCGATAATTTGGTGGAGATGATTCAATTATCTGAAGAAGAAAAAGATCTGATTAAAGAAAATATCGGTCAATTTAGTGGAGATATTGATTTAATATTAGAAAAAACACTGCAAGTGCTTGCGAAAGTTTCAAATTTACTCGGAGTGATATTAACGCCTAAATTCGATGAAGGTATCCTTGAAAAGATAGATATTATACGATCGTCCAGCGAAAAATTATTGATGATTCTTAGCATCAAGGATGGAATTGCCAAAACAATATTACTGGAAGTTCATCATGAATTAGCCGATGATTTTTTAGCGAAAATTACACAATTATTAAATGAAAGACTGGCCGGTTTAAAGATAAGTAAAATAAAAAGTACCTTTAGAGATCGTTTGAGTGATTTGGTCAATGAAGAATCCGGTCTGATCAGACTTTTTATTGATTCTGCAGACAAATTTTTTGATTTTACACGCTATTCAAATGTTATCTATTCAGGAACTACAAATATTCTAAACTATCCGGAGTTTTCAGATATAAATAAATTTTCTACATTAATTGAACTCTTTGAGGAAAAAAACATCATTGTTCATATGATGGAGAAAAGAAGTATGTCCCCCGAGTTAAAAGTTACCATCGGGGATGAAAATGAAGAAGCGTTGGTTCAAAATTGTAGCATAATAACGGCCCCGTATACCGTAGGGGATATTGATGGAATTTTAGGAGTTATCGGACCAACACGTATTGTATATAGCCGGGTTATCCCCATCGTCGATTTTACGGCAAAGTTTATAACAAATATACTTCAATCAAAATAAAGGTTGTTGCAAATAATCGTATTTTAAGAAAAAGGGTTCATTTTTATCGAGCCCTTTTTATACAACTATTGAAATAAAAGATCTGAAAAATATTGTCGGAGGTTAAATAATACTATAGCGGTTAAACTAATTTAATACAATCAAACAGTAGTAAAGTTTTACTGTTACCCGGGATTAAAAAGGAGAAAGGTATGACCAAAGAGGGAACTGAGAAAACCGAACAAGCAAGTGATGAAAAAAAGAAAACTCCCAAACAAAGAGCAAATAAATATCTCAGTGAGATTAAAAAATTAAAAGAGAAAAATGTACAATTACACGATCAGCTCTTACGGAAAATTGCTGAATTTGACAATTATAAAAAAAGAACAGAACGTGATTTTTATGATCGTGTTCAGAATGCAAATGAAAAGCTAATTTCTGATTTATTACCTGTATTGGATGACATGGAACGTGCCATAGATCATGCCGGTCAAAGCAAAGAAATAAACTCTCTTTTAGAAGGGGCGGAGCTGATTCAAAAGAAAATGCTCGGAGTGTTGGAAAAACAAGGGCTGGCGTACATACCCACCGCGGGAGAAGAATTCGATCCGGAAAAGCATGATGCCCTTTTACAAATCGAAAAAAAAGGTATTGACAGTGGTAAAATTGTCGAGGAACATTTAAAAGGTTATACATTAAATGATAAAGTCATCAGACATTCTCAGGTAATTGTAGCCGAATAGGAATTTGGATTAACGAATGACGACTAAACGTGATTTATATGAGGTTCTGGGAGTCTCACGAAACGCCTCTCAGGATGAGATAAAAAGAGCTTACCGAAAACTGGCGATTCAATATCATCCGGATAAAAATCCCGGAGATAAAAACGCAGAAGAGAAATTCAAAGAAGTTGCGGAAGCCTATGCCATATTGAGCGATCCGGATAAACGGGCGCGCTATGATAGATTTGGTCATTCCGCTACATCCGGTGCCGGCGATTTCGGAGGATTTAGCAATATTGAAGATATTTTCAGTGCCTTCGGAGATATCTTTGGAGGTGGATTCGGCGACATATTCGGGGGAGGAGGCCGGCGAAGACAACGTACAAGTAATAGGGGAGGAGATTTACAGATACGTTTACTTTTAACCTTGGAGGAGGTTGCCACCGGAATAACGAAAAAAATAAAAGTAAAGAAAAATATCGTATGCCATTCATGTAACGGAAGCGGATCTTCTCAAAATTCACAACCAATACAATGCCCGGTCTGCCATGGAACCGGTGAAATGAGACAGGTTACGCAGTCTATATTTGGCCAAATGGTTAATATAACCACTTGCAGCCGTTGTAATGGTCAAGGGAATATTGTCTCCAATCCATGCCGTACCTGTAATGGTGATGGTCGTATTTCAGGAGAAAAAAATATTGAGATAAATATTCCTGCCGGTGTAACCTCCGGAAATTATATTCCCTTGAAGGGGGAGGGACATGTTGGTAAACGAAATGGTCCTCCCGGAGACTTGATTGTATATATCGAGGAAAAAAAACATTCTATTTTCGAGAGAGCCGGCAACGATGTCATTATGGTTTTACCGATTAGCTATCCCCAGGCAGCACTCGGTTCTTCAATGGAAATACCTACGCTCACCGGTAAAGCAAAAATTAATATCTCTGCAGGCACACAGGCCGGTAAGATATTAAGAATGCGTAATAAAGGTATACCAAATGTGCATGGAGCAGGAATCGGAGATCAACTGGTTCAGGTTCAGGTGTATATACCGACACATTTGAATAATGAAGAGAAGAGTAAAATTAAGGACCTGGAGAAATATGATAATCTTAAACCTTCATCTGATGGTCATAAAAATATATTTGAAAAATTTAAGGAAGCCCTGAATATCTGAGCATGATGTATCAATAAAAAATGATAGATCTTACACCGTCTGAACAACGTATTATTATTATAATATCAGTAATCCTGGTACTTGCTGGTGCTTTTCAGCTGTTTCAGCCGTTCAAAAAAAAGGAGTTTCTATTTGATTATACAGCCTCTGACAGCACTTTTTCACGTCTAAGCCATCAACCATTAAATAGTTACCAAGAGAGCCTGAATAATAATGTGAAAACGTCATATATCGAGCCCATAGATTTAAATAAAAATCCATCTCACGATAAAGATATACGACTATTTATAAACATTAATGCAGCGGAAGAAAATGATCTCAAAAAATTGCCACGAATAGGGCCGGCCATTGCCAGAAGAATTGTGGAATATCGAAAAGTTCATGGACCCTTTAAGTCCAATAACGATCTTCAAAAAGTAAAAGGAATCGGGAAAAACACGTTCGAAAAATTAAAGCCATATCTTCAGAAAATAAAATAATTTATAGAGGGATTGAATATCTTGATTGTTTATTTTAAGTCGCAGCATTATTATAAATAACGGTCTATTATGAAAAGAAAAATTGTAATTCTGGCGGACAAAAATTTTGGTCCATTATCATCAAAGATGGCAAATGGCGCTATTCGTTACCTTCATAATGAAATAGTAGCTGTTATAGATTCCGCTACGGCAGGGAAAACGGTCAATGATGTTCTTGGATTTGGGGGCGATATTCCTGTATATGGTACACTCGATGAAGCCTTTCGCCATGGTCCAAACACATTGCTCATTGGAATATCACCACCAGGTGGAAAATTCCCGTCAGAGTGGTATCCATTGATTATAAATGCGATTCAGAACAGGCTTCACATTATTTCAGGACTACATGAATTTTTAGGCGATGTCGCAGAATTCAATGTTCTGGCAGAAAAGTATCGGGTAAAAATTAATGATTTAAGAAAAAATAGCAGACCTAATATTCTGGCGCGGGGAATAGCCAAAAAATTCAGGTCAAAGATTATATTGACGGTGGGTACCCATGGGAATGTTGGTAAAATGACAGCAACTCTGGAAATGGTCAAAGACATGCAGGAAAAGGGAAAATCTGCTGATTGGTTGGCTACCGGACAAATTGGTATCCTAATAAAGGGAAAAGGAATCCCAATCGATTCTATAAAGGGGGACTTTATTTCTGGCAATGTTGAGGCTGCTATTGCTTCACTCGACGGCAATTATGAATATATTTTTGTGGAAGGTCAGGGTTCTCTTCAGCATCTGGGTTATTCGGCGGTTGCCCTGGGGATTTTACATGGATCTCTCCCCGACGCCATGATACTCTGTCACCGGGCCGACATCGGTGTCTCAGAATATGGCGTCAATACCAATAATCTTTCCAGAATGATTCAGCTGCACGAAGAAATGATTTCTTTTATCAAACCCTCTAAAGTAGTTGGTATCTGTCTTAATACATATAATCTACCCAGTGAAAAATCTTCCGATTTGGTAAAAGAGGTCAAAAAGAATACGGGCTTGCCGACTACGGATCCGATAAAATTTGGTGTTGAAACCCTGTCTAAGGCAATATCTGACTATTTTTCAACCTACAAAAAAACGAATCAGTGAATCTCTAAAACAACAATGATGAATTGGCTCGATATACTGGAAAGTCATTTTAATAAAAAAAAGAAAGCTTTTTTAATATTTGATAAAAACCATGTACTGCAATATATCTCTGAATACGCGAAGGAGATATTGGGAATTGAAGAAAGCCATATCGGTTGTGTAACTCTCAATGAGTTATTTCCTCCCTCGGATAATAATCCCCAATTTTTAGTCGATAAAAATTATTCGTTTCAAACCGTTTATGATATATTATATACCACGCCCTCCGGACGGTCAAAGGAATTGAGAATAAATCGGGATCCGGATTTACATACGGTAGAAGATATTTCGGGATATGTTATATGGCTAGAGGCTAAAAGCCGCGATATCACCGCCGTTTATAAAAAAGTATCATCTCTGGATCCGTTTTTAAATTTCGGTTGGTTATTTGAACAAAACGACTTGGGATTTATTCTGATTGATAAAACAGGACGGATCGAACGGTATAATGAAAAAATCAGAACGTATATGAATGAACCAGGTGAATGGAGAGGTCGTAATATTTTTACTTTTCCATTTATTCATCAACACAGGATCTCCCCTTTTATTATGAAAAGCATGAAAAATGCGGAGAAACCCCAGTATAAAATCTATACCCTTAAATATCCCGGATTTAATGAGACACTTTCGATTAAGTGGTCGACTCTGCCCCTGAGTGACCTTGAAGGTTCTCTGGTAGGCGCGATCATAACCGCCAGCCCTGCTGATAAATAGAAATTATAAACTGGATCGAATAAAAAGAAATAGAAAGTATTAGTATAAAAGATATTTTTTTCTCACTTCAAGAAATGAATTCAGATCTTTCTTTATCCATTCTCTAATTTCGTTAATATCTTTTCCTTGTATGATGAATTCCCTGATCTTGTTTGTTCCGCATAGCCGGTCAAAATGCTTTTCAAACCATTTAAATTGTTCTTTATCCGTCTCATAAAAAAATTTAGTTAAGGCGATACCGGTTAAATAAGGATTAAAATTATTTCTATCGGTTACAGAGACTGAGACTCCCACCAATTTTTCCCCCAGGTGTTTAGGTTGAGGAGCCATACCAGGAATAGAACTGGGTACGAAAGTGATTGGCCGAAAACGTACACCAGGGAGATCAATTATTTTATTGATCATAGATAAGTGACTTTCACTGAACCATGGCGCGCCGACGTGCAGGAATGGCTGGTAAGTTCCCCGACCTTCAGAAATATTTGTTCCTTCTAATAGGCAGATTCCGGGGTAGACAATGGCCGCATCAAGGTTTGGTATGTTCGGTGATGGCGGATGCCATGAAAGGCCGGTTTGATCGTACCACATATAACGCTTCCAATTTTTAAGTGGTATAATGTGAAGATTAGTGTGGACATTGTTTTTTAACCACCCTTCTTCATTAAACATGCGGGCCAGTTCTCCAATTGTCATGCCGGGTCTTGCGGGAATAGGATATAATCCGACAAAACTTGCAAAAAGAAGTTCCAAAATATTTCCCTCAACATCGATTCCATTAATCGGATTTGGACGATCGAGCACAATAAATGTGATCTGCTGTTCTGCTGCTGCCTCCATTGCCAGGGACATCGTATAAATATACGTATAAAAACGCGCACCGACATCTTGAAGATCAAATATCAGTACATCGATATTATTTAACATTTCAGCGGAAGGCTTCTTATGTTCTGCATACAGACTGTAGACAGGAATCTTTTTTATTTTGTCTACCTTATTTTTTATAATTTTGCCGCCTGCCTCTTTTCCGTGAATACCATGCTCGGGACCAAAGAGCGCCTGAATGTCAACATCATCCATCGCATAAAAGATATCCGTAATATGTTTACCCTCTTTATTATAGGCTGTATGATTTGTAATAATACCTATCCGTTTGCCTCGGAAAAGATGTTGATAATTTGATATGTTGTCTAATCCAGTACTTACGGTTTGTTCCGATTCACAAGAAAATAAAAGAATAACCAATAGTAAAGGGCAAATGATAGAATTAAATTTAGTCATCGTTATGACTTTCTCTTTTCATTTAAGAATAAATTTATGAAAATTGGATCATACAAAGAATTTTAACAGAGAAAATTAACAAGCCGACTCAGACTAGAGGTTTAACATAAATTAATACCGGATGTCGATGATTATTTCAGTCCATTCTGGTTTCATGATTAGGAATATTTGCTTATAATATAACGGTTTTATTATAAACAAAAAGACTGCCTCAAAATTAAAAGATAAATAAGTGAAAGGAATAATCCCTTATCGGAAAATTAAGTGGTATTGCCATTAAAAAATTTTCACGTGCTCCTATGATAGTACTTGACTCGGTTGAAGTTTCTTTAGATTCAGGTGTTTCCGGCGATCACCGGGGAAAACCAGGCAAAAGACAGGTGACCGTTCTTGGGCGCGAAGCCTGGGAGGCGACCTGCCTTGAATTGGGTAAATCTTTGCCTTGGACCACCCGAAGAGCAAACTTATTTATCGAAGGAGTTCCCCTGAGAGAGAGTAAAGGCAAATACTTAAAGATTGGTGATTTGTGTCTGGAGATTACAGGAGAAACAAAACCTTGCCAACGTATGGATCAATTCTATTTTGGTTTGCAAGAAAAACTAAGGGCTTACTGGCGGGGAGGGGTGACCTGCCGTGTTATCCGTCCGGGAACGATATCTTTAGGCAATAAAGTGGAGCTGGCAGATGACAGGTATTGATCATTGTTTAACGATAGATGTAATTTATTTTAAATCCTCTAATCAGGAAAATAAGAAATTTCCGTTTTTCTCAACCCGAGTTTGATTTAAATAATTACCGGGAATACTAAATGTCCGAACTCACGATTAAAATAAAAAAAATTGCTGCTGATATTGGTTTTGATAAGATAGGCATAACAGCGGCAAAGCAACCGGAAAAGAGCAAATTTCTGGAAGCCTGGTTGAAAAGCAATTATCATGGCACAATGGAATGGATGGGACTCCGAAAAAACCAACGCTTAAACATTGAAGAGTTTTTCCCGGGAGCAAAGTCGATAATATGCATTGCTCAGAATTACTATTCACCTTTTGGACATTTACATGAAAGAGATAGAGGAAAAATATCCCGCTACGCCTGGGGAGAAGATTATCACAGAATTATGAAGAAAAAACTGAAATTATTATTGCAACAGATACAACAGATTGATTCAACGCTCAATGGACGTTTATGCGTTGATACTGCACCCATCATGGAAAAATTATGGGCGGAACAGGCAGGTATTGGATGGCAGGGAAAAAATACAAATCTTATTAGCAGAGATTACGGATCATGGATTTTTCTAGGGGAAATTGTTGTTGATAAAGAATTGAGTTATGATACACCAATTGAAGACTATTGCGGTAGTTGCCAGGCATGTATGGAGGCATGCCCAACAACTGCCCTTGTGGAACCTTATGTGCTGGATGCGAGCAAGTGTATTTCATACCTGACCATCGAGTATCGTGAGGATACGATAGCAGAACATTTTGGAAGCAAACTTAATCAATGGATTTTTGGCTGTGATATTTGTCAGGATGTATGTCCATGGAATAAGTTCAAGCGGATAACCAATGAGCGACATTTTTTCCCAAAGCCTTGGAATGTGGATCCTGATCTCAATGAATGGGTCTTGATGGATGAGATTGATTTCAGAAAGAAGTTCAAAAAAAGTCCTATTCTTAGGCCAGGATGGATTAATTTTATTAGAAATATTAAGGCAGCTCTTAAAAAAGAATGAGCAAATGGAATGACTAATCGTCTTTACATTGTTCTTTTTCCGTTGATACTATTCAGTCAAAGTTATATAACAGAAGCTAATGCTCAATTAACTATTGGTTCTATCCCTCTTCCGTCGAACGGATACCTCCGGATAAAAGTTGAACCGGCCAGCTTTGGCGAATGGTTACGTGATTTACCTTTAAAGGAAAAAAAATCTTCGGTATTGGATTATCGGGGAAAAATTTTTAAGTCCGGAACGGATTCTACCGTTGCCGGTGTAGTAAATTGTGATATTAAAAACCGACGGTTAGAACAATGTATGGATATTCTCATTCGCTTATATGCCGAGTATTCATGGGAGTATAATATAACGACCCGATTAAGTTTACCATTACCGGGTGGATATTGGCTCGGCTGGGAAGAATGGAAAAACGGATTTCGGCCGGTATTTAAAGGAATTAACGTAAAATTAAGCAAGAAAACCATATCAGACAATACACACACAGCGTTCCAACGTTATTTAAATACCGTTTATAACGCATCACACACCCAACAGTTTTATCATGCTTATCAGGCGGTTGACAGAGCTGATGTCCAAATCGGTGATTTTATTGTTAAAAAGGGTACCAAAGGTCATGCCATCATGATTGTGGATCTGGCAAAAAATGCGCGTGGTAATCTTTTCGCTCTTATCGGGAACGGAGATACACCGGCCTGTCAGTTTTTTTTATTAAATTTCAGGGCAGGTCAACCATGGATCCCACTGGTTTTTGCGGAAGAAACACTTGATCTGCCGCTTCGCCGGAAGATGAGCTGGGATGGTTTAAGGCGTTTTGTTCTACCCCGGAAGTGATACCTATAGATTAGATTTATCAATAAAATTGAGAATTAATCTGGGCGGTGATGTGGGTTGTGGTATAATTCTGATTGAATGTGAAAGCCGTTCAAGAACAGGTTCAATGATATTCTCATTATCTGTATAGATGGTAAAAAGAAGAGATCCTTTTTCAACTTTTTGACCTGTTTTTTTATAAAACCGGATACCAGCCTTATAATCAATCGGGTCATCATTTTTCTGTCTTCCAGCCCCCAGCTGAACAGCAGTCATTCCCACTTCATAAGCATTGATGGATTCCACCCACCCACTCATCGGCGAGTGATAATCTGATTTATATTTTGATTTGGGATATAATTCAGGATGACGAATAATTCCCATGTCACCTTCCTGCTCATGAACAATTTGTATAAATTTATCCCAGGCAGCGCCATTTTGAATCATTTTTTTTGAAATTTCTATTCCAGCTTCAATGGAATCTGCTTTTTCCCCAAGAAATATCATGGTGCCCGCCAGTTGATGTGTTATTTCCATCAGGTCATCAGGTCCATTACCATGAAGGCAGTCGATACATTCCTCGATCTCAATCCAATTACCTACCGTATTTCCCAGTGGATTATTCATATCCGTGATATAAGCAATAGTTTTTTTCCCGGCATCCTCCCCGATCCGGATCAATGTTTTTGCTAATTTTCGGGCCTGCTCATGGTCGGTCATGAAAGCACCGAAACCGGTTTTGACGTCCAGAACAAGTGCATCAATGCCTTCAGCGATTTTTTTACTCATAATACTGGCAGCAATCAAGGGGATCGATTGAATGGTGGCAGTTACATCACGTAAAGCATAAATCTTTTTATCCGCAGGGGCCAGCTCGGACGTCTGACCAATTAAACATACATTTATTTTTTCAATCTTTTGAATAAATTCATCCACGTTATAATCCACACGAAATCCAAATATAGATTCTAATTTGTCCAATGTGCCTCCCGAATGTCCCAAACTTCGGCCGGATATCATTGGAACCGGTACACCGGCTGCTGCAGCAATTGGCGCTAAAATAATGGACACCTTATCGCCAACACCACCAGTGCTATGTTTGTCGACTTTAATGCCGGGTACTCGATCAAGATTAATTGTTTGGCCAGAATGGAGAAACGTGTATGTCAGTGCCTGAGACTCTGACTCGTTCATTCCTTTAAGAAAAATAGCCATCAGTAAGGCGGACATTTGGTAGTCAGGAATTATTCCGGTGGTGTATCCATCGATAAAATATTTTATTTCTTCAGGAGATAGATCCGTGCCGTCTCGTTTTTTTGCGATGATTTCATAAGCGGTCATAAGTGACATGTACCTTCTATGTATTTATTTGATCAACGACCCCAATGATAATCGACCGAATGGGGGCCGTCATATCATTAACGATCTGGCGCGCTGAGTTTCCTTCATCAATGACCAGTACGACCTCTCCAGCACCGGCATCAACGGTATCAACAGCGATAATATATTTTCCGGATGGGGAACCGTCGAATTTTAGCCGATCAACCAGAAGAAGTTTTTGGTTATCATAAAATGGATGGTTAATAGTGGAATAGATAGCGCCACAGACACGACCTACGAACATTGATCCTCCGCTTTCAGATGGTGAATATCATCAATGATGCCGATAATGGTGTGGTCAACAGGAACAAACCACTTCTCAAGTGCTAAGGCAGCCTCTCGTCCACCTTCATAGTAGACGACCTCACCAGGTCCAGCCATCCGGGTTGAATCAGCCGCTACGATTATTTTCCCCTCCGGCTTTTCCATTTTATCCAGCGGTTGAACCAAAAGCATGGGAACTCCTTCCAAGCCGGGATAGATAAGACTGGGTGTTATTGTGCCCACCACTTTCCCAAGCAGCATTTAAATTTCCCCTTCCTGAAGTTGTCGCACATCCAATTGCCCAAAATAGGTGGACTGATCGATCTGGCTGGCCATATCAGTATGGAGATGAGGAATAACCGTTTCGCGCACCCAATACTTCTGCTGTGTCGTGTTGTCATAGGCAATAGTCACCGCTGCTTGAACATCCTCAACTTGCCCGGTAACAATGGCAAATGCTTTTCCACCGAGATGATCTGCCAGCCTGATCTCTACGATTTCTACATCAGCCCCTTTGATAGCAGCATCTGCAGATTTGATAGTGGCTGCTATCGTGGAGGTCTCGATAATACCGATCGATTCTTTAGAGCAGAAAGATCGTAGACCTAGTATGGCATCATGTACCTGATCATGAACATCCGGTAAGAATACATGATCAATAATATCCTCACCGGCAACTGCCATGCCTTCAATAAAGGCCTCTTCGACAGATGCTACGCTGCCACCGAAGAGAATAATATATTTACCATTATGAACCGTACCTGATTTGATTACCGTCATTGGTGCTCGCTTAATCATGGTATTAGCGCATAGAATTCCTTTGGCTATGCTGGAGAGTTCTAGTAAGGCAATTGCCGGATATTTTTTCATTATACAATCCTAAAATGGTCTACAAGAACACATCGGCGTTCTCTTGAAAAACTGCGTGGATTAGTTATACCCTCACCGGTCGGGCTGGCAATCGAAAAAGAACAAAAACCTTCACCACCATAGCCCAGTCCTGAAAATGAGGGACCGTTTTTAACAAAAATGCTGCAATCAGCTTCTCTTGCCATCCTGCTTAAATTATCCAGATTCTTGGAATACATGACCGCGGTGTGTCTAAACCCATGCTCGGCTTTTATAGCAATATCTATGGCCGAATCTGCATTGGGCATTCGCACCACAGGCAATACCGGCATCATTTGTTCACTCCACACCAGCGGGTGATCGGGAGAAACCGGCACTATTGCAAGACGAATTTTTTCTTCAACCGTTATCCCGATTTTTTCAAGTATTACCTGAATATTTTTTCCAATCAGACTCTTTTCCATGACTGCCGACTTACCCGGTCCCTTATTCTCGGCAAAAATCACTTTATCCAGTTGTCTGATTTGTTGTTCATTCAATACAACCGCGTTGTGACGAGTGAATGCAGCCAATAATTGATCAGCAACAGAGGAGACGACAAATACTTCTTTCTCATCAACGCAAATGATATTATTATCCATGGAAGCACCGACAACGATATTTTTTGCCGTTAGCTCAATATCCGCTGTTTCATCCACTACAACCGGTGGATTCCCCGGACCGGCACAAATGGCTCTTTTTCCGCTTCGCATGGCTTCATGAACAACCCCGGCACCGCCGGTAACCACTAAAAGACGAACATCTTTATGTTGCATTAATTGCTGCGCGCTTTCGATGGTCGGTTCAGCAATAGTTGTTACCAAGTTTAAGGGGCCACCTACTTCAAGTATTGCCTGATTAAGGAGTTGGATGTTATGTAAACTCACATTTTTTGCCGCAGGATGTACATTGAAAACAATCGAATTACCGGCAGCTATCATTCCTATCGAATTACAGATTATCGTTGATGTTGGATTAGTAACAGGAGTAATGGCACCTATCACGCCATAAGGAGCTGGTTCCATGAGTGTCAATCCCCGGTCACCGGACTGGGCGGTGGGGTGAAGAAATTCTGTCCCCGGGGTTTTCTTCGTTACTAACCTGTTTTTAATAACTTTGTCTTTTATACGCCCGAGTCCTGTCTCACTGTGTGCCCGCTTTGCCAGATCTTCGGCATAGAGCAGCATTTTTTTTCGGATACTGGAAATTATTTCATTGCGTTTTTCCAATGTTGCTTCCATCAGCTTTTGATGAGCAATCTTCGCGGCCATTACCGCACCATCGATATCAGAAAAGATACCCTGGTTGGATGGATCGATTTTGGAATCCTGAGACAAGGATTTAAATATCCTATTGCCCTCTTTATTGCTGGTTTTAAGAAGGCTCACCACTTCAGAAGCAATTAAATCGATCTGCTCACTGTTTAAATGAGACAACGTTCAGTTCTCCCTAACTTTATAGGACTTACCGGACTGGTCGCATAGCGGAAAGGGCAATTCAGACGAGAAAATTTCAGTCATTGATCCCTTTTTTGTATTTAATGGTACCATTTATTTCCCAATTATCTACAATTGCCATGACGACAGCGTCACAGGGACGTTTATCAGTTGCCAGGGTTTGACGGGCTGAGCTTCCGCTCGCATATAAAACATATTCACCCAACCCGGCACCGACAGCATCGGCCGCTACTACAAAACTGCCATCATCGTTACCCTCCAAATTGACCAGTTGAAGAATTAAAAATTTTAATCCTTCCATACTTTCTTCTTTGCGGGTTGAAACAACGGTACCCGCCACTTTGGCAAGATTCATATTAACTCCTGTTTATTTGCTTTTGCCTTTTAAAGCCGTTTTACCCTCATCTGTACGTCCAAGCGGCATGACAGCGTCTACATTATGATGTGGTCTGGCAATGATGTGCACAGCAACAATCTCACCGACCCGGGTTGCACCGGCACGACCGGCATCACAAGCAGCCTTTACGGCTGCGACATCTCCCCGTATAATCGCCGTAATATACCCGCCGCCGGTCTCTTCGTATGAAACTAACTCAACCTTTGCTGCTTTAACCATTGCATCGGCCGCTTCAACGACAGCCGGAAAACTTCTGGTTTCGATCATTCCTAATGCTTCAGACATTTTTATTCCTCCGGTTTTGTGTGTTGTATTTAAGTATCGTTAAATTATCACCTGTTGATACCGTTAGGGTAGAAACTTTATCAGCGTTTACCACGCGATATATCTTGCGTCGGGTGCGTGGTCGTGTCGATCTCTGCACCTGTGTGAGATTTAGATCTCCAGCCATTTAAAATTAATTATTACTCTGTGGTTGATGCTTATCTTTTCCGGTGACTTCTTCGATTACTTTAATGGCTGCATGCCAGCCGACATCAATATCACGCTCTTCACCACCCAGGTAGACTCTTCCAAAACTACCGAAAGTTCTGACTTCGAGAATATTTATCTCGGAAGATTTCTCCGCTTCATTCGCGGCCAGAGCAGCATAGGCAGCCGGTTGCACTTCCATAACATACATAGTTTCGCCAGGAACGATCATGTTCCCATGACGCATGCGGTTAATTAATTGCGTCTGGTAGTCATCCATTCTTCGGATCACCTGACTGGAAAAAATTTTGGGTTTCCAGCGATCATCTTCATTAAGCTCCAGGGCTTGCAATATCGCCTGGCCGGCCTGTCTGACATCTGCCTGAGAGACGGAATGGATCTCAAGCATACCATACAGACGCTCTACAATTTGCATACCCGGGGTTACATTGGTTGATTTTAAGGCAATGTCAGTAATCCGATTTATTTCTATACCGGGTGAGATCTCAACATAAAGCGAAGCCATACCGGCAATGGGCAGAAATCCTTGCGCCACAGTTCCCAGGAATGCTGCATATTGAGGTTGTAAATTATCTAAAAACACATAGGATCTGAGATCTACCACAATAAATCCTCCTTTTAAAATATCTTAATTAGATAATGTGGTTTCTTTTGCTTGTTGAATAATTTTAATGCCGGCACTGGCCCCGAGCCTTGTAGCGCCGGCAACGATCATTTTTTGGGCATCTTCATAAGATCGTATTCCGCCGGCTGCTTTTACACCAATACCTGAACTGGCTACGGTGCGGCTCATTAAGGCTACGTCTTCGGACGTGGCACCATGCGGTCCAAATCCGGTAGAGGTTTTTACATAATTGGCTCGTGCTTTTTTTGCCAGTTCACAAGCGCGTACTTTCTCATTATCTGTCAATAAAGCCGCTTCTATGATCACTTTGCTAATAGCACCACCATCATCACAGGCTTCACAAACAAGACGAATATCGCGGTAAACAAGTTCATCATTACCACTTTTTAAGGCCCCGATATTTATAACCATGTCTATTTCTTCCGCACCATCCCGGATGGCCCGCCTTGTTTCCAAAGCTTTAATTTCAGGGAGATGTGCACCGGAAGGGAATCCCACAACGGTACATACTTTCACCGAACTGCCGGCGAGTTCTTTGGCCACCAGAGTGACATAACTCGGGCTGACACAAACAGAGGCAAATTGAAATTCACGGGCCTCGGCACACAATTTTTTAATGTCTGATTCTGAAGCGTCGGGCTTTAACATGGTATGATCGATACAACGAGCGATGTCTTCCGGCACGCAGTCGCATCCGGTGGCATCATGATATCCAATACGTTCTACACCAAAGTCCAAAAATTGCCTGATCGCATCAGGGGTGCGCTCAACACAAACACCACAACTACAGATCATGTTTGTATCACAATGCTCATCTGAATGAACAGCAACCGGAGCCTCAGTCCCATTTAAGAGTTCACTTACACGCTGAGCGATTTGGGTTATATCGATATTGGTAATAGTCCCTGTGGTATCACTGGCATTCGTTGATAAACTTTTATCATTGGCAGGAATAATAACCTTATCATTTTCAACATCTTCTATCATTTTCACCCTTTTTAAGTGTCGCTCAACCGTGCATTGATGAGATAAAAAGGCGTCGACAATCTGCTTGGCAAGGATCGGGCCAATTAATCCGGCACCCAATGTCAGAACATTGGCATCATTATGCTCACGGGAATTTATTGCTGTGGAAAGATCATAACACAATGCAGCCCGGACCCCGGGAATTTTATTGGCGACAATGGCAGATCCAATACCGGCACCATCAACAATCACTCCAAAATACGACTCCTTTCCAGCCACTTTTTGAGCGACGGATCGGGCAATATCAGGATAATCAACCGACTTTTCGCCATAGGTTCCACAATCATTTACCTCATATCCCTGATCCCGAAGGTGAACTTTCAAGGATTCCTTCAAACGAAAACCGGAATGATCAGCACCGATGGCAATCGATTTTTTTAAAGGTGTTGACATGATTTATCTCCATTATAAAAAAAGGCTTAGATATTATTTTCAGAGATTAATTCACCGGCCACCCATTCATCGGTAATGAGGCAATTGAACCACCGACCCCGCAAAGCAGCTTGGATGGCGGGTAATTTATTCTTGCCGCCAGCAACAGCAATGGCATATCGTTTCTTTATCAGGTATTTGAGTTCGATCCCGATGGTCCTGGCATTAAGAGTTTGCGAACAAATCTTTCCATTGGTATCAATAATACGGGAACAAATATCCCCTATTGCTCCTTTATTTTTCAATGCCTGAATTTCTTCCGAGTCAAAGTAATCGGCCTTGACAAGTACTGAATTTTCATCAAAAAGTCCGATGGTGTACAGGGCGACTTGTGCTTCCTTTGCTAAATTAAGTGTCCGTGAAATATTTTTATCCGAAATAATTGCTTTTTTTAATTCCCGTGAATCAACAATGGCCGGTAATGGTAGTAAATACGGTATCGCCTGATATTTTTCTCCGATCGTCTGGGCAATCTCACTGGCATGTGTGTCATAGGCAGCCTTGGAAACACCGCCGTTCAACTGGACAACCGTCATCCGTTTGATAATTTTAGAATTTACTTGCCGGGCAACTTCTTGCATGGTCGTACCCCAGGAAACGCCCAGGATCATATCATCGGCTACCAGTTCATCCAATAATGTGATCGCGGCATGCCCCAACCGGTGTTTGATAACAGATATCCGTTCATCTTCCGGAACTATAATAACTTTTTTAAGATTGAATTTGCTTTTGAGAGCACTTTCCAGTTGCGTTCCTTTATCGGAAGGATCTCTGATTTCAATCCGGACAATCCCCTGTTCTCTTGCCCGCTGGAGAAGGCGGGAAACTCCGGGACGGGATACACCCAGTTTTTGGGCAATTTGCTGCTGGCTGAAATCATGTCGGTAGTAAAGACGGGCAACCTCAACAAGCAGTGATATTTCATCGGTGTATGTGGACATTGTTGAACATTTGTTCAATTGATATTAGCATTTGTTCAAAAATAAGTAGAAAATCACCTGCTGTCAAGAGTTTTTTTGTTTTTTTTTAACCTGATTTATTCTTGAACCACTGAGTACACAGAGTTAATTATATGAATTTATTGAAGTTATAGAATATTTAACAACTAGATCTTTTACTTTGTAGAAATGAGCATACTATCAATATTTAAATAAGATTGTTTCGTCCCGCCGGTCGGCGGGCAGGCTACTCATTCTTCGTGACTCGCAATGACGGCCCCTTTTTCGTCATTGTGAGCGTAGGCGAAGCAATCTAAATAATTTTTGTGGAGTTAAGGACATAATCAGAATATTTAATGGATATATATGATTTTAAAGCGATTTGATTATTTCTGTATATTCGGTGACAATTTCCTCTGCCTCTTTTTTTGATTTTGCTTCTGCAATAATTCTGATGATAGGTTCCGTATTCGATTTTCGCAGATGAACCCAATAATTGTTTTCATCAATTTTTAAACCATCAAGAAGGTTTATCTTTTTTTCAGAGAATCGATCGATTATCTGATCCATGATAGAATCAGGATCCATGTTTTCAATGCTTATTTTACTTTTTACCATGTGGTATTGGGGTAATGATTGTGCGAGCTCATTCATTGAACCTTTAAATTCGAGTAAGTGTTGAAGAGTTAAAGCAATAGCAACGGGTGCATCCCGTCCAAGATGAAGCTCCGGAAGAATAACACCACCATTACCTTCACCGCCAATAATCGCATTGTTTTTTACCATCTCCTCGACCACATTAATCTCACCTACCTTTGACCGGGAAAAAGGACAGTTATAATATTTGGCGATGTCTTCACTGGCACGTGAGGAAGACATGTTGATGGCCACTGCTCCTAACTTTTTAGTTAAAATAAATTTTATGGCTGAAACAAGTGTATATTCTTCACCGATTGCCTTGCCGGTATTATCGATGATCGCGCACCGATCGACATCGGGATCCACAGCAAAGCCAACATCAGATTTCGAGTCTATAACTTTCCTTGATAATTGGCCCAGATTTTCAGGTAATGGTTCCGGTGTATGGGCAAAGTGACCGGTGGCTTCACCGTTGATTTGTTCCACCTCGCATCCCAGCGCTTTCAATAATTGCGGAACAATAAGACCACCGGCACCATTCACACAATCCACCGCTACTTTGAATTTTCTTTTTTTTAATGCGTCTATATTAATATATGGCAGGTTTAACACGGCCTCTATATGCCGGCGGTTAGCATCATTATCCTCTTTCTCATTTCCAATATCAGTCCATTCTTTTAGGTGAAATTCACCCTTATCACCAAGATCATAGACTTTTTTTGCATTCTCAGGGCTAAGGAACCGCCCATCAGCATCCATGAATTTTAAACCATTCCATTCGGATGGATTATGACTGGCGGTAATGGCCACGCCTCCACCTGCCTGATGATATAATATTTCCATTTGAACTGTAGGAGTGGGAACAATACCGATATCAATGACAGCACAGCCGGTTGACTGTAAACAACCTTTGACGATGCTTTTTATAAAATTACCGCTCGTTCGTGAATCACCACCAATGATCACTGTTGATCGATCCATATATGAACCGAAGGCTAATGCATATTTTGTGATAACTTCGGGTGTAAGACTCTTTCCAATAATTCCCCGCACTCCTGATATTGAAACCATTAATGTAGACAAGACTTACTCCTTTTTGTAACGGTTGCAAGACATCCGGAAATTAAACAGATATAACTAAAGTTTAAAGACTTAAGATAAATAAATTTAAAAGGAATAGAGTAATCGTTAAAGCGTAAAGTGTAGGACCTACAGCATAAAACGTGGGGTGAAGAGCGTGAGGCGTAGAGCAAAGAGCGTAGTGTATAGGTATGGGCGAGCAAACAGGCTATGATTGATATTACTCATGATAGTGTTGAATTAATAATCAGACTTATAGTTATCCAAGTAAATAATAGATATCATCTGATTGATAATCTAATATTTAACAGTTCGGTTGACGACGACCACTCACCGGAAAAATTCGCAGTTTACCAAAATTATCCAAATCCATTCAATCCGACAACGATTATTTCTTTCAATATTGACACGCAAACAAAAGTCAGCTTGAAAGTTTAAGACAATCAAAGTAGATTTATATGTAAACTATTAGAAAATACGATATATACCGGTAAACATGAAGTCAGTTGGGATGGTCGAAATGCTCACGGCCACCCAGTGAGCGCCGGTGTATCCAGTTATCCTGTCCCAAAAATAAGAAACGTATAGTCATCTGATATAAACTTACGTTAAGACAAACGTGCTCAAACTTATTAAAATTTTTTCGATAATACTCTGTGTGGTTATATGTATACTTATAAGTATTGGTTTATTTGCCCGGCCAGATACTTATTTTACACGAACACAAGTGATTAAAAGTCCGGTAGCGGTCGTTTGGCGGCATTTAATTGATATTGATAATTACCCGTCCTGGCAGTCGGAATTAAGAAAAGTGGAAATAAATAAAGGGCCTGAAATCTGGAAAGGGGCAACACTCAGATGTTATCTGGTGGCCTATGATTCTACTATATTTCATGAAGAACGGGTTATCTCGTTGGAACCTGATAATGGCATCACCTTTTTACGGAGCGGGATTAATGAAAATCCACTGTTTAAAGATTTTAAAACCTCCTACACCCTCAAACGTCTCTTAGATGGTACCACCGAGATCTCGGTAACCGTATCCTATCGAACCACCAGCTTTATCACCAGAATCTTTAATCAACTGTATCTGCGTATGGCGATGGGTGATTTAAGTGAAAACAATCTGGCTGCTTTACGGGATTTAATTGAAAGTCCATAGTCACATTTTTTTTAATTAAGCCCTCTTCTTTCAAGTAGTGGTTCAATTTTGGGCTCTGCCCCTCTAAAACGTTTATAAAGAACCATCGGATCTTCCGTACCTCCTCGGGCCAGGATGTTAGTACGATAAGCCTGGGCCGTTTTCCGGTCGAAGAGACTGGTTTCCTTAAAAGCCTGAAAAGCATCGGCATCCAGAACTTCCGCCCAAATATAACTATAATAACCGGATGAATAACCGCCGGAAAATATATGCCGGAAGTAATAACTGCGATATCTGCTTACAATTTCCGGTATCAGGCCTATTTTATTCATTGATTCGTCTTCGAATTTTAGCGGATTAATATCTTTTTCATTACTAAGGGTGTGCCAGTCCATATCAAGATAAGAAGCGGCCAGGTATTCAACGGTGGCAAAACCCTGGTTAAATTTTCCGGATTTTTCTATCTTAGCGATAAGGTCTTCAGGGATAGGTTTATCCGTCTGATAATGCCTGGCGTAGGAACGTAGTACTTCAGGCTCAGACGCCCAGTTTTCCATAATCTGTGATGGTAATTCTACAAAATCTCTGGATACATTAGTACCTGATAGTTTGGGATAGGTACAATTGGTCAGCAGACCGTGCAGTGCATGGCCGAATTCGTGGAATAGAGTCAATGTTTCATCTAAGCTGATCAAGGCCGGTTTATCAGCTGTTGGTTTGGAAAGATTACCAACATTTACAATCAACGGCGTAATTTTATTTCCATCCAGATTTGACTGGGCCCGGTATTCATTCATCCAGGCACCACCACGTTTACTCGCTCTGGGAAAATAATCGGTATAGAGAATACCGATGTGGCTGCCGTCCGCTTCTTTTACTTCATAGACGGTTACATCCTCATGGTAGATGGGAATATCTTTCCGCTCGGTGAACGTAATACCAAAAAGTTTTGTGGCAACATCGAATGCCCCTTGTCTGACTTTTTCCACCTGAAAATAAGGGCGCAGCATTTCTTCATCCAGATCATATTTTGCTTTTTTTAATTTTTCTGCATAATACCACCAGTCCCAGGCCTGCAGTTTAAAATTTTGCCCTTCGGCATCGATCAGTTTTTGCATTTCTTTGACTTCTATTTTTGCCATGGCCAGTGCTGGTTTCCACAGCTGATCAAGCAATTGGTAGACATTTTTGGCATTTTGGGCCATATTTTCTTCAAGTACATAATTCGCATGTGTCTTATATCCTAGCAAATTTGCACGGCGCAGTCTCAGGTTAACAATTTTTAATAAAATAGCTTTATTATCCAATTCATCACTATTATTTCCTCTGTTAATATAGCCCTTATACATTTTTTCACGCAGGTCACGTTTCTCAGAATATTGAAGAAATGGGATCAGACTGGGTTTGTGCAGTGTAAACACCCATTTTTCGGTATGCCCGCGTTCTTTAGCGGCTTCGGCCGCTGCCGTAATAACTGTTTCCGACAAACCGGCCAGATCTTTTTTATTATCAATTACCAGTTCAAATTTATTGTCTTCCTTTAAAACATTTTCACCAAATTGCAGACTGAGGAGAGATAATTCTTCATTTATTTTACGAAATTCTTGTTTTTTAGCTTCATCAAGATTGGCACCACCGCGGACAAAATTCTTATAATATTTATCCAGAAGTTTCACCTGTTCAGTATTCAGGTTAAGATCGTCTTTCTGTTCGTAAATCGTTTTAATCCTTTGAAACAACTGAGCATTCAGCTGAATATCATCGCTATGTTTGGATAACATCGGCGATACTTCTTTGGCGATCGCCTGCAAATCATCACTGGTATTGGCAGAAGTCATATTAAAAAAAACATAACTGACTTTATCTAACAGTTTGCCGGTTTTTTCCAGAGCTTCAATGGTATTCTCAAATGTTGGAGCCTGCGGATTGGAAACGATTGTGTTAATTTCTTCGTCTTCTTTTTTAATTCCATCCTTAAAAGCGGGTATATAATGTTCAAGTTTGATCTTATCGAAGGGGGGGGTCGCGAAGGGAGTATTATATTCACTGTAAAAAGGATTAGAAACTTCATCCGTTTGAATGGTACAAGTAGAAAACATCAGTCCTCCGATAATTGATAGAAAAAGAAAATTCTTCATAATGTCATTCCTTTGATTTAGATAAATTCAATTATTTAGGTTAATAAACCTCAATAACCCACCTCGTCTCCCCGCCTCAGGCGGGGAGACGGGGTGGGTCAGCAATTGCTATCGCAGGCGTACAAAATTGTATTATCTTTCTACGAAAGGCTGAAACAATAGTTTCTAAAGTTGATTGAATTGTTTATTTTACAATTTTAATTTTGCCTGTGATACAATAAATATTTTCACCGGTCCAAGCAATCCTGATTCAAGCAGCGGTGACTTTTTCGTAAAAGTTTGAATATTCGTAAATGCTATTCTCTTATCCTCCGGAAGAAATTGATCTCCAATCAGACGATTCGGCCAGAGATTTGTTATCTCTATCGTCAGATGGTTTGCTCCGGGTTTTAAGGCAGCGGTGACGTCCATTCGAAAAGGAGGGGTCCAACATATACCCAGCAAGTCTCCGTTGAGAGAAATTTCAGCAATATTTTTCACCGATCCGAGATCAATATCTAATCGATATCCTTTCTCCAGTATTTCATTCTCAAGGTTAAAGCAGGTGCTATAAATAGCTGTTCCCGAAAAGTATTTAACACCGGGATCGGTTGATTCTGTCCAGGAACTCAGATTCTTAAAAACAACAGAGTCAGGAGCTCCTCCTCCTTTTGGAAAATGAACCATCCAGGGCCCTGGAAGGGGAATAGGGGGTGGCATAGGATTTATCGGAATATTTAATAGAGAGCCGTCATTGCTAATAAAAGCAAAATTACCTGCTTCCCAAGCGTTTAATATCAGCCCGGACTCTTTATCCCGATATAATTCGAATGCGTTACTATTGTCGACTCTTAAATTGGTTTGAGGAAACAGTGGATTTGAGTCTTTAGATACACTGATGATATGATTCCGCGAATCCGTTTTTCGGAAGACAATAAACACTGAACCCAGCGGAGGAAGATGTAAGGGTATGGTTGTACGTTTATTTTCAACCACATAAATACTAGCAGCATTAATTTTACCGTTCTCCGGATTCCATAATTCCGGAATTTTGTCTTCGATACGAAAGGTACCGGTAACATTTTCCCAACGGTCCGTAAGGTTGGCTATAAAATATATATCGGTATTGACTGAAGATTCTAAAATCGAACGGTGGATATAATCCAGATTGGTATCTTTAAAAGGACTCTTGAATTCAAAATCAGGCAGGATACCCTGATTCAGCAAAATCTCACGCGCGGTTTTCCTGCAAACGATCCGCCCCTTGCCGACGATTTTTTCTTTAATTTTCTCTCCGTCACAAGCCCCCCAGAGATTAACCGCCAGTTCTTTCACTATCGAATCACTCTGGAAATAGTTACCCAGACCATAAACCGTATTTGGCTTGGGGCCCACAACGGTCGCACCGGATTGAATCAATTCGGTTATTTTTTTAAGTACCCTGGGATTCATCCTGTCTGAATCTGGTAGAACAAGTAGCCGGTAGCTCATGCCATCCGGCAGCACGATTTTTCCATCCTTAAAAGACATTCTTGTCAGCAGAACTTCCGAGTTAACCACATCATAATCAAAACCGGGGCCCAGATCAGGATCGATATGTTTCATAGGAACAAAGCTGGGGATGCGATCACCCTGGTAGAAACATACATCGGCAACAAACTTTCCCTGCTGCAGTAAAAACTGACAGCGGCTGATGTAATCGGTAAAGGCATGGCTCTGTTTCCACCAGGTGATCTGCGGATTGAAATGCGTGCCGGCAAAATATTCATATCCCGGTGGTTTGACATCCGGCGGAGAGTGTGTAAAGGTGTGGATCATCAGGCGGTTGATGCCGGCACATAAAGCCTGATCCACGGTACGTTTTAATTGAAACGGACCATGTTCCCAATGTTTATGGGCAACGGTCAATGCCTCGGCAGAAACCAGACGGTTTCCATAGATATGTGCGGCAGACGCGGCTTGTTTGCCAAACATCCTATCCCAGGGTTCAATCCGACCTTCGTCCAAATCAGACTCGGCCCAGAATTCGCCAAAGGGAATATCACAGCGCCCCAGACATTTCAGCATATCTACCGGAATCGGTGTGGTGGCCATTTCCGAGCGAAATTCCAGATCATGGACATGGCTTAACTTTTGAAATTGTCCATAGTAGTTATCGGCGATACAATCGCCGATTGTCTGACGATAATCATGAAGAAAACGGTTTGAAATATCACGGTTGTCAACAATACATCCGGCGAGGACGGGTAAGTAGGGGGTCATATCATAACCACGGCGTTTATAAAATTCCTCTACAAATTCCGCGGTCCAGTTTGCAATTCGCACTTCCCAGCTATCCAGATAAAAGTAAGTCAGACTTTTTTCACCAACCAGGGCGATGTCCTCCAACAATTTTTCTCCGATTTCCTCAAAATGCTTATTAGCTGCAATAGCGCTAAGATGATTCATGGCCAAACCTTCATTTTGAGGATTCGTAGCCTGAAGTCTGATACCGGTATGGGTATGACCAAATCGTAAAATAAGCCATCGACCTTCAGGCACTTCCCATTGAAGATGACCGTTTTGATCCAATTGATCAGAGAGGTTTATAATTGAACGGCTATTGATGTGCGGTTCCCAAGGAATATCGGTCAGATCGTCGTAGTTGACGTTAAAGAGAAATCCCTTATTTTCGGGATAATCGAAACTATGAACCGATTTGAGTGCCCAGTGTTTCAGACGGCCGGGCGGAGCCCCCGGTGGGGAATATTTATCCGGGATTTGACTCGCCGTCGGAGTGAAGGGTACAGCCAAAACCGCCACGTCACGATAATGGATCGGGCGACCCTCCTGATCAAGAAACAGATCATTGTTTACATTCAATTCACTATAACTGATCAGGTCACCATTGTTATCGTATATTGGTCCTGCAGGAAGGGGAAGTTTTGCGGAATAGGATGACGGACCCTCCAGCAAAATTTCGGACCAAACGATTTCCTGCTGTCCATAAGCAGGTGTTACCCATGGACCGCCGGCATTAAATCCACTGGTTATGCTAATGCCTAATTCCAGGTCCAGACGGGCCGCTTCTTTGATGGCATGCCGGAAAACTTCCCGCCAGGCCGGGCTCAGAAAAGGGGGACCGACAGGGACCGGTTGGACATTCTTGGGACGCCAACGGTCCACCGGTGCGGCATCAAAGATCAAAGCGCCGCCAATACCCTGTTCTTTCATTGCCTCCAGATCTTTGGTAACCCCTTCCTTACTGATATAGCTGTTAAGCCACCACCACATCACCTGCGGACGCGCCTGTTGTGGGGGGTTGTTAAATCCTTGCTCGAGGATATCAGAAGCCGATTGTTCGATAGGTTCCCCGGTAAAACAAAATACCGCAGTCATACAAAGAATAAAAACGATCAGAAGCAGCCGGTATTTGATAGAGCTAATCTTTAGTATCATATCATGTAATATTTTAGATTTCGCCATTTATTGATCCCTTAAAAATTTAATTCTATATTATTAAATATGCTTAGGCAACCTAAAAATTATTTGGATTGCTTTCCCGAGGTGTTGGGATCAACCGAGGCTGACGCTAACGCTCGCGATGACGATACCCACCCCGTCCCGCTAGCGCGGTCCACCCCTCCCTGCAAGCAGGGAGGGGCCGAGGGAGGGTCAGTTGTGAATGGTTTGATTGCAACATCGCTGCTTTTTGCTATTGTACCAAAAAACTTTGTTTTTTAGTAAAGATTTTAAAAACTTTTATTCACGGATTAAATCTAAAATAATTATAATTTTTAAATAAAATCCGTGTAATCCGTGGACGAATTCTTTTTTTGATTGCAGCAATGAGCTGCGGTATGAATTGATCAGATTAAATAGAATACCTCACTTTCTCTATCATTAAGGCGTATTTGTACTAAAGGTTAGAATTTTATCGGCGTCGATGACACTAAGATACATCCCCCAACCGGCACCGATCTGATCGACCTTAACCAGCACTTTATTCCAGCCCCTGTTGAATGTCACATTAATTACATCCGAGTTTGGTGTGGCTTTGCGCAAGACGACATGGTCATGAACCAATACATCATTGACATAAACACGCACGCCGTCATTGCTGCCGATACCCAGTTGTGTGGAAAATTTTCTTGGAGAATGAATATAGGATAATCCATAGGCAATACCCAGAGTATCCGGCTCAAAGATCTTGGTAAAATCCACATATAAACCATCCTTTTCCGTCCAGTCTTGCCAGAGAACCTCAACACCGGCCACACCCTGATAGTGTTTACCAAAATCAATTTCAACCTCCGGCGGACGTTCCGTTTCCAATAAACTTTCTTTGGGAGCATCAAAAGGGCCGATGATCTTTAGATTTCTGATAAAACGCCAATCGGATGATAAAGTCTGCAAAAAAGAAGTAATGGTTGACTGACCGGACTCGGCAATCACCCCGCTCTTCGTCGCAATATCTTTAAATTCTGCCAGCATCTTTTGATCGACTGCTTTCTGGGCAAGGATCTGCTGCTGCCCCTGAAACCAGAGATCAGCATAATAAACCGGCAGGCGGGCTTTTTTTACTCGGGAGAGAGTCTCCGGATCAGCGGCGACTAACTTTTCTGCGGTGTCAAAATAATCGTGCGCCTTTTGTAATACATCGGGAGTTAAATAACCGACTTCATCCGGATGGGAATAGAGATCAAAATGCATTTCCGGATCCTTAACCATTTCGTGCAACATATCAAAATACTGGCGGATGGGAGCAGCCGCTTTTCCATACACGCCCTGCATAAAATCATCGATCACTGCATCCATGTCGATCGCAGGATCCCATAGCAGTTTTGCCAATACATAGGATCGGAGTTCTGCCCATTCTCCGCCACCGCCCGGGTGTGAATCTCCCTGACAAAAGACGCCGGAGACACCTTCCTTGTAATAAAATAGAATATCCTTTTTAAGGGCATTAAAATTGGGCAGAGGCATCAGGTAGTGGCTGAAATCGGTTACATAATGCCATGCATACAGCTTACCCCCTTTGGTGCGCCAGGTTCTCAGATGTTTGACATAGTCCGCGTTCCGGTCACAGTCCATTAACGGGTGGGCATCACAGCAGGGATTCATGTGACAGATCCGGATGATCACGTTATCACGGACTTTTAAAGTTTTAGGAGGTTTTTGCGAATAGGTATAGGCAAAGGTATCGAAGTATATATCCGGATATTTAGCGGCCAGAGAATCGGCAATGGCATTGACAAAGTTTACAATCGTTGCTGAATGGCTCTCTTCTTTCTCATCCAGTGCTTTACAGCGCTCACACTCACACCAGTCTTCCCAGTCATTCTGAGTAATGGAAACAATCGAGGCTTCCGGATCATCCTTCAACCACCTTTCGATTTCCCGGATCGAGATCTTGAGAACATCCG
>CAZBBC010000025.1:0-210 GCA_964489835.1 uncultured Calditrichota bacterium
CTCGCGTTGTGTTAGGTTAAAAACGATGTCAGCAATACCATTTGCTTCTGCTACATGTCCAGGAAAAAATAAGAGTGCAGCCTCACCAGGATCGGCCTCTTGAGATGGTTGCAGCAATCGATGGTCCGTTGGACGAGAAAGGTCCCCAGCAATCACATAGTTTGCCCAATTTAAAATGTTTGCACCGCACCGCAGAGAAGTTGATAGTGA
>CAZBBC010000025.1:220-9088 GCA_964489835.1 uncultured Calditrichota bacterium
AGTCTAATGATTCCGGATAGTCGATGGGAAAACGTCGGATTCCTTCAGGAGCAGCTTTTCTAAAAGAGTAGATAGATTGGTCGTCGTCACCAGCTGCAATCAACGATATACCACTATTTTCCAGCAAACGAAGCACATTAAGGTCACAGGCATTCAAATCTTGATATTCGTCCACTATCAAACAATTATAGTCTAAACCTTCAAGGTTGTTATGATTTACCAGAGCACGATTCAGTAAATAAGGAAGTTCAGATAGTAGTGTATATCCGTAAATCCGTCGGTGTGCCTGCCACGCGGCAAGAAATCGGGCTCGAACTTCCGGAGTTATGTTTGGATTCTCAAAAGGATGCAATGATTCCCAGTTAGCAGCAAGCTCTCTAAAGAGAACATCAATTTCTTTGAGAGAGAAACCTGACAAATCCCGTAGAGTAGTCCTAACCAGAGATTTCATTTCCCAATCGTCGACTATTCTTAGGGGTTCTGGAAATCCTCCCGTGCCAGGATTGCGGAGTAAAACTGAAATTGCAAATGAATGGATAGTGGACGGCTGGCCAACGATGGCAGTCTCTTCGGGTGACATATTTCGTTGAAGTTCGGCAGTGGCAGCGCGAGTAAAGGTCAACAATCGTAAGCGTACCCGTATCGCGTCTGCGGTAAGTCTGCTCACCAAAGCCAAAAGTGTTGCACTTTTACCGGTACCCGGCCCGGCCAAAATTCGAGCACTTTTGTCCACAGCATGGTTGATTATTCTTCTTTGTTCAACGGTTGGATCAAATGGCATTTTCTCACCATATAATCATAGATATGATATATCATAATCTGCTGACCTGTTCTAGAAAGAAACTGTCTATTCCTTATTGCAAACCGGATCCCATTTATCGAGAAGGTCTTTTTCCTCTGCTCTGCGGTCATCTGCATCCGAAGAGCTTGTGTGAGCGTGCACGTGCGTTCCCCCGTTGCGGGTAATGCAGGGCATCTTCTCATGATTCGAAAGACGTTCTTTGAGACTTTCGGTCTCTCCGATGTAAATGGGCGTCCATCTACCTGGAGTTGTCTCCTTGGCAAATATATAGTTTCCAGGACTGTCCTTGAATGAGATATCAATCTTGTGAATCCAGTATTTGTAATTTTTACCCGAAACGCCCGACCATTGAATTGTTTCTTCCGCCATAGCTATCCTCTCTTATTTGATTATAATTAACAAGCACTAAAATCGCTAAAATATTTTTACATTTTAAAAACGAATACTATATTAAAACCATAAAGCCACCATAAAATACTCTATATTTCAAGCCAGTTTTCCGCCTCGTCTCGGTTTTGAAATATTTCTACATTATAGCCTTTGAATTCGGCAAACGCCGACGCAACCCTGGCTAATCCGAAAGAGACTTTTTTTGATACAACAATCGCCCACTTTATAGTTGATTCTTTTACTGATTCCAAAGTGTTAATAAAAGATTCAATAAAGCTGGTTGAAGGTAATGTCTCAAGATCTCTTACATCAATTAATAAATTCATTTTTAAACGGTCCTCAGGACCATCGAATAATTCTGATTTAATATTTAACCAATCGTTATTCGAAGTTTCACCTTCTCCGGTGATATAAATAAAATTGTTATTTGAATCTATTATATATGTAACTGACATTTAAACTCCAGATCAATATGTAAAAAAATAATTAATCACAAAAGATTGAGAAAATATAATTCTCGAATTTTATACGCAATATCCATACCAAACGCAGATCAAGAATTTAATCAATTATAAATGTGTAACTTAAGGGGTTTTCCTTTATGTGGGCCTAAATTAAAAGATGGAATGATCGTTCACATTAGGTGAAGTATCGTTCACAAAATGTGAATGATTGTTCACATTCAAAAAAATTTTTTAAAAATTAAATTTGAGAGTATTAATAATTCATAATCAACAACTCCTCTACCCTCTTCGATTTGTTTGACACATTATACCTGGTGTGGACTTTTTTGCGATTATAATCCTTAAAGATTTCATGAATCGTTTTATGGTTGTTGATCGATAGGATAAACTTTCCGGAGATCTTTGATAGCATCGATGCCAGGATCCGAAAATCGTCCTGGTGAAAAATATTCTTACCGTAATAATTTTCCATTCCAAAATAAGGAGGATCCAGATAGAAAAAAACATGTGGCTTGTCGTATTTCGAAATGAATTGTGCATACGGTTTGTTATCGATGACCACGGTTGACAATCTCCAAGTGTAGCAAAATATATTTCAGATCAAATACAACACGCGGATCGGCGAAATTATAAGCAAACCAAGCATTACATATGATGGTTTTCTCATCATTGCTATTCCATTCAATATTTATTCCATATTCTTTTATTCTAATTATGATACTAATATTATTTTGCCGACTCTACCATTTTGTGAAAATCCTGGCTATGTGGTACCCCGGCTTCGGCATAGTGAGTGATATTTTCGCGTTCAACGATTTCTTTAAACCTTTTATAGGTACCGTCGAATTTCGCCAGCATCGGTGACCGTTTACACTTTAAATACATAATAGGTAGCCGGGCCATTTCCACCCGTTGTCGGATTTCTTCATTATCTGCCACTTTCTCCGCCTGGTCAAAAATAATATCGGCCTGACGAACGAATTCATCGCTAAACAGCTGATCATCCGGACGCAAGCCGAGGTGAATATGCGTATCTGAAGAAAGTCGAGCGTGCAGTATATCAAAGTATTTTCGAATGTATTGTCCGCTGCGTCCGTAATAACCGTACATAAAATCATTGATGATTTGCTTGGTATTACATTCGGGGTTCCACAGGAGTTTGGAGATCACATAGGCCCTTAGTTCCGCAAATTCTCCCCCCCGGCTCTGATAAGCGGCCTGCTCCATGATCCCGATCGCGTTATTATCCCGGAACATTTTTATATTATTTTGCAGAACCCCAAAGTTGGGGTAGGGCATGATGTAGTGAGAAAAGTTGACCACATAATCCCAAATATACAGATGGGGGGCAATGGCTGACCACCCCGTCAGGTCATTGACAAACGAAGCATTCTCCGGACAACTGTTGAAATCATGAGCAAAACAGCACTCGATGCTACAAAGTCTGATGACTACATTCGATCGGGGCCGAATGTTTTTCGGAGGTTTTCTGGTATATTGATAGGCAAGTGTTCCCACAAATTTATGCGGATATTCTTCTTCTATTTTTTCGGCAACCCGGTTTACAAACCAAATCAGAGGTCCCGCTTCGCTTCCTTCTTTTTTGGCGATAGCCTGGCACTTATCGCATTGACAGGGATTCCTCCAGTCATTCTGGGAAACGGAATATATAAGATACTGAGGGTTTTCTTCAATGGTTTCCCGGAGTCGTTCGCTGACAATTTCGAGTACATTAGGATTGGTCAGACATAATTGAGCATTATCATGAATACGTTTACCATCGATGAGGCTATAGTACTCGGGATGTTCGTCGAAAAATTCAGAGGGTGGCATAAATCGATAAAAAGTATGAACGGCCCAATAACCCTCAACACCTCCCGGCTGCTCCCGGAAATTCATCGCTCCATTTACCTTATTACGCGCCGCCCATATAGGTTCAAAAGCTTCATAATAGAAATCATTGCGAACCCTTAGCCCTGGTGATTCTGAGTGAAATAAGTAATCAAAAATAAATTGCCTTCTTGGGGGTATCACACTCACCCTGGAAGTGTACCAACGACAACCCAGTTCTCTCTCCAAAAAAGTCATTACCCCATACATCGTACCTCGGGCTCTGCCTCCCCAGATGATGATACTGGAACCAACATTCCGATAAGTGAAAGATTCATCTTCTTCGGCAGGCTCTGATATCTCCTCGCCCAGAAGCATTTTCGAATGTTTATTGAAACCAATAATAATTTCTTTTGGATAGGGGTCGCTATTGTCCGATTTAATTTTAAATTCCGCCCCGCTGGCCTCTTTGAGCCACTGCTGAAGTTCAATGGCTGCCCACTGCTCCGATTCCGATGCCTCCTCGCCAATGACAATCCGATAAGCGGTTTTTGCGTCTTTAAAAAGCAGATGTTCGATTCTTTTACCCATGGGAAACGGAATTTTTTCTGACCATACATTCCCATCGGTAAGCTCAGCCTCGATTTGCAGTAAAAAATTTCCATAGACTTCATTACCAGGATACAAGGCCACCTCTTTATTTTTAGACCATTCCGATTGCCAGAGGATTGATTGGGGATCTTCCTGATTAGAGACTTTTAAATTTACTTTCTTGAATATATGATCAATTACTGATCCGGCTTGTAAAAAACGCAGATTGGCCTTTCCACTCATTTGGGGTATGGCAGAGAAAAGAGGGGTGTAATGTATAAACGATCCGGCATCGAATTTAAGAAAGCGGGTACAAAAGCCCCATAAATTTCCCCGTTCTTCGATTTTTATTAGTATGCGGTTTCGACCTTTTTTCAGAAGGACCGGGATCCGGTCATCGTCAGGAACAAGACCACGACCTTCCGGCCGGTCCCAGATCTGCTCGCCGTTTAACCAGGCACGACCACCATCATTACTACCTATCGCCAGCAGACATACTTTATCCGCGGGTGATTCAATCTCACAATAAGCATAGGCAATCACATATTCCTTTGGGGAAACAGCGGCATCCAGGTCAATGAGTGAATCCTGGGTGCTGTGCTCAAACCAGGTTACGGTTTGGTCATCATAGGTAATCGTCTGACCCGGTTTGATTTCCGGATTTGTTTCTCCGCCGATATCCATTAAAAAATCGGTCTCAAATCCGGGTATATGTTCAATATCTGAAATCGCTTCGGTTGGTTTCTCCAATTGGACGGGTCCGCAAAGAAGCCATGTTTGTATCCACTGACCGGTCTGGTATTCAACGACCGCTGTTTGCGAAAAAACAGCGGCATAAAAACAAAATAGTGTAGCGAAGACAAGAGGAGCGATGTAAGACTTTTCAAATTTCATAATACCTCCTGGATATGGTAAGTTTGCGTTCATTTTTATCTTTGATAGTCTAAATTAATCCTGAGCACCTTCATTAATATTGGAGGCTGTTGCAGATTAGTGAAATTATCCTGAAATGTCATCCCTGTCCCTTCCTGTCATTCCTGCGAAGGCAGGAATCCAGAAGGGATAAACTCCAACAGGAATCCAGAAGGGATAAACTCCAGCAGGGATCCATGTTGATAAATCACCTAAGTCATTGTTTTTTATAGATTCCTCCAGATCAATGAGCGGAATGGGAATGACAATCTACACGTTTAAAAAACGTCAGGATTGTTTAAAATTGCCTAATCTGCAACACGCTGTATTAGTATGATTGATTCATATATATCTCTCGCAAAGCCCCGCCACGGCAGGCAAGCGCTAAGGCGTAAAGAATGAGTCCACAAATTTCACGAATTTTAAAACAGATTTCTCGATTTTTTTCTATTTTTTTCATTTTTAATAATATTATTAATATAATTCGCGGAAATTCGTGCTAATTCGTGTCAGTCTTCGCCTGATCCGGCTTCGACGGATAATCCGTGGACAAAAACTTTGACTCGCTGCGTGTACCTGCCGTGGTGGTTCTTTGCAAGATTAATTATTTCGGCTATTTAGTTAAATTTTTTTCAGTGACAAGTCCCAGTTGTCTGAAATTTTCCAGTGCTGATTTCCAAGGTCCGGCCTGGCCAAAAAGATAGTATGAAAAATAGGTGGTTGTTTCCGGTTTCACCTTCAACCAGGGTTGAAGTTCGGTATAATAATAAGGTGTTGGTGTATTATTCGGGTGATTGTTCCATAAATGCATGAACATTGCATCATTTACGGGATATCCGACAATTAAACTTATGTCCATTTTTGTGTCATAACCGGCTGCCCACCCTTCGTTAAGGAAAAACATATCGCCATAATAGCGTTCCAAGAGAGGTTGGCGCTGTTCGATCTTTTCGGCCGGGAAGAAGTAAATATCCTCTGGTCCGGTCGATGGACCGATTTCAATTAAAGGATTGATTCCGATAACCGTAATACTGGGTACGATATCATTCATGGCATAACGAACCTCCAATAATTCACTGTCACCAAAGAGAGTTACAATTTTTTCAATTTTACTGCCGTGGATGTTTGCCCATAATCGCACCCGGCCTCTGACACCCGAGCTTTCAATAATTTCATACTTAAATACGATATGCCCGCCTATATAAGGATAACCTGTAAATTCTTCCAGGCCGCCATAGGGATAAAAAGCCCGGATACCCCTTGGTTCATCTGCCCAGGGTGGTTTTTGAGGCCATAATTTAAATAGTAAATTTTCATTTTTACTTTTAACGATATATTCTATGACACGTCCGCCAAATAAAAGAAGTGTCGCTTTTATTTTTGAATTGTCCATGACAATTTCCGGGATCCCATCATCATTAAGATCATCCTCATATACACGTACGAGACCGGTCGGTGATTTGATGGATATCTTGCCTTCGCTTACCGTGCCTAACGCCCCAACTCTCACATTATATTCACCTTCATCAAGGGAAAAGTCAAAGCCCGAGATCGCTTTTTGCCATTGATTCAGCGTAATCGTTTTATCGTTTGAATGAATCATTGTATTCGATTTTTGGGAGAAGATTTCAAGCCTTAACAAAGGATCTTTATTGGTGTAATTGTATACCGTGACCGGATAGTTAATCCTGCCCGGCACATCAAATATCAGGGGATGGATCTCCACCGCTTGCGGAACTTCAAAATGTGTCAGGGCACGGACCTGTTTTTTATCTGTTTCGAATACAATACCAATAGGAATATCCCTGCCACAGGCTGCTGCTGTACAATTGACCGGGAATTTTATCTGCCTGGTCCCCGCTGCCGGTAACGTCAAGGATACCGGTTCTGAATTTTCACCAATAATCACATCGGGAGATACCTGAAATTGAATGGTACCGGAAACAGTTTGGTTGGTCCTGTTTTGGATGGTAACAATGACTTCATTCCTGACAAGACGGCCATTTACTGATAATTGGGAATCAAATTGTTTTTCTAAATATGCTCCTTCCAGCCATAGAATTTTTAAGGGATCGCATAAGGCTTGCGGGCCCAGCATCTGTCCATTGTTAAACAGGGCTACGGCTTGTTTACCTGTTATGGCACGCCAAATATTCTGTTCGTTTAAAACCACATTTTTATCGAGAAATAAGATCATTATGGGCGGAATCGCCATGTCAATGGTTCCGGCATTGGTGATAAAGGGGACAGCGAGAGAATCCATTTTAAACTGATCGGCCGGGCTGTTGACAATAAATCCACTATAGCGATGAGAATGTACATTTTTAGCATGGCCCAAATTACTAAAATAATAGCCTTTATATTTTTCTTTCCAATCCAGACACTCTTCGATCGTATTATTTTGAATATTCGGATATTGTTGCATCCCATACATCACACCACCGCTTCCGTACTGCCCGGGAAGAAAAGTGAAGGGAAAATCTATTTTATTAAGTGATTCATTGACTCCGCTGGGTATCATCCAATCACTATAGCCACTGACCATTACCCAGGAACAACCAATCTGTATTGCTTTATTGATCAGTGTATAGGGATTATGATGAAAACCAGGGGTTATTAACAGATAATTGCTATGAACACCGGCCAGGCCTTTAAAGAGATTATAGTTCTCTACAATATTTTTTGCCTGTTGAATTTGAAGATTTAAACGATCGGCCTCTAATTGGGTGTGACTGGCAATGATAAACAGTGTCCGATTACCATTTTTGAGATAGAATGCCCGGTTTCGTCTGAATTGCAATTGTTCCGGTAATTTTTTTAAAAGATCTTCTATTACCGGATTTTGATCAACTGCAACAATTAGAAGATCTTCGTTTATCAGATGGTCTTTTACCTGCTGTTTTGAAGGATCGCTTATAATCGGCAGGTCCTTGTTTGCCAGGTTAGAAACAAATTCTTTCTGAATCCACAGTTCATCCAAAAGCAGTTGGTTCCCGATATCCATTTCCAGTTTCCATATTTCACTTTCGGGTGAAGGTTGAGATAAAAGAAAGAGTCCATTGTAACAATGCCAGTCCCAGGCGAATTTATCCCAATGACTGGTATATCCCTGAAAATCATAATCAAGCTTTTTGATGTCGCCGAAGGTTGGTGGTGGGGAAGTGAAAGTGAATTCAGAAAGATATTTTTGTGCAACCTGGCTATGACTTGCAGATTGAAAGAGAAGGATGAGCAGCAAAGGGAAGGTCAGGAAACATTTTAAGCCCAATTTCATATCAAATACCTCCATTGTATATAATGCTCTTTAATGATTGTCTGATTAATTCTTTACATCGTACAGGTTTACAAACAAAATATTGCATAAACCACGAAGATCACTGAGACCACGAAGAAAATGGTAAAAGAGTATTTAAATCCTAAATCAAATTTAGGCGTTCGCTTAAAATATTCAAAATTAAAGTTATTGAAAACAGATCATTTTTCTGCTCCGCTTTTAGTTGTTAACTAATGAGCATTACGTAGTTGAACATCTGGCGTTTATTATTCTCTTTCTTTTTCTTAAAATATTGAATATTTTTTCCCAAAACCTTCACAATCTCAATCATGGCGGTGCTTCATAAGTGTCCGGTAAAAATTATATCACTTTAAAAAAAAGCGGATCTATTACATTCTAAGAAACCGATTGAATAGGTATTGATTACTTTGTATATTTAATAATTAAAGTATGCTTCTGTTTGATGATAAAAATATTTATTCTTCGTTTATTATTTATATAAATGGTTAGTGAAAGTACCCTTTTCAGGGGTGTTCATCCTCTCATATAGAACCAATAGATTGATCCTAAGTGAACGAAAAAGAATACAAAAGTATTCTTGCGTT
>CAZBBC010000025.1:9188-11474 GCA_964489835.1 uncultured Calditrichota bacterium
TTGCTGTCATCTTTTTTGCCAGTATTGAAGCGCTACGCATGCTCAATTTTAATAATGTTGCGGAATTGGTCACGGAATTCACAACATTCGCCGGACAAATTGTGTTTGGATTGATCATTTTTGGTGTTGGACTGTTTCTTGCCAATCTGGTTGCCGGCAGGGTGCGCGAAACCAGAACGGCACAGGCAGGATTGTATGCATGGCTCACTAAAATTGCAATAATGGTTCTGGTCAGTGCCATGGCCTTACAGCAAATGGGATTTGCTGAGGACATCGTTATTACTGCTTTTGGTCTCGGTTTTGGTGCTGTTGCCGTCGCAGCAGCCATAGCCTTTGGCATTGGCAGTAAAGATATCGCGGCGCGGCAGATGGAAAAATGGGTTCAAAAATTTGAATAGAAAGAGTAATAATTAACGGGCGTGCAGTAAACGATTCTTTTAGTAACTACCCAAGATGTTATTTTTAAATATGGAAAACATAGTGGTGAGCAAGTTCATAAGATATTTCGGGAATCGATAGAGTTATGGCTGATATCAATTCAGAAAATGTAATAATACCGGTTAGAAAGCTGAAATCCATAGAGATTAAAGCACCGGCTGATGCTGTTCAGTTAAGGGAACTGCCGGCCACAGCGATTTGTGGTAATGATATCAGTTCGTCATGTCTCTATGTCTCCGCCTTATCCATTATTTATGCTGGAAAATATGCCTGGATTGCTTTGTTAATTGTTGCGGGTGTCCTTTTTCTCTATCGTAAGATATACGGTGAGGTTGTTGGTGCTTTGCCTCTAAACGGAGGGGCTTATAATGCTTTGCTCAATACGACCAGTAAGTCAGTTGCCTCTTTGGCTGCCTGCCTCACACTTTTATCATATATGGCCACAGCCGTTATCTCTGCCAGTGAGGCCATGCATTATGTACATGCCCTCTGGGATGGAATACCGATTGTCATAGCAACCGTTGCCCTGCTGTTATTTTTTATGTCTCTGACCATTGTTGGGATCGGGGAATCTTCCAGAGTAGCGGTTGTTATATTTATCACCCATTTACTCTCGCTTACTATTCTGGTCATTGCAGGGGGACTCTATATTGTTCAGAACGGTCTGGGGATTCTAAACGCAAATTATAGTATCCCTGTTGAAGGTGGGTTACCTATTGCTCTATTTTTCGGATTTTCAGCAGCAATGCTTGGTATTTCCGGATTTGAAAGTTCAGCCAATTTTGTAGAGGAGCAGGCGCCCGGTGTTTTTCCAAAAACACTGCGCAATATGTGGATTGTTGTTACTGTATTCAATCCGTTGATGGCTTTCCTGGCCCTGGCAATAATACCCATTCCGAATATTTCAGGACATCAAGAAGCATTGCTTGCCCATATGGGAGATGTTGCCAGTGGCCGATGGCTTTCCTGGATAATTTCAATAGACGCTGCGTTGGTATTGAGTGGTGCCGTTCTCACCTCTTTTATCGGTGTCGGCGGACTGGTACAAAGGATGGCATTGGACCGTATTCTCCCTCAATTTTTACTCAAATTGAATAAAAATAATACGGCGTACCGTATTATGATTTTCTTTTTTCTTCTCTGTGTATCTATTCTATTGATAACTAGGGGTAAGTTAGGTGCCTTAGCTGGTGTCTATACCATTTCCTTTCTTTCTGTTATGGCCTTATTCGGCATTGGAAATGTTCTATTAAAAGTAAAACGTGCCCGTTTACCCCGTCCGGAGCGTGCCGGCGCGATCGCTATTCTGATTGCGATCACGGCTGTCCTGACCGCTCTTGTCGGCAATGCGGTCATGAATCCCGCATATCTTGCAGTCTTTCTGGAATATTTTTTACCGACGATTGGTGTCATAGCGATTATGTTATATCGAACGACAATATTGAAAGGTGTCCTCCATCTATTAAGATACATTTCAGATAGGATACAACATATTGTATCTTTAGGAAATAAAACAATAAGAAAAATGATTGATGATATTAATGCCCAGGAATTTGTTTTTTTCACCAAAGATGATAATGTATCTATTTTAAACCAGGTGATGATCTATGTGAGTCAGAATGAGCAAACACGTAAGCTGAAAATTGTAACTGTCTTGTCAGATACTAAGTCTATTACACCTGGATTAGAACGTGATATTGAAGTTCTTGACCGGGCGTATCCTGATATTAAAATTGAGTTTATTAAAATGCCTGGGAATTTTGGTCCTGAGTTAATAAAAAAATTATCGAAAGAGTGGCGGATTCCGCCTAATTTTATGTTCATCGGTTCACCGGGTGATCGTTTTCC
>CAZBBC010000025.1:11574-41288 GCA_964489835.1 uncultured Calditrichota bacterium
TTCAATAATCAATAAAAATAAAATCAAATATTTTTAAGCTAAATTTTAAAGTGATGGCGAATGTGGGCAATACGCTCAACGACAGGGGGGTGGGAGGAAAAATAATTAAAAATATCCGGTTTTTCCGAATTTGATTTATTTAATTTTTGTAATACATCAATTGCGGCCTGTGATTTATAGCCGGCGAGAGATAACAGCTGCACACCATATTTATCCGCTTCGAACTCTTTCTCCTGGGAATAGCCGTTTCGTATAAAACTGGCAATCGCCTGTTTGGCCAGACTGCCGACGGCCCCCTTTGTGCGGATATATTTCTCGAGCACCTGTAAAGAAAAATTGGACAGCATGCGGTTCAGCGGATGTTTAAGAATAACATGCATCATTTCATGCGAAAAGACATAAGCGAGTTGATCATGATTAGAGTCGCATAATTTGAGTAGACCATCGGTCATATATATAAACCCACCAGGCAGGGCAAATGCGTTTACATCTTTACTTACAACAATACTGAATTCAAATTTTCGTTTTTTATTGGTCAGACAATTGCAAAGTTTTTGATGCATTTCCGCAAGCAATTCTCTGATTTCTGCGTTATTTACCATTGGGTAATCTGCTGACATCTTTATGGATAGCTCTTTCCCCACCAGATATTCAGATTCTATCGCTTTTTCTTTATCTGCGAAAAATGAATGATAAATCCATTTTCCTTTTCGTATCGAGGGACCGGCTTTGTGGCCCAGATATCTGAAAATTTTTTCCATCGACCCTACCTGAAATGTCCGACAATCAAATTTAAGAAATAAATGCCATTTGTATCCAGTAAATCCTGTTATTCTGTCTAAAATTAAAATGTTTTGGGATCATATGATAAAAACTATAAATACTTATTTTTTTAAAAATAATTTATTAGCTGGAATATCTTGTTTCTTAAATCCCGGACCTTCGATCATCACATTGATTGATTCTGTTCCGGTGTTCTCATAATAAAGAACTTTGATAAAATACCGTCCCTTTTTAAGATCTATAACGCCCTGATCAACCCGTTTTCCGGAGTAACCGGCGTTGTCAACAACCGGCTGATCATCTATATAGAGTACACTGCCGTCATTGGCAGATGAATAAAATGTGTAGCTCCCGTCCTGATCTATTTCGATAAAGCTCTCAAATATGATCGCAACGTGATCTTCCCGTTTTTTTATGTCACCTACATTAAATTGAAAAGTGCGGCCGGTAGATACCTGCTTTAGATCCTGCAGATCAGGTTTGTCTTCCCATTGCCCTTCGTACACGGAAAATCCGATTCCATTCAACTCAGGATCGACAAATCTAATCATTTCTGCTTTGGTGAAAGCAGGGTAATAGCCTTCTTTAAAGGCCCTGGCTTTGACGATCGTGTTGTCAAATAACGAAAACGATCCGGTATATTTTATTGAATTTTGATCCGGTTCCGTTCCGTCAACCGTATAATAAATATCTGCTCCATCTGTAGCCGATTGAATGGAGATGACTGCTTTTTCCGGTTTGAGGAAAAGCGTATTTGCCGGAGTAATCAGTGGCGTTGAAACATGGACCGGTTTAACCAGTTTTAGGATGTTTTTTGAGACAAACGCATATTTCCCTGATCCAATTTTGTAAACAGCCCTTCCATTGTCCATTTTTATAAATGCAATACCATTTTCTTTTTTAGGGGTCTTTCCGCTTTCTTGCACTCCCGTAATATCACTGGCAGGCAGATAGAGTGTTGCCGTTGTATTTGCCGGTATTTCGATCTTTAAATGCAGATCATCGTTATCCAGATGCCACTGACTGGAAATAAGGCCGTAGAGGGACTCAAACCCGGCATTGGCAGAGGTTAAATCACCACAAATGGTTGGTTTGATAATCATATGTTTAAATCCCGGATTTAGAGGATCGGGATTAATGCCGGCAAGTGCCTTATAAAACCAGCGTATTACACTCCCGTACATCGGATGGCTATGAGAATGCCCGCCATTCCAGTTTTCCCATAAAGTTGTTGCTCCTTTACCAATAATATAATCGCCATACCCGGGATAATCCCGCTGGTCCATCACTGTGTATGCCATATCTTCCCGGTTATATTGAGTCAGGACCTCGAGCATCAACGGTGTGGCCAGAATGCCGGTATCCAAATGGCCTTTATTTTTTAGAATATTTTTGATCATACTTTCCAGTACACCGCTGGTTTGATTTTCCGGAACCATCCCAAAGGCCAGCGGAAAGACATCTGCTCCCTGCCGGCTGGTCCAATATCTCTTCTCATTTTTATTATAGTATTTTTTGTTGACGGCACTTTTAATGGTATCGGCCAGTTCTGAGAAATAATAGCTGTCCTGAGGATATCCGAGAATATTAGCAACATCAGACATGATCGTTGTGATATAATAGTAATAACAGGTATTGACCAGAGGCGGAGGGATTTCAATATTACCGGGTGTTGCCCAATCACCGAGGCACCAGCCGTCCGGTTCCTCCCGTACCACAATGCCGTCCTTATCGGTGCGCGTTCCCAAGTAGGTAATCCATTGTTTCATCCCAGTATAATGCTGCCGCAGGATATCGGTATCACCATAATAGATATAGTAGAACCAGGGGACACTGACATAGGCCGAACCCCATGCAGGCCCACCGCCGCCCCCACCAAAAGGCGCCGTGTGCGGCACAAACCCGGTTACTTTATTGCGGGCATCGTCCATATCGTTAATCCATTTGCGATAAAATTGGGTCATATCAAAATTAAATATGGACGGTTCGACTAAAATTTGACCGTCCCCGGTATAACCCAGCCGTTCCCGGTGTGGACAATCACTGCTGAGATTACCATGAAAATTACCTAATTGTGTCCAGAGGTAGTTCTGATAGATCTTGTTAAAAAGCGCATTGGAACAGTTGAAATATCCAACGGTATCGACTGCTGTATTTACAACTCTGCCTTCAATAGCATCAATCGTCAATGGTACAGATACACCACTAACTTCCACTTCCCGAAAGGCATGCCAGGTAAATCGGGGTTCAAACACTTCAATCCCATCCCCCTTAAGGATATACTTATCCTTTTGGCGATAATCATTTCCCAATTCTTCGATATAGCGAAGGGTAACCTCGTCCCCTCTGTTCCCGTGTATTTTTAAGCGTACCCAACCGGAGATCATTTGTCCCAGATCGAAAAGATAAACGCCCTCTGACAGACTGGAGAGGGAGGTGGGACGGATTGTTTTTATTACTTTATCTGCCGCTGCCAGCTGCGATTCTAATTTTCCGGTTGGGAATCTGACCAGTTGTGCATTTTTCCATTGGGACTGATCAAAGCCGGATCGATTCCAGCCCTCTAATTCCCGTCTGGCATCATAATACTCACCGCTAAAAATACCGTTGTGAATAATCGGGCCGGTTGATACCTTCCACGAATCATCGCTGGTGATCAGTTTTCGTTCCCCATTTTCATAGTCAATTTCTATTTGAAGAATAAATCGCGGTGTATCATACCACATCCATCCTTCTGCCCGGCGATCCCGTTGGTTGTACCAGCCATTTCCAAGGACTATACCGGCGGTATTCCGGTCGCGTATTAGATGATCCGTTATATCAAAGGTATTATAAAATACCCGTGTACCTGATTGATCATCGTAAGGGTAGAGTAATTCCCGTAAATTACGTTTGTCGTAATTGGTCTGGCTTGGTGCAAGAACCTGGTCACCGACTTTTTTACCATTTAAATAGAGTTCATAGTAACCCAAACCACTCACATACGCCCGTGCTGATTTTATTTCTTTTTTAAGTTCAAATTCTTTTCTAAAATAAGGGGCTGCTCCGGTTTCCGGTGAATCGGGATTTGTATCCTCGGATTCACCGATCCATTTTGCGATCCATTCAGCAGGATCCAGCATGCTCATTTCCCATTTTGCGATTTCGCTCCATTTAGAACGATTGCCCGCCTGATCCCAGACACGAACTTTCCAATAGATTTGCATGCGTGATTTAAGTTTTTTGCCGGCATAGCGAATGTGAATATTCTGATCGGATTCTAATTTACCCGTATCCCAAAGGTCTCCGATATCGGCATTGATATTTTTTTCTGAACTGGCAGCCAGAACCTGATAGGCTAATTGTACCTGATTTCGTTTTTCAGAAACCAGATTCCAGCTGAGTCGCGGGGAGGGATCGTCAATCCCCAGCGGATCCTTTAAATATTCGCAGCGAAGATTTACCGGATGAATGGATAATTCATCTTCATTCTGGAATGGCGGATTACTCTTTAATGGTTTTGATAAAAGTGAGAAAAAGAAAGTTAAAAAAATGAACAGACTGTTAATCTTCATCATAACATTCCTTTTTATTTAATAGGATGAGGATACATCATGCTCTGATTATAGCAGTAATTGAATTTTGAAACCAAGAATAATAAAAAATGTTTGTTGGTATCATTTCGTTACCTGTTGAAATCTAGGTGATCTTTAAAATATTATTTATCCTATCCAGACTTTTTGCTTACAATTTAATTAAAAAGTAATTATGAAATAAGTATAATTAAGCGCTTACTCTTATTTTTTGATCCGATACAGGGGTAAAGTTATAGCGGGGAAGAGTCGAATAAAACCGGGATTCTGCCGGGTGATGTTGATGCATTGATTTCAGAAATAAGCGACTTGCCTCATTTGCGAATTCAGGGCTTAATGACCATGGGGGGCCCCGCTTTGGTAATCCGGAGGACGCCAGACCCTATTTTAAGGCCACAAAGAATGCATTCGATCGTTTGAGCCGTGAGGGGATACCCACTGTGGAAATGCGCTATCTTTCCATGGGCATGAGCAATAGCTACCATATTGCTATAGAGGAAGGAGCCAATATTGTTCGTATCGGTACTAAATTGTTTGGTGGGAGATAACGGAAATTTGGGCACTTGTTCACGATATCGTAGATAGTCATCACCAACCTGAAAATTATTAGCCCTATTACAAAACTGATGGCATGAAACCATGGATTAGTGAGCCACGTGTTGAAGAGATGAATCCAGCCAAAGACCGGCCACACTTCCACCGACCATCATAAATACCCAAATTAAAATACGTACCATTTAAGAACCTAATCATTCTTTCTCTGCTATCAGAAGACGTACATATTTTTTAAACCAAAAGTGTTCATTGAAATTACCAAAACCTGCCTCGGTTAAAATCTGTTTCCAGTCGCGTTCAACAAAATCGAAAGCATATTTACATTCGAAGGTTTTAAACAGAACCCGATATTGAAATGGCATGTCTTTCAGCTTAAACTGACTGAAATCCAGAAGACAAAAACGACCGCCCGGTTTAAGATTATTGAAAATATTTTGCATCACTTTGAGACGTACCTCATGGGGGAAGCCGTGCAGGACAAAACTCATAAAAACCGTATCAAAGGGCTTTTCTTCCGTAAAGGGAATGTCTACGCGCTGATTTCTGTACTCTACATTGTTAAAAGCAGCGCAATTTCTTTTAAACTGATTGCCCATTTCTTCGGAAATATCCATGCCGGTAATATGTCCGGTATCTCCGGTATATTCATGCATTAAGCGAGTGTTTCGCCCTGTCCCGCAACCAAGATCCAGGATGTGTTCATCGGGTTGAATGTTCATGGATTCTATTGCCGATTTAATGAATTTAGTATAAACACCTGCTGATATAATATTGAGAGTGAGGTCATAGTAGCGTGCTGAAAGTCCCTGGACTTCCACGTGTGAATCCGGATATATTTTTGTCATCGCTTTATTTCCTTTATAAGTATGTGATAAAGATTACGGCTCTACGGCCGGAATGACAATAATTATAGGTCTATAATATTAGCAGGAGCATCGTGAATCGCATCCTGTGCTAACCAGTTTTTTGCATAAACTTCAATCAATCTGAGCAATTCCTGGTGTGAGAAATTTTGAATTTGATCCATTAGGATTTTTTAAAAGTTTGAATTCTCTCATCTGTTACTGAGGATTTATTAGTTTGTTGTTCGATACTGGTAGAGCTCTGTTTAACAATAAAATCTCCTTTAATAGCGCCCACCCGTTCAGCAATTAAATCACATTTACTGACGAATAAAAAATAAATATTTCCGGGGACATCAATTAATCCTTCCAAATTACCTTGTCCTTTAGAGATAATGACGTCAGCCTTGTTAAAAATCTGCTTGAATTCATCGGATGTTGATTCCCAGATTGCACCGGGTGCATTATCTCCGGTAGTTATAATCTTTGCTATTTTATCCATCCCAACCTTTACGGCGTCATCAATGGTAATATCATTAATTACCGGGCCGCTGCGGACTGCGAAATATGTGTTAGTTACTTTAATAGTTTCAATAAAGAGTTTATCTAATACTATTTCACCACAATTATCTCCGATATATAAGAGACTTTTAACCGACCTTAAATCTTCCTTTAATTTTTGCGAATCATCTATGGCTATTTGAGCATTTACTACACGATTTATAGTTTCCATTACCTCGAATTGATGTTGCGACCCAAAATCAATTACATTCCCGGCGATGGCAAGCCGCATTGCGGTATCAAAAGGATCTTCAGCGGCAATTACCATCTTTTCGAAATCTGAATACACATCAAGAATCATACGGTTATATTTGTTCTTGATCTCGCGATATGGATCCGGATTATTTAATTCTTGCCGAATCATCCGGTGTATTTCTCGTCCTAAAACAGGCGGGGATTGCTGATAATCAGCTTCGGATAAAAATGCTAAAAGATGGCGCATTGCCGGTTCTCTGGCATTTTCAGGAATAACTCCCGTTTTTAATAGCTTTAGAAAATTACTCACACTGCACGGAATGCAATCTAATGAAATGTTCATATTCTCCTGATGATTGGTATAAAGGTTTGACGCATTTTTTGAATTGCTTCCAAGTGCATACTTATCAGCCCCTCACTGAGTGGTGTCTCCAAATGCTCCATACCCTAATAATCTGCCAGACGTAAATCTTCGTATTCGTCAATAATTATATTCAGCGTTTTTAACATTTTTCTGGGAATGCCGCTGGGCTTAAAGCTTTTAAAATTTGGTGGTTGAAATACGTCGTTTGCGATACGGTCCTCTCATACATTCACCATATTATGAACATAAGTTCATTTCCTGGTTTTAATATAATGCACATAAGTTCATAATGCAAATTGCTTTTTAGCCCAAATTATTTATACCCCTCCCGGTGGGACCGCGGACAGTATTCCGGTGCAAATTGTCAAAGGACAAGGTGCTCATTATGTGTTCACCGTCAATGTGACCAAATGTCCTAGTAATTTTGAGAATCTTATTAAGATAACAGGAGAAATATAAATGTTGCCATTAAAAAATCAATTTATATTTGCACCCATTAAAACTGGATATAGTAATGGAAGTGGTGTCGTAACCGATAGACATCTTGCTTTTTATAAAAGAAGGTCTCAGTATTTAGGAGCGATTATTCCTGAACCCTTTTTTCTCGATAAAGGTTTGAGGGAATTGCCAACACAGATGGGAATCGATGATGATAAAAAAATGGAGGGTTTGAAGAAATTAGTTGATACAATTCACCAATCGGACACCAAAGCCATTGCCCATCTCAACCATCCGGGAAGAATGGCAAATCCTAAAATTCAAGGGAATTATTTTTTTTCCTCAACGGATAGGCCTTGCGAAAACGGAGGGGCAACGCCTAAACGAATGGAAAGAAAAGACATAAAAAATGCTGTGGATTTGTATGTAAAAGCTGCTACGAGAGCAAAAAAGGCGGGCTTCGATATTGTAGAATTGCAATTCGGACATGGCTATCTGCTGTCACAGTTTTTGTCTCCTTTTGTTAATGATAGATCCGATGAATTTGGTGGAAGTTTTGAAAATAGAATAAAGTTTCCTTTGGAAATTTTTCAATCTCTCTTAAATTATTTATTTCGTTGCTATAATAAATATAGATAGAAATGTTACTATTTTTGATTGAATTGAATTTGCGATTGTGCTTTTTACAACTTTCTAATGGCAATAGTAAATCAATCACATTATATTGGTTCCTGTCATTGTATGGGAGATATTGCCCGGGACTTAATTTAAAAAAATTTGGTACTTATTACATCGAGCTGGGTGTAGGAAAGCAGATATCTTTAGAAGAATTGAAAGTAGAAGATAATAATTACAAAGACAGGCCGAAGAATAGAATCTTAATAATTGATGAAAGGAGAAGTTATCAATGATGGATACAGAAATGAAACGCTTGCATAAATCGACGAAAGCGATCCATGCCGGCAATTTAAAGAAACCAATATTCGGTGAAGTATCTGTGCCAATTTTTCAGACATCGACATTTTCATTCCCCACTGCCGAAGAAGGCGCTGCCCGGTTTTCAGGAGAAAAACCCGGGTATATTTATACCCGCATGGGTAATCCCACATTAAATGCGTTGGAAGAAAATCTTACTATACTGGAAGATGGATTTGCCGGGGTGACTACGGCCACGGGAATGGCCGCGATTTGTACTGTTTTTTTAGCTTTTCTTGAAAAAAACAGTCACATCATTTGCACATCGGCTGTCTATGGCCCGGTCCGGGTGGCGCTTGAGAAAGAATTTTCCCGATTTGGTGTTGAATCTACTTTCATTGATACTGCGGAGAATAGCCGTATTAAGGAAGCACTTAAACCCAATACACGTCTCATTCACATTGAAACGCCGGCAAACCCAACGATGCAGATCACCGATATTCAATTCGCTGCTAATATTGCTCACGAACACGGGGCGATCTTGGTTGTCGATAATACATTTGCCAGCCCCTATTTACAGAGACCATTTAAACATGGTGCGGACATTGTGGTTCATAGTCTGACAAAATTTATCAATGGTCATAGCGATGTGGTTGGTGGTGCCATTATCACTAAAGATGATAAATTGTATAAAAGAATTAGAAGTGCTTTAAACTTATTTGGCGGTACCATGGATCCGCATCAGGCATGGCTGGTTTTACGTGGTGTACGAACGCTCTCCCTGCGGGTGGAGAAGAGCCAGGAAAATGCAGCAAAAGTAGCAAATTTTCTTAAAGGCCATAAGAATGTTACATGGGTAAACTATCCCGGTCTGCCGGAACATCCGCAATATGCAATTGCCAAAAAACAAATGGATGGTTTTGGTGCCATGATCTCCTTTGGAGTAAAAAATGGACTCAATGGTGGCAAGACGGTTATGAATAATATGCATTTATTTACGCTGGCTGTTTCTCTCGGGGGTGTCGAATCTTTAATTGAGCATCCTGCTTCTATGACACATGCATCAGTACCTCAACATGAGCGGGATGCAGCAGGCATATCGGATGAATTGATCAGGATATCTGTTGGATGTGAAAAATATGAAGATCTTCGTGATGATCTGAACCAGGCGTTGAATAAAATCTCGTAAATCCGTCTCCGGCTATTTTTTGGTAGCGCATAGGAAGGGATTATTTAAAGCAGTAGTGGAATGAAATCCAACAATCAATAATTAAAAAGGGAGACCAGACATTTATTCTTAGGGATGAAAACGGTTACCCCTATGGGTGCATTGCAAGAGTTGATCTACCGTTTTTCTTTTCTTAAAAAAATCAAACATAGAAAGATTCCTTTTATTGTGGCCAACTCAATCAGGGTCTCTCTTTTTATAATGATGCTCTTATTTTTGTTCGGGGGTATCGGAAGGCGCAGGGGAGTTGTTCTTTATCATTATTTTAATCCATTTAATCTTTTTGATCTGAATTTGGCCAGTTTTAGCATTTTTTTAACAGTTATCATTGTTTTAGCTGGTTCATTCATCATCTATCGTCCCTTCTGCCAGATCGTCTGTCCCTTTGGGTTGGTTTCATGGCTAGTGGAAAGGTTTAGTCTGTTTAAAGTGGTAATTGATAAAGAAAAATGTACTCAGGGAGGAATTTGTTTAGTGGCGTGTCCCCTAGATGCCATAAAAGGACGACTTGCCGAAAAAAAAATGCCGGCAGACTGTTTTAGCTGTGCACGCTGTCTGAATGTTTGTCCGGTTGACGCTATCCAATATATTTCTGTCTTTAAAACCGGCTTATAAGGGGGTGTATCCAGTGCCCCATGCACAGTGTTACCTGGCAACAGTTGAGTTTTATGCTACACTATTATTAATTTATCATTGAAAAGTTTAGTTTGTTTTGCTCGCGTATTATGATTCATGGCGCAATTAATTCAAAAGATACGATTCATCATTTTCAGTCGACCTGATTCTGGAATGATGATTATTAATATTTTAATAAAAATTCAGGAGAAAAAAATATATTATGGAAATAAGTGCTGAACAAAAAGAGCGCCTGAAACAAGAGAATGAAAAAAGCTCCTCAATAAAACATCATATCATTTAGTTTGAACATATTCTACGGTTGTGATCTATAATTATCACTTCTACCGGCGTGACCTTTTTTTATGGGGAAACTTAAATAGTCAGCATGTGACAGATCTAAAATTTGTGAATTTTTCAGGTTTATTAATTATATTCTCTTTAATTATGAAACGCTCTGAGATTAATCGTATTATTGACCAGGCGATTGAGTTTTTTAAGCAGATGAATTTTGCCCTTCCGCCGTTTGCCTATTTTTCTATTTCCAATTGGAAAGAAGTAATAGAGGAAGCGCAGGAAATACTCGATCTTGGATTAGGGTGGGATATAACTGATTTTGGCCTGGGTGAATTTGAAAAAAACGGTCTTCTACTGTTTACAATCCGCAACGGACAATATGGCAGTGAGCGGTACCCGAAACCCTACGCAGAAAAAATAATGATCGTCAGGGAAGGGCAGATAACTCCTTTACATTTCCACTGGAATAAAATGGAAGATATCATTAATCGTGGCGGTGGTGATCTCGTATTCGAACTTTATAATTCCAAGCCAGATGAAGAACTCACTAAGACGCCGGTGCAGATTTCTATTGATGGCATTAAAAGGATGGTTGGTCCTGGTGAACCGCTCGTTCTCCAGCCGGGGCAGAGTCTGCTGCTTCCTCCCTATTTATATCATAAATTTTATGGGAAGAATGGGCCGGTGCTGGTGGGAGAAGTATCAATGGTCAATGATGATGCCAAGGATAATAGATTCTATGACCCGGTTGGACGTTTTCCGGATATAGAAGAAGATATCCAACCCAAATATTTACTCTGTACCGATTATAAAAAATTCATCAGTACAAATTAATTCGTGTCCGCCATGTTGTATATCCCGTTTCACGGGATACGCGGATTCCTGCCAAAGGGCGGGCAGGCTGCCTGTGGTGGATAATTTGTAGACTTGTTTCTGTCGCAGCGCTGTAATAAGATATTTTAATAAGTCATTTTAAATATGTCTGGATTTAATGATGTCAAAGATTTATGATATTATGGTTGCCGGTCATGTCTGTCTTGACCTGATACCTGAATTTCTCAATAAACAACAAAAGCCAGTACAGGAAATCCTGCGACCGGGTACATTGGTTAATATGGGCGAATGTGCCATAAGTACCGGAGGTCCGGTCTCTAACACCGCTATCGGATTGCAGATTCTTGGACACCAGGTTTGTTTCTGTGCCAGTATCGGGGATGATCAGTTTGGAAAGGTGACATTTGATCTTCTGCAGAAACGGGGAAATACAGAAGGTATTAAAATAGCCGCCGGAAGGAAGAGCTCTTACACCATTGCCCTGGCTCCTCCTGACATTGATCGAATTTTTTTGCACTATACCGGTCCAAATAATGAATTTTCAGCAAATGATCTCAACCCTGCACTGATCGCCCAATGCCGGCATTTTCATTTTGGCTATCCACCACTCATGCGCACTGGTTATGAACATGAGGGGGCAGAGTTGAAGCGGATTTTCCAGGTGGCAAAAAAGGCGGGAGCGATCACTTCCTGTGATATGGCTCTGCCCGATCCTCAATCCGATGCCGGCCGGGCTCCCTGGAAGAAAATTCTGGAAAATATTCTTCCTTATGTCGACATCTATTTACCATCCTTAGAAGAAACTTTTTATATGCTCGAACCTGAATCCTGCTTAACAATGAAAAAAGCGCACCCGGACAGTGATCTTCTCTCTCTTTTAGACACCGAGGATTATACCCGACTGTCTGATAAGTTAATACATATGGGTGCGAAAATGGTAGCCTTAAAAGCGGGGGAAAAAGGCTTTTATTTTCGAACCGCTGATTTGCGATCCCTGGAAACTTTTGGTGACGAACAGACGATTGATATTAACCATTGGTCGAACCGGGAACTTTTTTGCCCAGCCTTTATTGCACCATCTATAGCCAGTGCGACGGGTTCCGGTGATTCATCGATAGCAGGCTTTTTTTCTGCATTTATTAAAAAATATCCTTTAGAAACCTGTTTAAAATATGCCTGTCTGGTGGGCTGGGAAAATGTACAGGTATTGGATGCGATCAGCGGTATTAAAAGTTGGGAAGAAACCCAAAAGATCTTCACGCAGGGAGTACCCATTCATGACATTAAGTGGAAATCAAATGAGTGGTTATGGAATCAGCAGCACCAAATCTGGGCCGGACCAAAGGATCCTTTAGGAGTGATTGATTTGGGTTAATTATCTAATATTAATCTGATCTTTTTGGATATCTCTTTTATTGAGAAGGGTTTTTGCATGAAATTTATACCTTCATCGAGTCGTCCACTGCGCACAATATGATTATCCGTGTAACCGGATGTGAAAAGAATTTTTATACCCGGGACAATTTTTACGATTTCTTCCGCTAATTCTTTTCCTCCCATTTCGGGCATGATAACATCTGTAATCAGCAAGTCTAATTTTATATTGTTGCGCTTTACAATCTCCAAAGCCTCCATTCCGTTAGATGCCTCGATAATGTCATACTTCAAAGATTTTAAAGCCTTACTCATAAATTTTCTGACTTCGTAATCATCTTCCACGAATAATATTTTTTCATCTCCCCAGATTAATTGCTTATCAGGTTCCTCTGAGTATTCAGAGACAATTTCCAGGTCAGTTGTCGGCCAATAGATTTTAAGTGTAGAGCCCTTATTGATTTCACTATAGACATAGATATTACCAAGATTTTGCTTGACAATTCCATACACGGTAGAAAGCCCCAGACCGGTCCCTTTACCGTTTGACTTGGTAGTGTAAAAAGGTTCAAATATTTTTGAAAGAACTTCCTCGTTCATCCCAGAACCGGTGTCGCTGACAGAAATCTGTAAGTAATCACCGACCATCACTTCCGGGCGTATTACAACATAATTGAAATCAAGATAAACCTGTTTTGTTTCAATGGTTATTTTCTTGTCAGAAGTGTGGCTGTCCTTCTGATTAATGGCATCGCGGGCATTGATGACCAGATTGACTAATATTTGTTCTATCTGACCCGGATCTGCTTTTATATAAGCGATATTTTCCGATAAAATCGTTTTTAAATTTATATCTTCTCCGATAAGTCTGTGCAGCATTTTTTCCAGATTCAATATAACCTTATTAATGTTAATAACTCGCGGCTCGATAATTTGTTTTCTTCCGAATGCCAGCAGTTGTCGGGTTAAATCTTCTGCCCGATCGATGCCCCGGCTGATTCCGGTAATATCACTTTTTACAGGAGAATCCGGAACTATTTTCAGCATAGCAAGATCTGCATATCCTCTCAATGCGGTTAGAATATTGTTAAAATCATGGGCAATACCGCCGGCGAGCATGCCAATCGAATCCATTTTCTGTGACTGGAATACCTGCTGTTCGAGTTTCCGTTTTTTGGTTATATCCCTGATGATTCCCTGATAGGCGATGATATTGTCATCATTATCACGCAGAGCAGTAGTAGTTTCTATGGCAATGATTTCCATTCCTGCTTTGTTTTTTAATCTGACCTCAAAGTCTTTTATTTGTCCGTCGCGATCAAGAATACTGCGTAATTTTTGTCTGTCATTTGGATTTACATATAAGTCATTGGCAATATTGACATTAAGTATTTCCTCTTTTGATGAAAAACCAAATAAGTCAACACCGGCAGGATTTATATCAATAAATCTGCCTTTGGGAGTACTTATAAAAACCACATCACTGGATTTTTCAAAAAGTGTTCGGTATTGTTCCTCCGATTGTCTGAGTAGTTCTTCAGTATTTTTTCTTTCAAAGGCCAGTACAAGCAGATCACCAACAATTTTAAGTAATGAAATTGTCTCTTCAGACCAGGTTATCTTTTTTTGTCTTGTATCAAAACCGATAAATCCTATTATATCTTCTTTGGAGATTAACGGCACTGCGATTAGCGACTTAATCCCTGCAGATTTTATCAGTTCTTTGTCATTCTTCGCTTCTTTTGGGAAATCATTTGGATGATTAATTACCACTGATTTTTCTAATCTCAATTGGTTCAAGAACCAATGTCCGTTTGTCAACGAAATATGATGGTTTTGATTGCCTTTATCTTTTTTCCACTCATAGAAAATTTGAAGATCGGTTTTTTCACTGCCGTTAGTTTTTTGATTAAGATATAGAAAACAATGATCAACTTGAGCAAATTCACCGAGGGCACAAACAGTACTCTTCATCCCCCTTTCTATTTCATCGTATTTTAAATGAATAAATTGCGTAGACAGGGTCGTTAAAAGGTGTTCTAAATTTACTTTTCTCCTTAAGGTTTCTTCTGCAATTTTTTGTTCGCTCACTCTGTCAATTAATTCTTCATTAACCGTCACCAATTGTTGTGTCCGCTCTTCAATCCTTTTCTCCAAATATCGGCGAGCATCTTCAACTTTCTTTTTTTCCTTTTCAAGCAATCGGTTATTCAAAAAATCCCTTCTGGAGTAATATTCAATTGAATAACAAGCGATCATCCCGATAAAATTACCGGCCAGGAAAAAGAAGTTATTATTAATAAGGATCTCAATTGGCGTATTTGTCAATATGATCGCAGCGATCTCATAGGATATGACGATGGTCCAGCCGGCCAGAGTAGCCCAAATAAATCTAAGTTTAAAGAATGTATAACCAAAGAGGAACACCAGGATTAGTCCGGCATAATATGAATGACTACCCGGATAGGGAGCGATGACTATCATACCAATGATCCCGATTCCGGCAAATAAAACGACACTAAAAATTGTAAATTGCATAAATCGTTTAAAAAACCGGGTAAACGAGAACAGGTACACAGCGAGAACATAGGGACAAAAGAAAGCATACCGGATCAACCACAATTTTCCTTCCACTTCCGGGACGATCCAATGATCCAATATTCCGAATATGGCATAGAAAAATATGGCCAGTAAAAGACTTATACGGATATGGCGCAAAGCATTTGTGAAGTAAACACCGTAAAAGTCTTTTTCCAGGTCATCACCAAATGACAGGGTGAGCATGTTGCTTTCTAATTCAGGATTTTCAGACGATACGATTTTCATTTTGTTTTTAGTGTATTAATTATAGTTTTCAATATGTCACTTTTCATCAGACAACTTTTTAATGATCACCAGGGTCATGTCATCGAGTTGTTCTTCTTGAAAAGCATTAACTTCATGTAGAATTTTTTCTAATATCTTGTTTATTGGTAAATCCGCATATTGATCAAGTGCCTGCTCCAAGCGGGTCTGTCCGAACATTTCGCCATGTTTATTAGTGGCCTCGGTGATACCATCGGTATAAAGTAACATAATATCACCTTCGGCCAGCGGCACCTTTTTGTCCTTTTGGTAATGACCGATCTTTTCAGCGATCCCCAACCAGGTTCCATTGGTACCAATGGTTTCCGTTTTATTTGATCCAGCGCGGTAGATGATAATATCCTGATGTTTACCGGCGACAGTCATTCCGGAATCATTAAACTTTATTGCCATCATGGTCATATAGTGGTCCGAACTAAGCCTGGAAATATTTTCATTAATTACCGTATTTATAGAACAAAGCATATCCGATGGCTTCATATTATTGATATTATTTGCCATAGAAAGAATGCTGGTCTGTGCCATCATCATGATCAGGCCTGAGTCGACACCATGACCGGATACATCACCGATGGTAACCCATTTATCTCCCCGCGCTGTTTCAATAACATCGTAATAATCACCGCCAACTTCTTTGGCCGGGACCATCTGTGCAATTACTTCATAGCCGCTAATTTTTTCATCATCGGGTAAAAGGGCAGTTTGAATACGCTTGGCTAATTCCATCTCACTCCAAATGGCATCTCTCGCTTTACGCAATTCTACCATCAGCATAAACTCCTTTTTTACCAGTTTGTGCTTGACGTAGTTGATACTGACTGCCATAATCGCCGTAGCACATAGGAAGAAGAGATTGTTGACCAATATAGAAGAATTGTATGCGTTTGCAGCAATAAAATTGAATATCAGATACATTGAAATAATAAGGATACTGTTAATCGTAGAGTGTATAACTTTCCAGGGTATCAGTAAAATAACGCCAATAATAACCAGATTTAAACCGGCATAATAGCTTGAATTGAATCCCCCGAGATCAACAGTCATCAAGGCAATAATCCCGCCAACATTGAGCGCAATAAAATAACCATGAAGATAGGAAAAAATACTTGGTTTTGTATTGCGAATAATAATGAACTGGATGATAACAATAATCGTGGAGATTAAGCGGTAAACCCCGAATCTTGGTAATAATTCTTCTGGCATAATAAAGTAATCGAGAAAAAAGAACATCGGGACCAGAATATAAGCCAGCGTTGTCAGAGTTTTTAACCACTCATGAATAATACGGTTTAGATAAATTTCAAAGTCACCTTCTTCGTAATTGAAGGGCTCTTCCGAATTCAGGTTTTTTAGTTGTGACATATTCCTCGGGTATTCCAGGTTCTACCATCATTATCGATTTATTAAAAGATTCAGGCGCATACAATCAGAAACTCTATGCCTCTTTTTTGACATGCAAAAACATCTGACTCCCGGTATTTTCGAAAAAAACAGAACTTTTAGCCGATGGTTCAGATTCTAATAATCCCTCAAATTCTTCTTTGGTGCGATAGTATAACACCCAGTCCAGCCAATACTCCATATAAAATTTACTCGGATTGGAGACGTGAAAATTACCTATGATCATTTCGCCACCCGGGACTAACAATTGGAATAATTTTCGGATAACCACCCGGGCTGCCGGGGGAGTCAGATAATCAAAAAGACCCATAGAATATATAAAATTGAATTTTCCCCATTTCTCCACGACCTCTTTATTGGTCAGCATAGTGCGGACAGATTCATTCAGGTATCTTACATTTACATTTATTGATAACTTCTTTTCTAAATGGTCAACCAGATTTTTAGCGGCATTCAGTGCCATTTCATCCTGGTCTAATAAAGTGAAATGGTATTGATCGTGATTCGCGGAGTTACCCAGAATATCCTGCAGTTCGTAGGCCGGACCACAGGCGATCGAAAGAAGGGACAATTTTTTGTGATTTTTCCAGTTATTTGATAGTTCAATTTCATGGAAGGACTGAGCGATCAACTTTCTTCTGGTTCTGACGGCTTGTGCCGCCGGATGCTCCAATGGGTGTTTATGCATGATCATGCCAAAAAGGGACTCACCAGCATACTGATTATTATAGATCATTCGCATCATTTCAAAGTCACCGGCATAACCTCTTGGTTTAATATTTGTTCTTATCATAAAGGGAGAACAGGTGATGATGTTCCATAACTGTTTTCTGAAATAAAATCCATGACGTTCATGTTCTTCACTTGAATACTTCGTGATCAGTTTTCCCAATTCCCGCACCTGATCGTCAAGAAAGGCCATGAATTTTCTACCCTCGGTCTCAATGATAGATTTGTGAATGATCTTTTTAACATCATCGGATTCGGAGCTAATCTGACGGTCAATCTGATCAAATAGGTTCTTATATACATTCAGATCATAAGTAAGATTGGCAGTATATTCCTTAAATTCAATTTTAATCCGATCCTTGTGTCCCAGGATCAATGGGAGATTGATGAATGAAGATTGTAGTTTTACGATATTTTTTTTGAAGAATAAATCTTCCAGATCATAGATATCTTTTACGAATACCAGTCTTCCTTTATTATCACCATTTTTACCATCCTTGATCAACCGACAAGGCCCGAGTTTTACCTCACTACCATTAAGTTTCAGCAATACTCGTGGAAACAGAAAACCATCAGGAAAGATCTTGCCGTTTAAAAAGCGGATGAAAATCGAATATCTCGACAAATATTGGGCTTCAACCGGTATGGAATCTTTTCCATCCAGTAAATCAGCCCGGATGTTTAGTTCGGTTTGGCTCATTTTACCTGGTTTCCTTCAATGAAGATTCTGTGATCTTTGGTTTGAAAAATTTCCAGAGCCGAAAAAATCAGATGCTGCCATTTCAGGGCTGCCAGGTATTTAACCGTGACACTCACCTTACTTCTCCTGGCCCGTTCTAAAATCTTAATGATTGGTGTGATAGTGGATGAGTTCATGTATTCGATTCCGCGAAAATCGAGAATCATTCGTTTCTCGTGATCAATACTCCTTTTAAAAGATCTAATAAGAATCGGTGTAATAAATGTCCCCGGTTTGCGATCGATACTCTTTCCGGACCAGCGGATGTTAATTTGGTCATTTTCTTCGGAAACAGAAATGTTCAGGAGATCGTTAGAAAATTTTTCCGTTTTAGTCATGCATTCCTCCACAATCTGGCACTCATAATTTTGAAATGGCCGATACATTTAACATATTATCCATTACAAAAAAGTCAAGGATAGCTCTACCCTCATAGGCAATACGGGTTAATCCTAAACCACTTTCTTCATCATCTAATGGTTTTTTGGATATTTCTTTTAGTTTTTCCACATATGCCTGAAATGAGTCCTGGTAACCCCGGATCCATTGTATCGTTTGATCGAGCCTTTTAAGGTGATTGGCACTTTTCTTATTAACAGGATTATTAACTTCTATCGTTACAAGATTTCTACTAATATCAAGGTTTATCAGAACTTCAGTATCGGATCCTCCAAAATCTCCATATTTAATACTGTTCTCAACCAACTCGCTAAGTATCATTGTCAGAGAATGCACCAGATCCTCTTCAAATCCATGCTTCGTCAAAAAGCGGATTCCAGCTGTCCGTATTTTGTCGATCTCATTCCAGTCAGGTTGAATGTTTAACCTTAGCGAATTTTCCATTTAATCCTCACTCTGATGAAAATTAAAACTTAAAAAAAACTGTTTCTTACAATAAAAATCGTCCGTTATGGAGGAATCTTTAATAAACAAAGAAAAATTTTACCATTTAAGAAATTATCATTTTGCAGGTGAATTATCGTGAAAGTCTGGGTTCAAAGGAATAATGCTGTCGAGCTGCCTCAGTTAGCAGGAAAATCATTATGTGAAATGAATTACACGCAAAGGGGCCGGTAGTGATAAGGATCGGAAATCAACTTTCATTGATTTTTATATAAACGCCGGGAGTTCGCAGAAGAATTGTTATGAATCCGATCAGTTTTTTATTGCTTTGGGTGCCGGTAACTGGATTTCGGTCAGTATGGCACCAAGTGTCGATAGAATGGTAAAAATAAAAACTCTCCAGAGTCCATTTATCAGAATATCATTAATGCTATCCATTCCAATCTGACCAATAACAGCGGGTACAATACTATAAAGGACACCAACAAAAAAGCCACAAACAGCTCCACCCAATATTCGCCTGGATAGTACGGCACCGCGGGCGCCAAGTGTAACAGCAGCACCACATATAAATGGTATTATCAGTACAAACATCCAAATCTGTGCCAGATCAGGCAACATCCCAAACATCCGAAGATAAGTAAAGTCAACGATGGCAAATATTCCGGTCCCCGCCAAAATACAAAGAACAATGTGCCAGTAACGGGGCCGCATCGTGGATCGGATTTTGGCACGTATGCTCATTTTGCGCCGAATGGTTAAGGGCAAGTTATAAAACAAACCGAAAACACCATGTTCTAACAGAGCGCCGCCTTCCCCAAATACTGGTACAACATGGACCGCTTCGGTTGCCCAATGACCAGCCATAAATCGGGCCAGAGCAGGATAGCGATAGGCCATTTGAATAGGGAACGCTAAATATCCGATATATTTAAAGAAGCCTAAAAATACGGCAATATTATAATCCTTGAAATTTCGTTCCTTTATAACCAAATATACCACATATAATCCCCGGACCATTGAGCCGGGTGAGATCGGTGTTACCTGAAATAAGGCCAAAATACCAAGCCCAATGGCATAGGCCTGGCCACGCGGCATCTCAGGATGCATTGCGATGTAGGTGATGGCCACTACCACAGAGACAATCTGTGTGACCGGCAAGGTTAAAATATGAACAGCTAAACTTTTAAGGTATTTCTGTATGTAAGGTTCTTTTATTTGTGATAAGACCAGTCGTGTATCCTCATCACTTATTAGGTGCTTTTTCTTACCTTCAGTTACCATATCACGTAACCACTCCTCGCGAAGATCCGAATTAAAATACAAGCGGAAAGGTCGAATCATTAGAAAATCCAGGCGCTCTTTAGCATATTGGGCGTCGGTTAAAAATTTATGAATCCCCACCGGTAGTATCGAGAGGGGAAAATGATACCAGCTTTTCCAAACATGTTCTGATATCGTTTGAGATTTTTTATCATCAATGCGTCCCGACCTGTACCAACCGATAACATTTTCAATCGTTTTAGCACGAAATGAACGACATAAATAATTCCAACTTGTAAGCATCTGTCCATAGTGTTTTCGCCAGTAAGGCTGTCCCCAAATCCTCCTGAAAAATCTTCCGATCAAAGGAAGAACACCCAGAATGTAAAATAGAATAGTTAAAATCTTATTATTTCGCAGTTGTTTTTCGGACTTATCATTAATTAATTTGCGGATCTTCCACCCGGTGATAAAACTACTGAACATGGTTGACCAGAGTTTGGGACTATAAAGGAGACGGAAATGATTATGTGTGATATCGGGGATTGAGTTCCGATAGATCTGATCGTCTGCTTTTAATTGAGCCAGCAGGGGACGCATATCAGCGAACTCGTCACTGTGAGCATCAATAAATTTTTCAAGTTTTTTAATGTCTCCCCGGTCAAATTGTATCAGACTGCCTCTTAAAAGTCCATCGAAAATGAGTTTGATATCCCCGGGACTCATCGGTAGAAAAGGCAATAATGCCAGTCCCGCCCTGAAATCCACCGCAACCAATCCTTCGGTGGGTGATCCTTCGGTATCTTGTCGTTTTAAGCAATTTGGCTGACTTTTCCAGGTGGTCCATTCGTATTGTCTGGCGAATTCATGTCCACCCATGGCATGTAAAAGCTCCACAAATCTATGCATAAACGTATACTTTGTGCGGTATTCCGGGGACCCAAGATTGCTGTCATCCTTCTTTTTGTTTTTTTTCCACTGTTTTAGCAAATCAAGGTTCTCATCAACTTCTAACCGCCAGGTCCGGCCTTCCACCCATTCGCTTAATTCGCCACAGCTGCCCATGATATTATCCACAAACGTGGCATGAATATCAACCACTGTTCTTTCATCGCCAAACCATATTTTGGAACCACGACGGATAAATTTTTGCCAGAGAGCACCGGCTCTCGCCGCTGCCGGATTGATCTGCAACTGAAAGGGTCCCTGAAAGCCTATCCAATACAGAGCATTTCGAAAAAAACGCGAGAATCCCGAGGGTGGAATCAAAATTTTTATGGCGTAGTATCCACCAACTTTCAGTCCACCGATCGGTTCTCCTTCCGACTCTATATCAACAACCTTTACACGGTATACCTGTCCGGCAAATCCTCCACCCACAAACTTATCAATCAACAGGTGGACCTTGCCTTTATTAGCAGGAAAGACACCGGTGACATCATATTCCAATACGGTGCCTGCTTCATATCGATCAACTTGCATGGGTCTGTGCAATTTTGTATTCTGAAATTTCTGTACCAGTTCTTTATAAAGTTTCAGTGAATATCCGTCTGCCATTTGATGTATCCTAATTTTAATAACTAATCAATCAATAATAACAAATCATACAGTCTATTCTGGTAAATGTAATTTCTACATATCTTTCAAATTGTGATGCTAAACAATAACCTCAGGTAAAATATCTAAAAAGATTGAAATAGTCTCTATTAATTTTCTTAGTGTTTATTGACTTTTTCCTGGTCAGTGAAATAGCATTTGGAAAAGTAAAGCATGGGTTTAAAATCAAATTAAAGATGTTTCAGCAATATCTCCACAAAAGTACAAAAAAAGTTATCGAAGAAATTAAGATCAGTATATGGCGACATCTGATTTCTACAATATCTTTGATATAGAGGTTGAATCCTCTTATATTCTTTTTAAATTGAAATTGGTTATATTTAGAACAGAACCCAATTGATTATTCATATCTGCTGCTTTTTGAAAAAGGGCTAAGATGTCTTCATTTTTTATGAGGATTCTTGACACAGGTATATGATTTGAAATCGGGAGCCTTTAGATTGTGATACAATCTTTTGATAGTAGCACTCTGGTTAAATATGTGAGGATACGATGAGATCTTTCACAAGAAGACAATTTAACAAAATATCAGGTTTGGCGATGTTGGGGTCGGCTGTACCCGGTTGGAATTCAGGCGTCCGTGGGGAAAGTGGACGAATAAAAATCGGCCAGATCGGTACCACGCATTCGCATGCCTCCGGAAAAATTGAAACGATTCGGAAACTTGATGATATATTCGAACTGGTTGGAATTGTCGAACCTGATCCTGAAAGAAGGAAAGAAGCATTACGGGATCCGGTATATCAGGGTTTGCAGTGGATGACCGAAGCTGAACTCTTTAATCAGCGAGATCTTCTTGCCGTAGCGATAGAAACTGATCTTGAAGATCTTGTACCGACGGGCACACGCTGTATCGATGCCGGTCTGCATATCCATCTTGATAAACCTCCGGGAAAATCGTTAAAGGACCTGACAAAGTTGTACGAAACGGCAACCGCGAAGAACCTGACTGTCCAGATGGGCTATATGTTTCGTTATAATCCGGCCTTTCAATTTTGCTTAAAGGCAGTACATAAGGGTTGGTTAGGGGAAATATTTGAAGTCGACGGTGTGATCAGCAAGTTTATCAGTGATAAGAGGCGTCCGGGTCTTGCCAGTATGTATGGCGGTGCGATGATGTTGCTGGGATGTCATCTGCTCGACGTTGCCATCGCAATTCTTGGTAAGCCACAAAAAATAAACAGCTATCGTAAACAGACCTTCCCTGATCGTGATAACCTTTCTGATAATGAATTGATTGTTTTGGATTATCCAAAGGCAACAGCGTCGATCCGCACTGCTCTGGTTGAAGTTGAAGGCCAAGAACGCCGGCAATTTGTTGTCTGCGGAACAAAAGGAACGATAGAGATCAAACCACTCGAACCCCCGCGCCTGATGTTTGCTACTGAGAAATCTTTCGGGGAGTTCCGGGAGGGATATCAGTTGATTTCACTCAAAGAAATGCCGGGACGATACGATCACCAGCTGCTTGATTTTGCCGGGATGATCCGTGGTGAAAAGAAACCGGAGTATTCTATGGCCCATGATCTGTTGGTCCAGGCGGTATTATTAGAGGCATGCGGCTTGCATTGACGTCGTTTTTGCTCACTACGATCCGCCTTCCAGCCATAGGCATCAAATTTTTTTTTATATTTCCTTTCATAAATAGTGTATATACCATGATAAGATCACTTATTCCAACGTACAGTAGAAACGTCTATATAATTAGGGTAGTAAAGGAAGATCATCGCTCATTTTATGATAAACAAAAGATTGAAATTTAAAGGTTTCAAACATACAACAATTAAACGGATTGGGGCGGATCATGAATCGTAGAAAATTTATCGGTGTTTCAACTTTTGCCGCATCATCGTTCATCATTGTACCGCGGCATGTTCTGGGGCGTGGTTTTAAATCACCGAGTGATAAACTCAATATTGCCGGTATAGGCGTTGGCGGACGGGGTGCGGCTAATCTTAGAGAAATGGACGGTGAGAATATTGTGGCACTTTGTGATGTGGACTGGAAACAGGCTGCGGGTACTTTTTCCAAACATCCCACAGCCAAGAAGTATAAAGATTTCCGGGTGATGTTAGATAAAGAGAAAGATATCGATGCCGTATTGGTTGCAACCCCGGACCATGTACATGCCGTAGCATCTATGATGGCAATTAAATTGGGTAAACATGTCTATTGTGAAAAACCGCTCGCGTATACGGTATATGAAGCACGCCAACTGACTGAAGCAGCCCGCGCAGCAGGCGTAACAACACAAATGGGTAACCAGGGCCACGCCAGTGAAAGCATTCGTCTGCTCTGTGAGTGGATCTGGGATGGTGCTATCGGAGAGATTAATGAAGTACATGCCTGGACCCCTCATCCTGTATGGCCCCAGGGGATTGACCGACCGAAAGAGACCCCTCCGGTTCCTGAAACCTTAGCCTGGGATTTATGGCTTGGACCGGCCCCGTATCGTCCCTATCATCCATGTTATTTACCGGCCACCTGGCGCGGATGGTGGGATTTTGGAACCGGTGGATTGGGCGATATGGGCTGCCATATTTTTGATCATATCATTTGGTCTTTAAAATTGGGAGCACCTGTGAGTGTAGAGGCCAGTCACTCTGCCTTTGTTCCGGAAGGATTAAGTTGGATTAAGCAGAAGAATACGGAAACTTATCCACGGGCCTCGCTGGTAACCTATCAATTTCCCCAAAGAGGAAGTTTGCCACCGCTTAAGCTCAGCTGGTATGATGGCGGGATTATGCCACCCCGGCCGGATGAACTTGAGGAAAATCGGACCATGGGGGATCAATTTGGCGGGGCATTGTACATCGGGACAAAGGGAAAAATATTATGCGGTTCTCATGGAGCAACCGGTGCACGTATCATTCCTGAGACAAAAATGCAGGCGTATACAAAACCAGCCCCTTCCATCCCCCGATCAATCGGACACCAGCAGGAATGGATTGAAGCGTGCAAGAATAATAAACCGGCTGGCGCACATTTTGATTTCTCCGGTCCTATGACAGAAACGGTCCTCTTGGGAAATATAGCACTTCGTACCGGAAAAAAATTATATTGGGATTCTGAAAATATGAAAATTGCGAATGTACCGGAGGCAAATGAGTATTTGCATCGTCCTTATAGGCAAGGATGGACGTTATAAGTATGATCTCACATTCCATTAATTGGTGGTATAAAAACCACGTAGTTGTATTAAATAAACACATTTTCCTGCTGATAATAGAATTAGGACCATAATTTATTTTTTAGCACAGGTTTTATCACTTTCTCTTATAGTATTAATTATTTATAGGAGGCTCTCATGAACAAACGATGGATTTTATTATTGTTTATTTTTGTCGGGATATTTTTGTTGGGTTGTGAGAAAGAACCCACAGTCGCAGATGATGAACTCGCTATTGACGGAGTGCTTGCTGAGCAGACTGCGTTTGGCCTGGAGGTAACCCGGATTATCAGTTCCGGAAAAGATATTGAGGATTTGACTAAAAATTCACAGTATCTTGAGGATGAAGGCATTGGTGATTTGTCAGGTATAGAGACATTAAAAACAGAAGCGCTTCGCTTGTGGCAGGATGCAACCTCCTCTTTGACGGAAGTAAACCATTTAGCCAAACGCAGCGGAGATTCACTGCTTATCTATATTGACGATACCATAAGAGGAAAAAGAATCGCGCTGTATTATAATTCCGATAACGGCTATGCAACATATTATGAAGTGAAATATAAATTTCCTGCCTGGCGTAAAATTATTTATGATTCCCTGGTGGTGAGCGTTAACGTTAATTATACGATTTTTGATCCCAGTGATGATATATTACGAGACCTTTTCCGGGAGCAATTATTTGAGTCAAAATATTTTGTGCAAAAGATTAATTCCTCATTAAAGGTCACTCATTTTAATGGTACCCAAATTACCGGGGCAGAGGTTACTAATGAGGCTTTTTATCATCCGGATCGATTTTTAATTCATCTGCATCAATTTATCGATATTAATCCCGAAGAATCAGGGATGTTACGTGAAGATTTTGAATTCCGTGACGGTAAAACATCCTATCGCAGTGTCACTTTTTTCCCCGATCACACTGGAGAATTCTCCAGACAATTGCGTGATGGTACAATGGTTACCGGATCGTTCAATAGTGTTGAGGATGATCTACAGGGAACTTACACGGAAACAATTGACTTTCCCGAAGGAAGATATGTGGATAAAATTTATAAATCCGCGTCTGTATCACTAACCCTGCCGGATTCAATTTTTAATGCTGAATATGAGGAAATTATATATTTCAGTTCCAGTCGCATGGATTCATCCCATGTATCCTTAGAAAGTCAAAAAGTAGCTGGCATTAAAACGACTGATCTCACAGTGTATAAACCTAACGGTGCCCATGGAGAATTTACAATCACAGAAAACGAGGAAGGATCAACCCTGGTGGGTGAATGGTTAACCTGGAATGAATATTATATTACAATCAATGCGGAGTATTATTTTGATGGAAGTGCCCATATTCATTACGAGGTATTTGCCCTGCCCTATACACCCGGCGATAAACCCATTTTAGTAGCGGACTATTATTTATCACCGGATGCTTCCGGTAATGGAACGATTACTTATAAAGGAAAGATTTATCAAATTTCATTTGATGGCTCAACGGAATTGATTATTTCCAGTGGAGAGAAAAATACCAGGGTCAATTTATATCAGTAAGGGAATACAGTGGTGGATGCCGTGTGCATCCACCACTTTTTTTTAACTGGTACAATAATTCTAGAAATTAAAATCAGGCGGAAAGTCGTTATATCCAATTATTTCTGGAAAAATTGGGTGGAAATATTTCCAACTATCTTTTTCATATTGCCAGTTCATACAGATCGACGATGTATGTCACTTTTATAATTCCCCTATGAAATTTATTATTATCCTCAACTATTTTTAATAAATTGCGTATCACTATTAATTCATTTTTATTGTCTTTTCATTATTCAATGGATCAAATACCGGAATATACAATTTAAAAAAAATCTTGCCTGGCCTATTCATACCGCAGCCGTTAGCTGCAAACAAAAATAAATAGTCCACGGATTTCACTGATTTCCACGGATTAAAACTAAAACAATAATAATTTTTAAATAAAATCCGTGTCAATTTGTGTCAGTCTGCGCCTGATCCGGCTTCGACGGATAATTCGTGGACAAAATTTTTTAAAATTTTTGCTAAAAGAACAAAGTTTTTTATATAATAGCATAAACCGCTCAGGATCTTGAATAATTTGTGCTAAAAGATATTCTTGTATACTTAAGGTTTGTTATTGCACGCCAATTTTTTGTCATCTTGAATAGGAGTGGCTATGAAAATCAGTAAAATCACTATAGTCGGCGTATTGTCCCTTTCACTTATTTCTCTGGAGTTGGTCTGGACACGCATTTTTTCAGCAGAATTTTTTTATACCTTTGCTTTTCTAATTCTTTCACTGGCCATTGCCGGACTTGGTTTGGGAGCATTATCTGTGCGTTTATTCAAATCACTCAACCATCTAGAAAATCTTGGTACCATATTTTTATTAACAGGTCTTTCAGCTATTCTAGGTCCACCGTTTGTTTTTCAACTGGGACTCGATTTCTCTGTAATTTTTGCAGATGTTATAATGGTTGGTAAGTTAATTTTTACGTTGGTGATTTTAAGCAGTGCTTTCTTTTTCGGTGGCATTGCTTTGGCTCTTATATTCAAGAATAATCATAAAGAAATACCTCGCTTATACATGGGTGATCTGATTGGTTCTGGTGCCGGGGTATTTTTCGTTGTTATATTGATGAATTCAATCGGCACGCCAATGACTGTATTTGTGTCCGCTTTGCCTGTTCTGATTCTCGCTTTTTTTCTAAGTACAAAGTGGCAGAAAATGATTGTTTTGGTTTCGGTCATCGTTTTGTTTTTTTTCGGATATTTTTCAGAAGACATACTCGAGGTAAAACGGGAAGAAAAAATGCCGATAATTTATAAACACTGGGATGCGATGTCCAAAATAAAGATTTATGATTATGGCGAGAAATACCGCAGGATAAATATCGATAATGCAGCCAATATGGGGGTCAATCGCTTTGATGGAAACTGGGACTATCCGGATTCTATGAAATTTGGTTTTCATATTGTTGAGTACCTGATTCAAAAATCCGATTCCTCCACCTTTTTATCTTTAGGCGCCGGGGGCGGACAGGACGTTTATCAGGCACTTCAGGATGGTGCGAAAGAAATCCATGCGGTGGAAGTAATATCTCATCTGAACGAATTAATGAAAGACGGTGAATTGGCAGAATTCTCCGGTTACATTTACAAGGATCCACGGGTTGTTGTTATTTCTGAAGATGCCCGGGCTTATGTCCGGAGATTTACCAATAAATTCGATCTCATATACTCTTTCAGCTCAAATTCTTTTGCAGCGCTGGCTTCCGGCGCTTTTGCTCTGGCAGAGAATTATCTGTACACGACTGAGGCATTTATAGATTATTGGAATGCTTTGAGTGAAAATGGCTATATGCTTATGGAACATCAGGCATTCATGCCTCGTCTGGTAAATGAAGTGATCGATGCCCTGAATCAGTTGGGTGTGGATGATATTAAATCGCATTTTGCTGTTTATAACTTAAAAAATATGAGAAGAAAAATGCTCTTGATATCCAGACAGCCACTGAGCGATAAATTTTTTGAAGAAGCCTGGGGTAATTATCCGCGTCAGGACTTCCGATATGCATATCTCCTTTATCCCGCTCCGGACTCATTGGAAAATGGTCTTTATAATCAAATGGTTATTAAGGGTTGGCAACAGATGACCGATTCAGCCAGTGTTGATATCTCTCCCACGGATGACAACCGACCATTTATTGCCCAAATGGGTTTGTGGAAAAATCTGGATTTTCATAAAATGGAAAAGATTGCCGGTTATAGCGATTGGCTGGGATTTCCGCTTTCACAGTTGATTATCGCTATTATCCTTGTTGTAGTTATTGTCTTATTTATCCCGCTGAATCTGATACCTTATCTCCGCAAGGGTGAAAAATTAAAAGTCATTCCCTGGTTATACTTCTTTGTAATTGGTTTAGCTTTTATGAGTATTGAAATTATTCTTATCCAAAAATATACACTATTTATCGGCCCATCTGTTTATAGTATCATTACTATCTTGTTAACACTTTTAGTATGTTCAGGGATCGGCAGCCGTTTTGCCCGCAAAATTGATAATAAAATCGTTTTTCCGGCGATTATGATATGGATATTATTGGATATTTTTATATTTAAACATCTTATTTATATTTTCGGGGATTTACCGGAATTTACCAGGATCTGCATTACCGCGGTTATCATTACCCCATTGGGATTTTTTATGGGTCTGCCGTTTCCAAAAGCGGCCCTTAGAGTCGGTTCTTTGGTCGATTGGGGTTTCGCTGTGAATGGAACCGCCTCTGTTTTGGGCTCTACATTCATTGTATTGATTGCTTTCTCTTTTGGTCTTAATTTTGGTCTGATGGTTGGATTATTACTTTATCTGACCGCTTATCTATTGATTTCATATAAATCGGCCTGGTAGAAGATATTTATAATATGCGTCAACAAAGAATCATCCAAATTCATGAGTGTCCGGTTAAAACAATAATCCTTAGCAGTTATCACCAGAATATCAAA